>JBCBDL010000015.1:0-42578 GCA_038529695.1 Pseudomonadota bacterium | reverse complement strand
CGCAATATGGCGGCACGCCTGCCGCACTTGCCGATTTTGCACAGACTGCGCCGCCACACGACATCGCTGCCCTCGCCCCGCTTGTGATCGACGCAGCTGGCGCAGGCGACACAGATGGCATCGCCCTGATGCAGGACGGGGCCACCTATCTGATGGCGTGCATTCGTGCGGCAGGCTGGACGGAAGACACCGCATTGTGCCTGACCGGAGGCATTGGGCCCGCATATGCGGATTATCTTGATGCGACGATGCGCCGCGCGATCGTTCCAGCACGAGGCAGTGCTTTGGACGGTGCCATGCAGCTTGCGCTCCGTCGCGCAGTAGATCGGTCGGCAACATCATGACGAAAACTGCTTTGATCGCGCCAGAGATATTTGACGGCAAACTATTGCATCGCGACGCAGCACTGCTGTTGCGGAATAACCTGGTTGAGGCGATTGTTACTAACAACGCCGTACCAAATGGCTATGATCAGCAGACTTATGAGACGGGCGTGATCCTGCCCGGTTTCGTCGATTTGCAGGTCAATGGCGGTGGCGGGGTTATGTTCAACGACGCCACATCCGTCACCGGCTTGCACACTATCGCCGCGGCCCTTGCTGGCACTGGCACAAGAGCGCTACTGCCGACGCTGATTACAGATACTCCGGACAAAACCAGCGCAGCAATTGACGCGGTTGAGGCCGCGATTGCGCAGGATGTGCCCGGCATTATCGGCATTCATCTGGAAGGTCCGCATATCGCAATCGCGAAAAAAGGCGCCCATTACGCTGCCCTTATCCGCCCGATGGAGGCAGCCGATGAGGCGCTGTTACTGGACGCGGCGCGACGTCTGCCAAATGTGATGGTCACTGTCGCGCCGGAAAGCGCGACGCTGGAGCAGATCAAACGCTTGTCTGCGGGCGGTGTGATGGTTGCATTGGGGCATACAGCTTGTGGTTTTGACGCCGCACAGGCCGCCTTTGCCGCTGGAGCAAGCTGCGTCACCCATCTGTTTAATGCCATGCACCCATTGGGCAGTCGTGAACCGGGGCTGGTGGGCGCCACGCTCGGCACGTCCGGTATTGCGGCGGGGCTGATTGCCGACAACATCCATGTCCACGCCACCAGTATGCAGATTGCGCTGAACGCAAGCGAAGGCATCTTTCTTGTCACTGATGCAATGGCCACTCTGGGATCGGATATTGGGCAGTTTCAGCTAAACGGCCGCACAGTGTCACGCAAGGACGGTCGGCTGACGCTGGCAGATGGCACGCTGGCTGGCGCTGATCTGGACCTCCCCCAAGCCATTTCGGTGCTGATTGACCATATGGGGATCCCCCGCGCACGCGCCTACGCAATGGCAACGTCGCTGCCAGCAAGGTGTCTCCGGTCGCAGGCGGGATGGGGCCATTTCACACCGGGCAAGCCCGCACATGCCATCCATCTGAGTGACGAACATACCTATCTGGGTCCAGCCCCGGCGGTTGCGTGACGAAGCGCCGAAGGTATAGGAACCACGCCCAAGCGGATCAAACAGGGCGCAGCATGCCAAAGGCTCAACCTTTCAACATCATGATCGTCGGCCAGGCGGGCCGCCTGCAATACGAGGCGCTGATCTTTGCCGCGTCATTGCGTGCCTTTGCGCGCAGCTTTTCCGGACGTCTTTGCGTTGCAGAACCACAGCCCGGTCCCCTATGGCCGCATGACCCACGGATGTCAGGCGATATCAAGGATGCGCTGCGCGACTTGGGTGCCGAAATCTGTCCCTTTGGATCTGTCCATTTTGGGCACAGCTATCCTTATGGCAACAAGATCGAAGGGTTGCAGGTTCTCCCCCCGGACCAACCCTTTGTTTTTTTCGATACCGACACGCTGATCACAGGCGATCTGGGCCAAGTTCCTTTTGATTTTAGCCGCCCGGCTGCATCGATGCGGCGCGGGCCGACCTGGCCCGTGGAAGAGCTCTATTGGCCGGGCTACACCGCGATTTGGAAGTCGCTTTATGATCGGTTCGGATTGGATTTTGAAAGCTCGCTGGACCTCGCGCAGCCCGATGAATACTGGGAACGATATCTTTATTTCAATGCAGGATGGTTTTTCGGCGCTGACCCGGCAGTGTTTGGGACGCGGTTTACTGAATATGCAGTGTCAATCCGAGAAGATCCGCCGCCGGAACTGGTGATCCAGCCCCTTGATCCCTGGTTGGATCAAATTGCATTGCCGCTTGTCGTTCACGGGTTGGGCGGAGGACGCCCCGGACCCGAGCTTGACGGTCTGGACGGCTCGGTCAGCTGTCACTACCGTGCGCTGCCGCTGTTTTATGCGCGCGCATCGGACGCAGAGATCGCGGCCATGGGACAGGTGACTGCACCCAACAAGATCAAAAAACTGCTTAAACAGCACGATCCAATAAAACGGCTGATCTATCAGGGGCGGGGTCACAAGGTGCGTGCCATGTTCGATCGGAACGCATTGCCGCGCAAGGAAAGGGCATTGCGCAACAAGATCAAGGCGGCCGGATTTTGGATGCGGTAACAGAAGGCAGGGCCGATTGACTTAACCGATGAAGATGACGCTGCGTCATTTTTAGACTGCGACACGACGTCCAATCACTAAACGCTTGGAAAACATCACTATTGTTTCACGAAAATTTGAAGATAACCTGAAAAAGCGATTCGTCGTTCAACTTCGACTTGTGCACATCAATAGTAGTCCAAATGGAGACACCAAGTGAAAAAAGTTATTACTCTCGCCGCTTCCGCAGCAGCCACATTAACCCTTTTGTCCGGCTCTGCATTTGCACAGTCGAAGGATATTGGGGACATTTATACCGATTGCGGCCTGGGTGGTGCCATTTTTCCTGATGCCGAGGATCCGATTGGTCCCGTACTCGTCAATATTCTGATTTCTTCGCCAACCGTATTGACCCAGGGCCTGCTGGTTCCTGGCAGCTGCTCGGGCGGTGCAGGTGTATCGGCGCGCATGATGCATGCGGCATATCCGCAGTTTGAGATGGAGACCGCTGTGGGTGAAGGCGAATACCTGACAGCACTGATGGACGTGATGGAATGCGACGCGTCAATTCGCGCCTCTCTCATCGACGACATGCGCGATCACCTCGGCACGACTGTCGCTGATCCAGCCTATGCCTCGATGGAACAGGCTGACAAAGCGCGCGAAATGTATGTCGATATGTATACCACTGTGGCTGCGAAATATCCCGGCCAGTGCGCGCCAATCGAGTAACGATTTGAAACTGGGGGCATCACCTGATGCCCCCGGCACCCCAAGCGTGCTCTTGCTGCGCTTTTTCCGGACATGAGAATATGCTGCGCCTCGTCGTTCTTCTGATCGCGTTGCTTGCATCGCGGGCGGCCTTTGCGTTTGATATGCAGGTCGACGCATTGATCGCACGCGCCGATGCAATGAACCTGCATGAGGCGAAACGCTGGCGTGACCTTCTGCATTTTCGCGACAACACGGCCAATGGCACCCGGAGCGAGATTGCACCCGGCCCCTTTTTCCTGAGCCCGGAAGGCCCACAGGACACACGCGCAGAATTGATCGCCACCTTGAAGGCGGCTTTGGCTCCGCTGCCAGCCGACCCAAATGCACATGCCATCTGCCGCTATCCTGCACGAATGCGGTTCCTGCAGAACAGCCTGGACTGGCAGCCTGCCAATCAGCCCCCCTGCCCTGACCTGCAAAGGTGGCGGCGGAATGGCAACATCACCAGCATCAGCCTGGTTTTCGCATCCGGCGATCTGGGCAACCCCGCGTCGTTCTTTGGCCATATCCTGATGAAGTTCAACGAAGATGGGGACGGCGCCCAGAGCGCACAGGACCTTGATGACCGCAGCGTGAACTTCGGCGCTTTGGTCCCCGAAAACGAAAACGCTGTCGTCTACATGGCACGGGGCCTGCTGGGCGGCTATCCGTCCAGTTACAGTTCCACGACGTATTTCCAGCAGCGCCATGATTATGGCGACAGTCAGTTGCGGGACCTGTGGGAGTACCGGTTGAACCTTGACCCGGATGAGGTCGCATTGCTGGTCGATCACACATGGGAATTGCAGGATGCCAGAAATACCTATTTCTTTCTGACGCGCAATTGCGCCTATGAATTCGCCACGCTTTTGTCGGTCGTTCTGGATCAGCCGACCATGCCGGACATCAAGATATGGTCCACACCCGCCGATCTGTTTGAAGAGTTGTCGGAGATGACACGCGCTGATGGGCGCCCAGTCGTCGCGGAGGTTTCATTGGTCGCATCGCGGCAGCAGGACTTCCGGCAGGCCTATGCCGCATTGGACCGCGACGAACAGCGTGCATTGCGCCAGTTGCTGGCACAAATGATTGACGCCGCCCAGACCGAAAGACCAAGCACGTTTCAAAACGCCAGTCCTGCCAGCCAGGCGCGCATCCTGGAGGTGGCGCTGATTTACGCGCGCTTTGGCCGCGAAAAATTCGCAAGCGACGAGGATCGTGCGCAAGAGGCTGAGGCGCTGCAGCGCCAATTGGTGTTGTTGCGTTTGGGCCAACCGGCGGGGCGCGCGCTGACACCCGCCCCGCGCAACATAGCACCGCCCAGCGATGGCCACCGCACCTCGCTGCTGCAGATCACGCCATTATCAAACAGTGCGCTCGGTGATGGTGTCGAAATCCGCCTCCGCCCCGCCTATTCGGACCTTCTGTCGCTTGATGCGGGCGCGTTGCCTTATGCGGGCGTCGCAATGGGCGATCTGCGTCTGATGATCCGGGATGGCAGGATCTTGTTGCGCCGGCTTGATCTTTTGCGCGTCGACGCATTCAACGTGTCGCCCACGGGCTTGCCCTACGACCGGGCGCGCGCGTGGAAGTTTCGGGTTGGTGCGGAAGACCGCGATCTGACCTGTGACAGTTGCATTGTAGGGTTTGCGGAAGGCGCGATTGGATTCAGCCTGCCGTTTGGCCAGCAAGCGGCAGCGGCGATGTTTCTGGAGACCCGCTTTGCCGCCAACGACCGGCAGGCAAACGCCGAAGCCGGGCCCGGCATCGCCTTTGTTGGATCGCTGGGTGATCGTTTCCGGCTCGTCGCACATGCGCGCTATCTGGCGGCGACGGGCGATGATGGCAATGATCGGTTCGAGGCTGGCGCAGATATGCGCTTTGGTCAAAGCCAGACCTGGGATATCCGACTGCGGTCCCGGTATCTGCGCCCCGATCATGCCGATGACGTCACAGAATTTGGGGTGTCGGCATCCTGGTTCTTTTGATCACCGAACTCACCTTACTGCCCGTTGCTGAAAGGCGATGTTGGATCCGACATGTGAAGGGCCGGTGAACGGTTTCGTGGTAACTTCGCGTCCTTTTTTGCCGGTGCCGTTGAGGGTCGCCCCATTTCCGCCTACACCTTCGCCCAACAGATTTCAAAGGGAGAGACAGACATGACCGACGGCCCAAGTTACGGCTTTGACACGTTGCAGATCCATGCAGGCGCGCGGCCTGATCCGGCGACCGGCGCGCGGCAAGTGCCGATCTATCAAACAACGGCTTACGTGTTCCGCGATGCCGAGCATGCAGCGGCTTTGTTCAACCTGCAGGAAGTGGGTTACATCTATTCGCGTTTGACAAACCCGACTGTGGCCGCGCTGCAGGAACGGATTGCGACGCTTGAGGGTGGCGTGGGTGGTGTCTGCTGTTCATCGGGACATGCAGCCCAGATCATGGCGCTGTTTCCGCTGATGCAACCGGGCCGCAACATCGTGGCCTCCAGCCGTCTTTACGGGGGCACGGTCACGCAATTTTCCCAGACCATCAAACGCTTCGGCTGGTCCGCCAAGTTCGTGGATTTCGATGACCATGCCGCCGTGAAAGCGGCCATTGACGATGACACCCGCGCAGTATTCTGCGAGGCAATTGCCAATCCCGGCGGGCATATCACCGATCTGGACGCAATCTCGGCCATCTCTGACGATGCCGGTATCCCACTGATCGTCGATAACACCTCGGCCACGCCTTATCTCTGCCGCCCGATTGAACATGGGGCGACGCTGGTTGTGCATTCAACGACCAAGTACCTGACAGGCAATGGCACCGTCACTGGGGGCTGCGTGGTGGACAGCGGCAAATTCGACTGGGCCGCGAATGATAAATTCCCCTCGCTTAGCGAACCGGAGCCTGCCTATCACGGCCTGAAATTCGCAGAGACATTCGGCCCGCTCGCCTTCACGTTCCACGGCATCGCCATCGGTTTACGTGATCTTGGGATGACGATGAATCCGCAAGCCGCGCATTACACGCTGATGGGGATCGAAACACTGTCGCTGCGCATGGAACGCCATGTGGAGAATGCAATGAAGGTTGCCCAATGGCTCGAGGATGATCCACGCACCGATTACGTCACCTATGCGGGTCTGCCCAGTTCGCCCTATTCCAAACTGGCCCCGAAAATCTGCCCCCGTGGTGCCGGTGCGCTCTTCACCGTTGCCGTCAAGGGTGGGTACGAGGCTTGCGTGAAGCTGGTCGATAGTCTGGAAATCTTTAGCCATGTGGCCAATCTGGGCGATGCACGCAGCCTGATCATCCATTCCGCCAGTACAACCCACCGCCAGTTGACCGCTGACCAACAAGAGGCCGCGGGCGCCGGTCCCGGCATTGTGCGCCTGTCCATCGGGATCGAGGATGCCGATGATCTGATCGCCGATCTCGATCAGGCATTGGCCAAGGCGACCGCCTGATCTTAAGGACACCCGCCCCGCACTTGGCGCGGGCGGGTTTCTGCTGTAGGGTCACGCGCGACGGGCAAAACGCGTTTTGCCATGAACACCAACATGCTAGATGCGTTCGATGACCACGAATTTCGCACTATCGCTTTCGTTCGAAGGAATTGAGCTGCTGCACCGTGTGCAGCACGGTTGGAAGCGTGTTGGCCGGGCCGATGTGGAGGATGAAAACCTCGACACTGTCTTGGCAGACTTGCGCGCGAAGGCCGAAGCACTCGCACCTGATGGTTTGCGCACCAAACTGATCATCCCGTTGGATCAGATCAAATATATCGCCATCGACAGCACCCAGACCACAGAAGAGGACATCAACGCCGAACTCGACGGTGCAACGCCATATGCGCTGAATGAGCTGGTGATTGACTGCGAGCGCTTTGGCGGACGCACACATATTGCAGCTGTCGCGCGCGAAACGCTGGTGGAGGCCGAAACCTTTGCCCATGCGCACGGGTTCAACCCGGTCTGCTTTGTTGCGGTGCCCGAACCATTCACATTCCAGAAAGAGGTGTTTTTCGGTCCAACCTCGATGATGCGCGATTTTCTTGGCTGGGATGGTGAGGTTGAACGCGATCCACTGCCCGTCATGGTCGTGGGCACCCGGATCAAATCACGGCTACTGGTGTTCGATCTGCCCGAAGAGGTGATCCCGCCTTCGGACGACGATCTGGACCTGACAGCCGCGCTGTCTAAATCCGACCCACCGCCCGAACCAGAAAAGTCGGCCGAGGATGAGGCGCCGTCGCAAGGGTTTGATTTGGCGGCCGCACTCGCGCCCTTTGTGGATGACAAACCCGATGCGGACGCGCCGCAGGGTGAGACCGTCGCGCCTCCGCCCGCTCCTGCTGATTTGTCCGAGGACAAGCCGACACTGCCACTTGCGCTGGATGCAGGTGACAAATCAGAAGAGCCGGCAGAAATCCTCGCGGCTGACCCGGGTATATCAGATGACCCATCTGATCAGCCTGTCGAAACCGTGGAAGCCCCCGCCGAGCAGACAAGCGAAGCAGAGGAGCCCACGCAGGAAAAAGCCGCGCCAGAGCAGCCGCCACTCTTTGACACCGTCATTGCCGAGGTGACGGCGCAACCTATCGCGTCGACTACGGCAGTTGCGGAGCCAACCATTGCGCCACCGCCTGAACCTGCGGCACCGGCACGGGTTGTCATTCCAACGGATCTCGATCTGTTCGCGCCGCCGCTTTTTGACGCGGTCATTGCAGAATATCACAAACCCAAACTGATCCGATCGCGCCGCCAGCGCAGCCGCTTGATTGCGTTAGCGCCACCCACGCTGGCCGCTGCGCCAAAACTGCAAACGCCCCCTCCTGCACAGCCGATACCACCGGTTCCCACAGCAAACGACAATCGGCGTCCGGCCCTCATTGCCGGGGCCATCGCAGTCAGTCTGGTATTGATCGGCGTTATGGCTTGGGCCGTCCTGCGTGATACAGATGCTGCAATCATTCCAGACGATCCTACAGCAATCGCCGTCGAAGAAGCCCTGCAAGAGGCATCCGCGGCACCCACAACAACCACAGAGACCGAGACGACTGGACCGGCGCCGTCACCACCGCAAACTGATATCGCCGACATTACCGCCCCGACGGATCCGAGCGGAGACGTAAATGCGATCGCCGGTGTGACAGATGCGCCGCCTACGGACATAGAGCCCCAAGCACTGACAGCCGCGACGGTGCCGGACGCCTTGCCCAGCCCGATCCAGCCTGCGCCTGATGCGCCGGCACAGGAACAAGCGGCCGCAACGGTGGGTGCCCCGATCTTGCGCGGGCGTGTGCTGAGCCCTGCAGATGCCGCGCGCATCTATACGGCGACCGGTGTCTGGCAACGGGCACCGCGTTTTGTGGATGTGCCGGGGACAACCTCAACCGAAGGCATGATTGTGCCGGTGCCCGACACGGTGCCGGGCCGGCTGGCACAGCCTGATGTGCCGCTGCAGGACGATCTGGCGACCGATCTAAGCTTTCTTGCCCCTGCGGACCCACCGCCCGCCGACGTGGCATTTCCGCTTGATGCGGATGGCTTTATCCTTGCGACGCCCGAAGGTACATTGACACCCGAAGGCGCCGTCGTCTTTGCGGGCGCGCCGGATCTGGCGATCCAACTCCGCCCTGAACTCAGCCCCGATGATCTGGAGCGTATGGCGTTGCTCGCCCCTGCACCGGAAGGTGTGGTGATCGTCGCAGGACGCCCAGACATCGTGCCGCCATTGCGCCCGGCAGATGCCGCCTTGCCAGAGCCTGCGGCGCAAGAGGTTGACGTAACGACACCGCTTGATGTTGCAGCAGAGACCCCTCCACCGGGCGGTGTCGCGTTGTCCACGCTGCAGTCGCAAACCGCATCTGCTGACCCGGCATTGGCTGGCGCGCGGCCAGAACCGCGCCCGTCCGATCTGGCGTCAACTGCACGTCCGGCGGATCCCGGCACCCCGGATATCACAGCCATTATCGCAGGGATTGAAGCGGAAGAAGCCGCGAATGCGATCGTGGATGCGACACCGCAGGCCGTCGTCGCATCGTTACGACCGGCCCTGCGTCCAGGAGATTTTGACAGTGTTGTTGCGGCAGCCCGCGCCCGGATCGAAAGCCAGCAGGCAGCGCCCGCGCCAGCCGCGCCGGCATCACCAGTGCGCACGGCCGCACCGGTCGCGCCGCAGAATTATGCCCCCGTGCCTGGCGGGGTGGCACGTGCCGCAACGCAAGATGACGTGATCCGCTTGCGGGAAATGAACCTGATCGGGGTTTATGGTCGTCCGAATGCACGACGCGCGCTGGTCCGGCTGAGCAACGGACGTTACGTGCGGGTCGAGGTAGGCAGCGCGCTTGATGGCGGTCAGGTGACCGCCATCGGTGAGTCGGCGCTGAACTATGTGAAACGTGGGCGGACCTATGCGCTGGAATTGCCGTCGGGCTAGCTGGTTTCTAGCACGCCACGTTCGATCTGGTCCGCTTCAATCGACTCGAACAGGGCTTTGAAGTTGCCCTCACCAAAACCATCGTCGCCTTTGCGCTGGATGAATTCGAAGAAGATCGGACCGATCACCGTCTTGCTGAAAATCTGCAGAAGAATGCGGGTTTCGCCACCATCAACGACGCCTTCACCATCAATCAGGATCCCGTGCTTTTCCATGCGGTCGCGCGGTTCATCATGGCCCTCAACCCGTGTGTAGCTGAGGTCATAATACGTGCTAGGTGGTTTGGGCATGAACTTGATGCCGCGTTTGGCGATTTCGTCGGTTGCATCATAAAGGTCATGTGCGCCGACGGCGATGTGCTGGATGCCTTCCCCATTATAACGCTTGAGATATTCGACGATCTGCCCGGTCTCACCCCGATCTTCGTTGATCGGGATGCGGATACGCCCGCACGGCGATGTCAGCGCGCGGGACAGAAGACCGGTATATTTACCTTCGATGTCAAAAAAGCGGATTTCACGGAAATTGAACAGGTCGCCGTAGAATTTGAACCAGGTGTCCATGTTCCCCTTGTGGACATTGTGAGTCAGGTGGTCGAGGTAGTGGAACCCGACGCCAATCGGATGCGCCTTGGCGACCCAATTGAATTCATCGTTATAGGGGTTCGCTTCGTAATATTGATCGATGAAATAAATCAGGCTGCCGCCGATGCCGACAATGGCGGGCACATCCATGGTCTTGCCGTCACCTTCATACGGCGTGGCGCCCTTACTGACGGCGTGATCGAAGGCATGTTGCGCATCAACGACACGCCAGCCCATGGCGGGGGCACATGGCCCGTGTTCTTCGACGAATGTCCGTGCATGACTATCGGCTTCATTGTTGATGATGTAAGTGATGTCACCTTGCTGCCAAAGTTCGATATCTTTGGTCTTGTGCGTGGCGGTGTGGGTGTAGCCCATTTTGCCAAAAAGATCCCGCAACGTGTCGGGTTCGGGATGCGCGAATTCAACAAACTCAAACCCGTCTGTGCCAGCGGGGTTCTCAGATGTGATCGTGGCTTTGGGGGCGTCGTGCGGGAAGGGTCCCATGGGTCAATCTCCTGTTCGCGTTTGTCCCAGTTTATCGCGTGCAGAGCGCTGAGGGCGCGCATAGTTCTAGAAACATCTGCAAGTTTGTGCGACACTTCCGCAAGTTTCTAGAAATTTGCGACGGAACCCCGCATGATCCTTGACGATGGTGACCTGAAATTGCTTGCCGCCTTGCAGCGTGATTCCACACTGACCGCGCAGGATTTGGGTGACGCCCTGAATATGTCAGCCTCCCAGGCGGGCCGTCGCCGGCAGCGATTAGAGGCTGAAGGTTATATCGCTGGGTATCGCGCGCGTCTGTCGCCCGAAAAGGTTGGGCTAACGGTTGAAGCGTTCATCCAGATTGTCATGGCGACCCATACCGAAAAGAACGCCCGCGATTTTGTCCGCCTGACCCAGATAAGGCCGGAGGTTGTGGGCGCCTGGACCCTGACCGGAGAAGCGGATTACCTGCTGCGTGTCTACTGCACCGATCTGGCTGCGCTGAATAACCTGGTCCAGCAAATCCTGCTGCCCCATCCCGCCGTCAGCCGGGTGCAAAGCCAGATCGTGATGGAGCGCGTGAAATCCGACGCGCCTCTGCCCGTCTAGCGCAGTGCGCGCAGTTGCATGGCACGGATCGCGACCAGCAGCATGACGACGCCCCCACAGATAAAGGACGCGCCGATGGAAAAGGCGGATGCGATGGCCGCCCCAACGAACGGGGCCGTCAGTAACGCGATAGTATTTACTGCCTCGCTCAGCGCGGTAACGCGTCCGATCCGGGCGCTGCTGACGTTGTTTTGAATGATCGTACGAAAAGGCACGACGGTCATGGCGCTGCAAAAACCCAGAAGCCCGAAAAGCCCGATGAATGCGAGGTGGCTGAGTTTTTGGCCCGTCACCTCAAACCCACCGATCATCATTACGATCAAAGCAGCGATACCAGAGCCAATCCCGATCATAACGAACGGCTGCTTATCTGCGGGGCCAGCGCCTAGCGCCAATGCCCCCAAAACACCGCCTGCCCCAACAGCAGCCAGTGACAGGCCAAGGATCGTTTCCGTGTAGCCCAGGTCACGCGTCAGTGGCGCAATCAGCGTGTCATAAAAGAACATCGCAAAGTATCCCGCCCCCATCATGATCAGCGCCGCGCGCAAAACCGGCGAGCTGCGCACGACATCCATCCCAGCGGACAGATTTTGCCGCAGTCCAAGCTCTGCATCGCTGGTACCGATATCCCGGAAGATCACCGGCAAAGTCCACAACAGCAACGCCGCCAAAACTGACACTAATGCATTGATTGCAAAGATATGCTGGGGGGAAAGCCAGATCAGCAGCCCGCCGCCTAGGGCCGGCGCAACGATCTTGGAGGCCTGATTGATCGCGTGGCTCAGCCCGTTGACCCGCGTACGATCATCCTTTGTTGTCAACGCCTGAATGGCGGCCTGTTTGGCGGGTGTGTAGAATGTATCGACCGTGGCGCGCAGGGCGACAATCACCATCAGCACCGGCCAGCTGGGCGCAAGGAACAACGCCGCTGTGGCGAGCGCCCGGCCAAGATTACTGAGGATCAGAACCGATTTGACCGATGATCTGTCAACCACCACCCCTGCCACAGGGCCGATTATTAGATACGGCAGCCCCATCGCCACGGCTAGCACGGCAAACACCATCGGATCGACCATCCAGACATAGGCGAGCAATGCGCCGATGGCGACAAAATCAAGCCAATCGGCAAAATCCGCTGGCACTTGGGCAATCAGCAATTGCCGAAGCGCGGCTGAGATAGGCGTTCTGATCATAAAGTCTGCCTGAATAATGCATCTGCAGAAAACCGCGGAAAACTGTAATAATTATGCCTTTTCAACAACCCTTTGCACAGTAGAGTGCAAAAGAGGCGACTGACCAAGCAGGAACAACGCGGGCATTCATGGACTCCTTTCTATTTCAGGCGACGATTTATCTGGGGGCGGCAGTTATTGCCGTACCGCTCGCCGCGCGATTGGGGTTTGGATCGGTCCTGGGTTACCTGCTGGCCGGGATCATGATTGGCCCGGTGACCGGACTTGTCGGGTCCGAAACACAGGATTTGCAGCATTTTGCGGAATTCGGCGTCGTCATGATGCTGTTCCTGATTGGTTTGGAACTGGATCCCCGTGCGCTGTGGGCGATGCGGCAAAAACTGATTGGTTTGGGTGGCTCACAGATCAGCATCACGATGCTAGCGGTCACTGCTGGCGCGCTGTTTCTGGGGTATGATTGGGCCACGTCGTTGGCGATTGGTATGATCTTTGCGCTGTCCTCAACCGCGATTGTCCTGCAAACGCTCACCGAAAAGGGGTTGATGCGGACCAGCGGTGGGCGATCCACATTCTCGGTCCTGTTGACGCAGGATATTGCGGTGATCCCGATGTTGGCCACGCTGCCATTGCTGGCAGTGCCCGCAATGATGACCCTGTCGAATAATGGCAGTGTTGAGCGTGTGGCCGATGATCATCACGATGATCATGCCACGATGAGCCTTGTCGAAGGCTTGCCCGCCTGGGGTGTCACGCTGGTCACCATAGGCGCCGTGATTGCGGTGATCCTTGCGGGCATTTACCTGACCCGCCCTGTTTTTCGGTACATCCACCATGCGCGCCTGCGCGAGATGTATACTGCACTGGCACTGCTGATGGTGGTTGCAACGGCCGTGTTGATGACGATGGTCGGGCTGTCACCGGCTTTGGGCACCTTCCTGGCCGGCGTCGTGCTTGCGAATTCCGAATTCCGGCATGAATTGGAAAGCGACCTTGCCCCGTTCAAGGGGCTGTTGCTTGGGCTTTTCTTCATCACGGTGGGTGCGGGGATCAATTTCGATCTTTTCTTTAATGAACCAGCCTACATTCTGGCGCTCACGGCGGCTGTGATGTTGATCAAAGGCGTGATCCTGTTTTGCATTGCGATCGTGTTTCGCATCCAAGGCAAGGATCGGTGGCTGTTCACGCTTGGGCTGGCGCAGGCGGGTGAATTCGGCTTTGTCCTGATCGCGTTTTCGCTGCAACAAGGCGTGCTGAGCGATGCTTTAGCGGGCCAATTATTGTTGGTGATTGCGCTGTCGATGCTGATCACGCCGCTCTTGTTTATAGTTTACGAACTGCTTGGCAGGCGGATGGGTGAGACGGAAGATGAGGAACATGACGAGGTTGACGAACAAGGCCCGGTCATCATCGCAGGGATCGGTCGCTTTGGTCAGATCGTAAACCGGCTCGTGCAAAGTGCCGGATTCAAGACTGTCGTTGTCGATAGCAACTTGTCCACCGTGCAGATGATGCGCAAATTTGGATTTCGCGGTTATTTTGGGGACCCGACGCGGCCTGATCTGTTGAATGCAGCGGGGCTACAGGATGCGTCCGTTCTGGTTGTTGCGATTGATGACAAAGCCTCGGCGAATAAACTGGTCGCCTATGCCCGCAAGGCGCGGCCCGATTTGCACATCATCGCGCGCGCCCGGGACCGCGTGCATGTCTACGAGCTTTATGATGCCGGGGCCAACGACATTGTGCGTGAGATGTTCGACAGTTCACTGCGCGCGGGGCGCTACGCGCTCGAAAATATGGGGCTTAGCGAGTTCGAAGCTGCGGAGATAGAGACGGCCTTTTACCAGCATGACCGCATGGCGCTGCGGGAACTGGCAGAGCTGTGGAAACCGGGTGTGCCTGTTGCAGATATTCCAGAATATGTGAAGCGCGCCAATGAGTTGAACAACGATCTTGAAACAGAATTTGCCGCCCGCCAGCAAGTGGCAGAGCGTAAAGATAGCGCGTAACCAGAATTTTGAAAAATTCTGGGCAATTTTCTTCTTAAGAAAATTGGCGCTCTAACCGTCGCTCACCCCTGCTTCGGCAAAGGTCGCCATGCCCGAATGGCAAGCGACAGCGCCTTGAAGCACACCAATGGCGAGGGCGGCTCCAGACCCTTCGCCCAGTCGTAACCCCAAACGAAGAAGAGGTTCCTTGCCCAAGGCATCAAGCAGCTTTTTGTGCGCGCCTTCCGCGCTCAGATGACCAGCAACAGCGTGGTCAAGGGCGCCGTCCACCGCTTTGGCGAGGGCTGCCGCAGCAGCGCAGCAGATAAAGCCATCAAGGATGACCGGGATCCGATAGGACCGTGCAGCGGCAATCGCACCGGCCATCGCTGCCAATTCGCGCCCGCCGAGACAGCGCAACGCCTCAAGCGGGTCCGCCGTCGCATGCAAGGCAAGCCCCTGTGCCACCGCTGCGGTCTTCCTGGCCAGACCAGCATCATCCACGCCAGTGCCACGCCCCGTCCATGCCGCCGCATCCCCGCCCAACACGGCCGCAGCGACCGCCGCGGCAGAGGTGGTGTTGCCGATCCCCATCTCGCCCGTGACCAGTAGATCGGCATCCGGATCCACAGCGTTCCACCCGGTTTGCAATGCCAGCACCACCTCGTCCTGCGTCATGGCGGGGCCTTGCGTGAAATCCGCCGTCGGCGCATCAAGCGACAAGGCATGCACATCCATCCGCGCCCCAAAGGTTTTCGCCAGTTGATTGATGGCCGCGCCGCCATGTTCAAAGTTTGCCACCATTTGTGAGGTCACTTCCGGCGGAAAGGCTGAGACACCCTGGGCGCAGACCCCATGATTGCCCGCAAAGACGATGACCTGTGGTGCAGCGATCTGCGGCTGCGGCGTGCCACGCCATCCGGCATACCAGATCGCCAGATCCTCAAGACGGCCCAGTGCGCCGGGGGGCTTGGTCAGTTGACTATTGCGGTCCGCTGCTCCTTTACGGGCAGCCGCGTCGGGGCCAGGTGCCGCCGCCACGGTTTCGCGAAAGGCAGTGAGGGTCGAAAATGGCGCTTGCATCGGGGTCTCATTCCATCAATCTTTTCACCTGTTTAACGATCATCGCTGTGATGAAAAGACCCATGAAGGACCGACCCTTGTACAAACACGACATGCCTCTCTTTGATCGCATCGACCTTCCGGCTGCGTTGGGCCTGTTGACGCGGTTGCCGGTGATCGTCGATGGGGATCGCGCCAGCGCGCGCGGGGCGGCAGCCGCCTGGGCCTATCCACTGGTTGGTGTGATCACGGGTGTAATTTTGGCAGCAGCGGCGGCGCTGCTGGGGTGGGTCGGTTTGCCATCTGGCATCGTGGCTGGGCTGGTGCTGGCCCTGTCGGTAATCCTGACGGGGGCCATGCATGAAGACGGCTTGGCTGACACTGCAGATGGATTGTGGGGCGGGTGGGACCGCGCCCGACGGTTGGAGATCATGAAGGACAGCCATATCGGCGTCTATGGGGTCTGCGCGATTGCGCTGTCACTGCTTTTGCGGTGGCTGGCATTGGTCGTGATTGTATCGGTGGGTGCGTACTGGGTGGCTTTTATGGCCGCCGGTGCGCTTAGCCGCGGGGCAATGGTTGTGCTGATGGCCACGTTACAAAACGCCCGTGGCGCCGGGCTCAGCAAAAACGTGGGGCGTCCGCCGACGGCAACCGCTTGGCTGGCAGTGTGTATTGCCGTTGTCGTAGCGGTGTTGTGCGGTTATCCACTTCTTACAATTTTTGCAGCTCTTGCGACAGTCGGTTGCGGCTTTATCGCACATGCCAAAATTGGTGGACAGACGGGTGACATTTTGGGTGCAACCCAACAAGTCACAGAAATCACGACGCTTTTGGCGCTCGTTGTCATGCTCACCTAAAGCGATTGGCATCCGAGCACAGCCGAAAATGACCCCTGCCCTGCAAACGCACCAAGATCGGTTGCGTGCAATGTACCATTCTCAAGTCGCGTTGCGATCACACGCGACCAATTGGCATTGGCCGTGATCATCTCTGGGCCTCGCCCGCAATCACGGATGCCACCGCTGATAAAGTCCTCTCCAATCCGGTGATTGGTCAGGCCGGAGCCGGCAGCGATTTCGGTCAGGTCCCCATCCTGAAACCGCCAGACACGCAGTGTTTTCGCCAGATGAGGGCGGTCGATATAGGCGATCTCAATCAAACCGTCGCCATCCAGATCAGCGGCCCCGATGGGTGCCAGCCAGCGGTTGCGCGTGCCGATATGGGGGGTCGCGGCAATCTTGCCGGTCTCATCGTAAATGGCGAGCTGCGCGCCGGTTTCCGCCTGCGCCTCGACCACAATAATCTCTGGCGTGCCGTCATTGTCCAGATCGGCAAGACGGGGCGCGAGGTCTTCGAAGACCCGATCAATCGGCAGTGTTATCGCGTAAGTGTCGCGATCTGTGGTGATCTGCAAAACCGACCACTCAATCGCATCACCCAGCACGCCATGCGCATAGCGGTCCGTCGGGCCGGCATAGTCCGCAGACAGGATGGTTTCCGCAGATAGCGGCGCAGCGAGCCACGCCACCACCGCAGCCAAACGCAGCATCAGATTTGCTTTTCAGGCATCTGTACGCGCAAACCATCCAGATCATCAGTCACTTTCAACTGGCAGGTCAAACGCGATTTGACTGCGTCAGGCTCATACGCAAAGTCGAGCATGTCTTCTTCCATCGCGTCCTTTGCCGGCAGCTTTTCGACCCAGGCGTCATCTACATAGACGTGGCATGTGGAACAGGCACAGGCGCCTCCGCAATCGGCCTCGATCCCCGGAATGCCGTTGTCGCGCGCGCCTTCCATCACTGTCAGCCCGTTGGCCACGTCAACCACATGTTCCTTGCCGCCATGCTCCACATAGGTAATCTTGGCCATCTTAGCTGTCCCTCGTCCTTCAGAAATCTGCTCCGCGCTTATCTAGTTCATGGCGCTTAGCGGGACCAGTGCTAATACATGACAATCCGCTCAGAAAAGCCGGCGGCACCGATTCATTTGTGTGGCAGGCCCGTTACCGCTATCACCTGTGTGGAAATCCGCACAGTCTGCGTAAGGAAAAGGCATTGGCGGTGCACAATACCCTTAAAACACAGCAAAAAGCGCGGATAATCGCCCATGCTCTTGCCACTGGTGACGGGTGTTGCATGCTCTTGCGTACGCGCCGGTGCGACCGGGTCCAAAACATCCTTGGGAGGAAACGTCATGAACTTTGTTAAAGCCGCCGTTGCGGCAACATTGGTGCTCTCAGCACCAGCGGCACACGCGGAAGCCGAAGAGGCCAGCTATATCCTGGCCACCGCATCAACGGGTGGCACCTATTATCCGGTGGGCGTTGCATTATCGACGCTGGTAAAAGTCAAATTGGAACCGAGCATGAAGATCGGGATGTCGGCCATCAGCTCGGCCGGGTCGGGTGAAAATGTACGGCTGATCCGCGAAGGTGAGGCCCAATTCGGCATTCTGCAGGGCCTGTTCGGATACTATGCTGCGACCGGAACCGGGCCTGTGGCCGAATCCGGTCCGCAGGATCATCTGCGCTCAGTTTCGATGCTGTGGCAGAACGTTGAACAATTCGTTGTTGCGTCTGACGTGGCCACAACGGGCACAATCGAGGACATGCTGGCGCTGAAGGGTGAGGGCATGGCCCTTGGTCGTCAGAATTCAGGCACGATCGGGTCGAATGCCACGATCATGTCGGGCTTTGGCGTTGATATTGAAAGCGATTACGAACTGGTCTTCGCTGGATACGGCCCGTCGGCCGAAGCGCTGCAGAACGGTCAGGTCAAGGGTATCAGCACACCTGCAGGCGTGCCTACAGGCGCGATCAGCCAACTTATGGCCGCAGCGGGCGACAGTGTAACGATGCTGGATTTCACACCAGAACAATTAGAGATGGCCGATGGCGGTCGTGGCCTATGGACGCCATATGTGATCCCGGCGGGCACATATCCAGGACAAGATGCCGATGTGAACACCATTGCGCAACCGAACTTCCTCGCCACCCATGCCGATCTGCCGGAAGAGAATGTTTATCAGATCACCAAAACGATTTATGAGAACTTGCCATTCCTGCAGGCCATTCACCCGGCAACAAAGGCCATGGCGCTGGAGGCCGCTATTGCCGGTCTGCCGGTACCGCTTCATCCCGGTGCAGCGCGGTATTATCAGGAACAGGGGATCGAAATCCCTGACCGGCTGATCGCAGAATAAGCCCTTTTCCGGCCCGCATGTGATCCCATGCGGGCCGTTTCAAATTCCAAGGGGATATCCATGTCCGACGAACCCCCTGTCGACGTCGTCGTGCTGCGCGCCTTTACGGGCTTGCCCAACACGGCGCTGACAATCCTGTGCTTCCTGATCGCTATTGGTCACATCTATGTAGCGTTTGATCCAATCATCTCGGAATTCCAGCGCAACGCGTATCACTTTGCCGGATTTGCGTTCCTGGCTGCCGTTCTGCATCCGCTTGTCAAGGGCAAGACGCGCAGCAAACCCATGTTCGCATTCGATCTGACATTGGGCATATTGGTCGCCATATCCGCCATTTATCTGCCCTTTGCGGAACAAGGCATTTATGATCGTGGCGTGAAGTTTTCGGCGTTAGATTGGATAGCGGCAGGCATCTGCATTGTCGGGGCCATCGAACTGACGCGGCGCTTGACGGGCTGGGTGATACCGTCGCTGATCATTATCGCTCTGACTTACGTAGGCTGGTGGGGCAGCATGATCGGTGGCGTGTTTTCGTTTCCAGGTCTAAGCTGGGAAAGCATCGCGTTTCGGTCGATCTTTGGCGATGATGCGATGTTCGGCACGATAGCCCGAATATCATCGACCTTTGTATTCCTGTTCATCATCTTTGGCGCCTTCCTGTTGCGGTCGGGCGCGGGGGATTTTGTCATAAACATCGCACGTGCGATTGCCGGACGGTTGGTAGGCGGTCCGGGGATCGTAGCTGTCATCGCGTCGGGCCTGACGGGCACGATTTCGGGATCGGCTGTTGCCAACACCGCGTCGACCGGAGTGATCACCATCCCCCTGATGAAAAAGGCGGGTTTCCCGCCGAAATTCGCAGGCGGGGTCGAGGCGGCATCATCGACTGGCGGCCAGTTGATGCCGCCGATCATGGGCGCGGGTGCTTTTGTTATGGCGAGCTTTACGCAGATTTCCTACGAGACGATTGTGGCCGTTGCCGCCTTGCCAGCACTGCTTTACTTTTTGTCGGTCACCTTCTTTGTGCGGATCGAGGCGCGGCGCCTGGGCCTGCAGCCGATGGATAACGACGGAGAAACGGTTGCATCAGCGTTCAAGAAAGGTGGCGCGAGCTTTGTGATCCCGATCACCGGATTAATCGGGATGCTGGTGGCGGGTTTCACGCCGGCCTATGCCGCTGTGTTCGGCATATTGGCAGTAATCGTATCGAGCTGGCTGACGCAGAACCCAATGGGCCCCCGCGCCGTGTTCGAAGCCATGGTGATGGGCACAAAAGGCATGATCATGACGGCCGTGCTTCTTTGTGCGGTTGGGCTTGTGGTCAACGTGATCGCCACGGCCGGGATCGGCAACACGTTCAGCCTGATGATTGCGGATTGGGCCGGGGGCAATCTGCTGGCAGCCATCGTGATGGTTGCCATCGCCAGCCTTGTGCTCGGCATGGGGCTGCCTGTTACGGCGGCCTATATCGTGCTTGCCACGTTGTCAGCCCCTGCCCTTGCGGGCATGATTTCCGACCGCTTCGTGATTGAGGCGTTGGCGTCAGGCACCTTGGGCGATGCAGGCAACGCAATATTGATGTTTGGTGTGCCCGACCCGGCCGTCCTGGCCGCTCCGCTCAGCATCGAAGAAGCAAGTGCCATCATCAAAAGTCTTCCGCTTGAAGTTGCGGCACCTTTGCGCGATCTGGTGGTTCCGCCAGAGGTCGCGATGGCGGCATTGCTGTCCGCCCATATGATCATCTTCTGGCTGAGCCAGGACAGCAATGTCACACCGCCCGTCGCCCTTGCCGCCTTTACTGCCGCAGCGATTGCCAAAGCGCCGGCGATGGCCACAGGCTTTGCCAGTTGGAAACTTGCCAAGGGACTTTATATCGTGCCGCTTTTGATGGCCTATACCCCGTTTCTGTCGGGGGATTGGGGCGTGATGCTGGTCATCTTCGGGTTTGGCGTCGTGGGCATCTATGGCCTTGCAGGCGCGCTGCAGGGCTGTATGGAGCGCCCGATTGGGGTACCGGTCCGGATCGCGCTGGGTGCGGCCGGGGCCGCCTGCATTTGGCCGGCACCCCTGCCCGTCCACTTGGCGGGTGCTGCCATTGTCATTGGCCTTTTGATCTGGAACATCCGGAACATGCCGGAAATGGCGCCTGCATGAAACATCGGGGAAGCTGCCTTTGCGGCGCAGTGACAGTTGAAGTGACCGGTCCACTACCCCAACCATCGGCATGCCACTGCACCGCTTGCCGCAAGCATTCTGGGCATTATGAGGCATCGGTGGACATCCCGCGCAGCACATTGCGCGTCAGCGGTGAAGACCATGTGCAGTGGTATCATTCATCTGAAAAAGTGCGGCGCGGCTTTTGCGGGATTTGCGGATCAACGCTGTTCTGGGATCCGGTCTTTCAGGATTGGACGGCGGTGGCGATGGGCGCGTTTGACACGCCGACACAGACGACGCTGAAACAGCATATCTTTGTGGCCGATAAGGGTGACTATTACCATATTGGCGATGGGTTGCCACAGAACCAGCAGTGACCGCAGAGATCAAGGTTTTGCGTGTCAGAAAATGAAAAAGGCGGCGCACCTGCACCGCCTTTTTTGTTGGCCAAATAGGCCGATTATTCGTTTTCAAGCACCAATGCGACAAAGCGTGGATCGCCCCCGCGCCGCACCAGCAGCAGGATCGATTTACGCCCGGCTTCAGTCGCCGCTTCGATCTGTGTCTCAAGATCGGCGATGCTGGTGACGGCCTGTTGACCGGCCTCTGTGATCACATCGCCCTCCAACAAGCCTTTTGATGCACCCTCGGACTCCGGGTTAATCGCGGTGATAACCAAACCTTCTTCGACGTTCAGCGAAAACTGATCTGTCAGTTCCGGCGTGATCTCGGACAGGGTCAGGCCAAGGATCTCGGACTGGTCGGTTTCTTCTGGCTCCGTCGATGCAGGGAAGGCGACAGCCTCTGACGTTTCACGACGGCCCAGAACGACTGTTAGCTCTGCCATATCCCCTTCGCGCAGAACGGAGACTGGCACCTCTTTGCCCACAGGCGAGTTACCGACAATACGTACGAGTTCGCGTGTGTCCTCAATCTCCACTCCGTCGAATGTCAGGATGACATCGCCAGACAGCATGCCGGCATCCTCTGCAGGGCCAGCAGGGACATCCGTCACCAATGCGCCACGGGCGAGATCAAGGCCTTCAATCGCGTCGACCATATCGGGTGTCACATCCTGAATGCGCACGCCCAACCAACCGCGGCGGGTTTCACCAAATTCGATCAGCTGATCAACCACATTGGTCACAACAGCCGACGACATCGCAAATCCAATGCCGATGGACCCACCATTGGGTGACAGGATCGCCGTGTTCACGCCGATGACTTCGCCATCCATGTTGAACAATGGCCCGCCCGAGTTGCCGCGGTTAATCGCAGCATCGGTCTGAATATAGTCGTCATAGGTGCCGGACAGCGCGCGGTTGCGCGCAGACACGATACCGGCGGAGACCGAAAAACCTTGGCCGAGCGGGTTACCCATCGCCATCACCCAGTCACCCACTCGGCTGCCGGGGCCATTGCTGTCCCCAAATTCGACAAATGGCAGATCGTCCAGATCAACCTTCAACACCGCGATATCGGTATTTGGATCAGTGCCGACAAGTTCGGCAGGCACGCCAGGCTCACCACCTGGGAAGAATTCGATCAGGATTTCATCCGCACCTTCAATAACGTGGTTGTTGGTAACGATGTAACCATCTTCGGAAATAACAAAGCCAGAACCAAGTGCCGAAGAACGACGTGCGCCGTTGCGATCATTAGGGTTTAGGTCGTTAAAGAAGTCCTCAAACGGAGAACCTTCGGGCACAAGGCCCTGCGGTCCAGTCCGCCCGGCGATGCTGGTGCTGGTGGTAATGTTCACAACCGACGGGCTGATCTGTTCGGCGAGATCAGCAAATGTTTCGGGCCGGTTCTGCGCCTCGGACGCGGTGGCCTGTGCCAGCACCAGTGCAAGAGCCAGCGCCATGGCGGCAAAAAGTGCGGTCAGCAGCCGTCGCGCATGACCACCATCATGTTGTATTGCGATTGCCTTGGATTTCACTGCCTTAGATTTCACTGGGCAAAACTCCTTGTTCATTGACTTGGTGCGGGACGATCAACGCACCTTTTGACATCTGATGATCTATGTAGAGCGCGGAGAGCGCAACGCAAACATCACTGTCGGAAACTCAACTGGATGTGATTTTTTGGTATTTTGGCGCGGTTTGGGGCAGCTTCACCCCAAAAAGATCGAAAGCAACCACAAAAAAGGGCCAGCATAACGGCTGGCCCCATTCTTTCAGTCGGGAGGGCAGTTATTGTCCAATCCCGTTGCCCTGATCAGATTTCAGGTAGTTGAAGAAGTCGCTGTCAGGCGACAGAACCATCGTCGAATTCCCTGGTTGCAAGGACCGTTGATAGGCCGTCATGGACCGGTAGAATTCAAAGAATTCCGGATCCGCGCCAAAGGCTTGCGCAAAGATTTCGTTGCGGCGGGCGTCAGCCTCACCCTGGATGATCTGCCCTTGGCGTTCCGCGTCAGAGACCAGTTCGATAACCGTCCTGTCCGCCTGCGCCTGAATACGCTGTGCAGCTTCGTTACCACGGGCGCGTTCATCCGCGGCTTCGCGGTCACGTTCCGCCTTCATACGTTCGTAGGTCGCGTTCAGGTTTTCGGGCGGCAGGTCAGTGCGCTTCAGACGCACGTCAATCACTTGCAACCCAAGGGCTTGCGCTTCCGAAATTGCGCTGTTGCGGATGCGCAGCATCAAGGCGGCACGATCCACTGACAAGATATCGTTGGAACTGACAGAACCCAGAACCTCCCGCGTTTCGGCGCGCAAGATACTGTCCAGACGACGTGCAGCAGCATCTTCACCACCGACACCAACCGCACGGCGGAACTGTTCGACATCCGCGATCCGGTAACGCGCGAACGCATCGACAACCAAACGCCGATCATCCGATGGCGTTACTTCAAGCGGCTCCAGATCACGGCTGAGGATGCGGTCATCATAGCGCACGACCTCTTGAATCAGCGGGATTTTGAAACCGAGGCCCGGCTCCTCTTGAACCTTCACAATCTGACCGAACTGCAGCACTAACGCCTTTTCACGTTCGTCGACGATAAAGATCGAGGACAGCGCGCCGATGATGACAACCGCAACTGCGGGGAGAAGAAATGCTGATTTCCGCATTAGTTTGACCCTCCAGCGGTTTGTGCAGGTGTACGACGCAGATCATTCAGCGGCAGGTAAGGCACGACGCCCTGCCCGCCGCCATTCGTTTCATCCAGCAGGATGATGTCGATGCCACCCAGCACGTTTTCCATAGTTTCAAGGTAAAGACGTTTGCGCGTCACTTCTGGCGCTTTTTCATACTCGGCCAGAACCGCAAGGAAACGCGATGCCTCACCTTCAGCTTCGTTGACGACGCGGGCGCGATAGCCTTCAGCCTCTTCAAGGATCTGTGCCGCCTGACCGCGTGCTTCAGCAACAACCCGGTTGGCATAGGCGTCTGCCACGTTCTGCACCCGGTCACGTTCCTGTTCGGCGTCCTGCACCGCGCGGAATGATGCGATTACCGGTTCCGGCGGATCGGCCTTGTCAAAGTTCACACGAATGATCGTGACGCCAGAACTATAGCTGTCCAACGTCGTCTGGATCAGATCGCGCAATCTGTCCGCAATTGCACCACGATCCCGGTTCAGGATGGGGGCGAGTTCGGATTGCGAAATAATCTCACGCATGGCCGATTCCGCCACCGCCTCGATTGTCTGCGGTGGATTGGCCAGGTTGAACAGGTAGTCTTCGGGGTTGTTGATATTCCAGACGACCTGGAAGTCGATGTCGACGATATTTTCGTCACCGGTCAGCATCAGACCAGCATCCATACCTGCACGGCTGGTGCCGATATCGATGTTGCGTTCCGTTGTCACCGCAAGCACCTCACGCGTGACAACGGGCCATGGGGCAAAGTTCAGACCCGGTTCACCGATTTCGAGAAAATCACCCAGAAACAGCTCCACCGAGCGCTCTTCGGGCCGGACCGTGTAAAACGACATCGCCAACCAGCCGGCGACCACAAGCAGGATACCAAAGCCGACTGTTCCGCGTGTCAATTGCGGACCACCGCCGCCGCCGCCGGTTCCGCGATTGCCACCTTGGCCACCGCCACCCATTAGGACGCGCAATTGCTCGCGGCCCTTGTTTACCAGTTCGTCAATTTCAGGGATATTCGGACCGTCATTGTTGGGCTTGCGGCCACCGCCACCGCGGTTGTCATCGCCGCCGCCTGATCCGTTATTGCCGCCGCCGCCCCAGGGGCCACCATTGTTTCCTGCCATTGTCTTCCTATGCTTCCTTTCACCAAGGCACAGGCATGCTGTACCGTTGGAATTCCATGTGTGTCTTAACGGTGCGAAATCAAGCGCTCCGCATGGGTTCCTTCATCGTCACAAGTTCCTCAGCCATGGTCGGATGCACGGCCACGGTCCGGTCAAAATCTTCCTTTGTCGCGCCCATCTTCACTGCAATCCCAGCCAACTGGATCATCTCGCCCGCATGATCTGCGACGATATGACAACCAAGCACCTTGCGGGTCGCCTGGCTGACAACCAGTTTCATCAGCACGCGGTCATCCCGGCCCGCAAAGGCGTGGTTCATCGGTTTGAAAGAGGTGCAGTAGATATCGACTGGCTCGATATCGCGCGCTTCTTCCTCGGTCATGCCAACGGTGCCCAGTTCCGGCTGGGTAAAGACCGCCGATGGGATCAAGTCATGATCGACCGGTGTCGGATTGCCCTTAAAGACGGTTTCGACAAAGGCCATTCCTTCGCGGATCGCCACCGGCGTCAGTTGCACGCGATTGGTCACATCGCCAATGGCGTAGATCGACGGCACGCGGGTCTGACTATACCCGTCCACGACAATTTCCCCGCGTCGTCCGACCTCTACCCCCGCTTCTTGAAGGCCCATATTGTCCGTATTGGGTGCGCGCCCGGTGGCAAACATCACTTGGTCATAGACCTTCTCGGTGCCATTTGTCGCCTTCACCCAGATGCCGTGCCCTGCCGCCTTGTGCGGTAACTGTGCAGGCACGCCCCCTTCCATCGGCACGCCCTGGCTTTCGCCTGCAAGATCAGCCTTGGTTGCGGCGCGCATCTCAACAATGTTGGTGCCAAGGTGCAGATCGATCCCCTTGGCGCGCATTCCTTCGGCGACCAGCCCGCGTGCTTCGTCATCAAAACCGCGCAGGATTTGTGCGCCACGGTAGAACTGGGTGACCTTCACACCAAGCCCATTCAGGATGCCCGCGAACTCTGACGCGATGTAACCACCACCGATGATCAAGATCGATTTGGGCATCTGAGGTAGATTGAAGATGTCGTTTGATGTAATCGCCAGCTCCGAACCTGGCATATCTGGCACGACAGGACGCCCGCCCGTGGCCACGAGAATGTGTTTGGCCGTGATCGTTTTCCCTGTCGAAAGCGCAATCGTGTGCGGGTCCTGAAGCGATGCGCGCGCATCAAAAATCTCAACATTGGAGCCATCAAGCAGCTTGCGATAAATCCCTTCCAGCCGATCCAGTTCAGTGTTGAGTTTCTTGCTAAACCGCGGCCAGTGAAACGCCCCTTCATCCAGGTCCCAGCCATAGGACCGCGCATCCGCGAACATCTCGGAAAACCCGGATGCAAAGACCATCAGCTTTTTGGGCACGCAGCCGCGGATCACACACGTCCCGCCCATGCGGTATTCCTCGGCCAGGGCCACCTTGGCCCCTGTGGCCGCAGCAACGCGCGCTGCCCGCACGCCACCCGAACCACCCCCAATGACGAAAAGATCGTAGTCGAAAGTCATCGGTGTTGCTCCGTATTTCTGTTTTTGGGCGCCATGTCGCCGGCGCGATTAGTCGGCAATGTTAACAAAGATGTTGTCGTCGTCGCGCACATCGAACCGTACAACCTCTGACGTGCCGTTGGTAATGTCACGCACTTCGACCTTGCCATTGGCATGGCCCACGATGACCATGTCGCAGATATCGATGAACAACCCGTTTTCAACCACGCCCGGTATCTGGTTCAGCGTCAGGCTCAATTGCCGCGGATTGCCGATGCGTTTCAACTCCAGATCCAGAATGTAATTCCCCTCATCCGTTACGAATGGCGCGGGGCCGTTCATCCGCTGCGAGATATTGCGGTTAAGGACATCCATCCCGATCAGGGTTTCTGCAATCAAATCCTGTGTGGTCTTGGCGCCAAATTGCAGCACCTCAACCGGCAGAGGGAATGCGCCAAGCGTTTCCACTTTTTTCGAGGCATCGGCGATCACGATCACCCGGTCACTGGCGGTTGCAACAACCTTTTCCTGCAGGTGCGCGCCACCGCCACCTTTGATCAGGCACAGATCATCGTCATACTCATCCGCGCCATCAATCGTGACATCCAGCCAGCGTGCCTCATCCAGCGTAATCACCTCAATCCCGACTTGCCGGGCGAGTTTCGCGGTGCGGGCCGAGGTTGGGACACCTTTGATCCGCAGACCTTCGTCACGGACCATCTCGCCCAGGCATTGCACAAGCCAGGCGGCCGTGGACCCGGTGCCAAGGCCGACCTTCATACCTGTTTCGACATATTCGGTCGCTTGCTTGGCGGCGACGAACTTTGCCGTGTCGATGGGGGATAACTCACTCGTCATAGGTTGGCTCCGGCAGATGCTCCACGCCTTATAGGCAAGATGTTTGCCGGGTGCGAGACCCCAAATCGCGCGAACAGGTGCGTCTTTGAACGCGAAACCAATGGCAAGCGTCGCATTTGGGATTGCGACCGGGCCGCCACAGCATAGGGTCACGCCATGCCCGAGATGCTGCGCCTTCACTATGCCCCTGACAACGCGTCACTTTGCGTGCGGATCGCTTTGGAAGAGCTTGGCGTACCCTATCAGACGGTTCTGGTTGACCGCAGCCAACAGGCGCAGCGGTCGCAGGCTTATCTTGCGCTGAACCCGAATGGGCTGATCCCGGTTCTGGAAACGCCCGCAGGTCCGATGTTTGAGACAGCGGCGATCTTGTTGTGGCTGGCCGATAGCCACGGTCGGCTTATGCCGCACATGGACGCAGCCGACCGCGCCCACGCGCTGCAATGGCTGTTTTGGCTCTCGAACACGCTGCATACGACCCAACGGATGCTGTTTTATCCAGATCAATACAGTGCGGGCGACATCGAACCACTTCGTGTGACAACCCGCAAACGTGTGACTGAAAAGCTGGATTTGTTGGAGCAGGCTATGAATGCGCCGTGGCTTGACGGCGATGAACCAAGCGCGCAGGGCTGCTATCTCGGCCCGCTTTTGCGGTGGTGCGCGCTTTACGGCGGATCGACCGACTGGTTTGATCTGGCCCGGTGGCCACGGCTCACCGCCTTTGCGCAACGCACCGAGAGCCGCCCCGCCGTGCAGCGTGCGGCCAAGGCTGAGGGGTTGGGGCCCACACCCTTTTCCGCACCGTATCCCTGCAACCCACCTGAAGGAAGTGCCCTCTGATGTTTCTGTCGGTCTTTGACATGTTCAAGGTTGGTGTCGGCCCGTCATCCTCGCATACGATCGGGCCGATGGTGGCGGCAGCCCGCTTCCTCGATCACCTGCGCGCCCAGCCTTTTGATGTGAAGGGGCTGCATGCGTCACTCCATGGCAGTCTGGCCTTTACCGGTGTGGGCCATGCCACAGACCGCGCCGTGATCCTGGGGTTAGCCGGGTTCGTGGCCGAGACATATGATGCTGACAAGGCCGAAGAAGAGCTTGCCAGGATCAACAAAGAGCACAATGTGCAACCGCCGGGTCTTGGCAAGCTGCGTTTTCACCCCAAGGACAATCTGGAATTTGACTATGGCCCCGCCCTGCCCGGCCATGCGAACGGATTGATCCTGCGCGGTACGGATGCGCAAGGCGATGTCATTACACAGGTCACCTATTATTCCATCGGTGGTGGCTTTGTGTTGACCGAGGCGGAACTGTCAGCCGGCAAAGACACTGATGCCGGCGCGCCCGTCCCGTTTCCGTTTCACACCGCGCAAGAGATGTTGGATATGGCCGCCATGTCAGGCAAGAGCATTGCCGAGATGAAGCGCGCCAACGAAGTCTCGCGCATGCCGCATGCCGATCTGGATCGGGGATTGGCGCGCATATGGGAGGTCATGAACAATTGCATCACGCGTGGTCTGACGACCGAAGGCATCCTGCCTGGGGGTTTGAATGTCCGCCGCCGGGCCAAAGGGATTTATGATGCGTTACAGGCTGAGCGCGGTCTGAACTTGACCGCCCCGCATACGATCAACGATTTCATGTCAACTTACGCGATGGCCGTGAACGAAGAAAACGCAGCCGGTGGTCAGGTTGTGACCGCCCCCACCAATGGGGCCGCAGGCGTGGTGCCCGCAACGATCCGTTATTGGCTTGATCACGTCCCCGGCGCGTCTGCCAAACAGGTGCCCGACTTCCTGCTGACGGCCGCGGCTATTGGCGGGTTGATCAAGTTCAACGCCTCGATCTCGGGCGCGGAATGCGGTTGTCAGGCCGAGGTGGGCAGTGCCGCGGCAATGGCCGCTTCCGGCCTTGCGGCCGTTCTTGGCGGCACGCCGGAACAGATTGAAAACGCGGCTGAAATAGCACTTGAGCATCACCTGGGCATGACCTGCGATCCGGTCAAAGGCCTCGTGCAGGTGCCATGTATTGAGCGTAATGGCCTTGGCGCGATCAAGGCAGTATCTGCCGCATCGCTCGCCTTGCGCGGGGATGGTGTTCACCTGGTCTCACTTGATGTCGCGATTGAAACGATGCGCCAGACCGGCGCGGATATGAGTGAGAAGTACAAGGAAACCGCTTTGGGTGGTCTCGCCGTGAATGTGCCGAACTGCTAGCCCGCCCGTGCTTTATCATTTCAGCGACCGCCCCGACATCAGATGCTTTCGCCCCCGTCCTTCGCGCCTGGGGCGTCCGGTAGTGTGGGCAACCCTGCCGGAATACACTTTTCTTTATCTTTTCCCGCGTGACTGCCCGCGCATCCTGGTCTGGGCTACAGCACAGAGCCGCGCAGTGGACCGCCATCGCTGGCTGCAAGGTGCCGCGCGGGTTGCATTTGTTGAGCAGCGCTGGTTGACGCGCATCGCGCGCTGCAAACTTTACCGCTATGCGTTCCGCATGACCTCTTTTCTGTCGCTGGATGATGCGGGCATGCATGTATCCGATGCAAGCGTGCGACCGAAAAATGTCACGCCAGTCAATGACTTACCGCATGCGCTGCGGCGTGAAGGCGTTGTTTTGCGCGCGTTGCCATCGCTTGTGCCGCTCAAACCGATCTGGAACACAAGCCTGCATGCGAGTGGCATCAGATTACGCGATGCCGTGGACTGGAACTGACCTTTTCGTTCCGGACGCACGCGCCTAAGCTACCGGAATGACCCAAGATCGTCCCTTCTTAGGTGTGATGCTGATGCTGGCCTTCTGCGTGCTGGCGCCTTTGGGCGACAGTATGGCAAAGCTGCTGGGTGGCACCGTTGCCCTTGGGGTTCTGGTATTGGTGCGGTTTGCGGTGCAGGCGATGATCCTGGTACCCATTGTCGCGGTCAACGGACAAGGTTTTCGCCTGCCCGATGGGATTTTGGGCTGGACGCTGACACGCACCATTCTGCACATTCTTGGCATTGGGCTGATGTTCAGCGCGCTGCGCTACCTGCCACTAGCCGACGCGCTGGCGATTGCCTTTGTGATGCCGTTCATCATGCTGCTTCTGGGCCATTTCGCGATGGACGAACATATTGGCCTGCACCGGATGGTGGCCTGCGCCATCGGTTTTGTCGGCACATTGCTGGTGATCCAACCGAACTTTGTTGAGGTCGGTTACCCCGCACTTTTGCCGCTTGGCGTAGCTGTCATCTTTGCCTTGTTCATGATGGTGACGCGCAAGATTGCCCGGGCGCTTGACCCGATCAAATTGCAGGCAATCAGCGGGTTGCAGGCGACACTGATACTAATTCCGCTGTTGATACTGCTACCCGATCTTGTTGGCGGGATTGCAACGGATATGTCGCCGCAAACCTGGTGGCTTCTCGGCGCCTTGGGTGTCATCGGCACGCTTGCACATCTTTTCATGACCTGGAGCCTGCGTTTCGCCCCTGCCTCCACCCTCGCTCCGATGCAATATCTTGAAATTCCGTTTGGGACCGCCATCGGCTGGCTGATCTTTGCGGACCTGCCCAACGGCCTTGCCGCGATCGGGATCTGCATCACAGTAGGCGCGGGTCTTTACATCATTCTGCGCGAACGACGGCTGTCGCGGCAATCTGCAGATGCGCCCGCGGTACCGTGACCAAAAGCGGTCCATTGGTCCGAATGTTCATGGCTTCACCCGTCGCCGCATTCGACCCGCTGGTCTTGCCAACGGGGTGCATCGCGAAATCCGATAATGACCATCGCAGTCCCGTGGCCGAAACAACGATATCACCCAGCGGCATCAAAGCGACCCGCGCCCCGGCAGGCAAAATCAGATCGCGCAGCCCGCGCATCACCACAAATGATGCGTCATCATCATCAACCAAAAGCACCCGCTTGGACGCACAGCGCGCCATCACGTTCAGCACGCCCAGCATGTGGTCAATCCGCCCGCCCGTGAACCCAAGCGCAAAGATCAGCGGCGCAGAAACCCGCATTAGCGCCTTTTCAAAATCGGTCGTGTCTTGTTCAGCGACATGGTACAATATGTCAGCAAATGTGGCAGCCGCCTTGTCTGACACGCTATCAAGATCACCGATGACAGCGGCGGGTTTGATCCCGGCGGCCAGCAAATGATCCGCCCCGCCATCAACACCAATAAAGCAGTCTATATTGGCAAAATCTGCAGCAAACGGCCCGTTTCCAATGTGACCACCACCAACAAAGCAGACTGGGCTATCGCTGGAAACAATGATATCTGAAGTCATCGATTACACCTCGATCCACAAACATTCCCCAAAACGGTCACAAAATGATCGTGAAGGTAACGTCTTGGTGTTCTCGAATAAGAACCAATCTATGTCCATCGGACAGCTGCCAGAAACTGTAGAAAGCGCGTAAAAAATATGGACGACTCCCCCAAAATTCTTGCTGTGTCCTACGGCAATTTTTCATGCCGTCTGGAAGGGTTCGACGATTCGGTCGAAACCATGAAGGCCGTTGTGTCATATTTCCACGAATTGGCCGGGCATGATCGTTTCATGGATATGGAGCCGCAAGCCCCCGATATGGCAACGCTGGCACGGTTGACCGAAGAACAGGTCGGCGCCCCCGTTGAAGTTGAGGGCGAAGGAAATTCCGTCAGCTTGCGCGTCGCACAAGCGGATGCCGAGACATCACACGACGACTTGGAAGATGACGAGCTGGCAGAGGACCTCGCAAGCGTGGAGGATGCGTTCGCTGAAGAGGTTGAGGCAGAAGAAACGGCCCCAGACACAGAGCAAGCATTCGATGAGGACGAAGATACTATTGTGCTGAAGTCTGAGATCGCTGCGGACGACGATGCTGATGACGCGGCAGATCGGGCAGATGCACATGCTGATGAAGACGACGACGAGATCGCGGATGAGAGTGTTTCTGCGAAACTGCAGCGTGTTCGTGCGGTCGTCGGGCAAGATCGCGATAAAGCGGCGGAGGACGACGCGGCCGATGACAGCGATGCCGAAGACCCGGTGCTACCATCCGCAGGCGTCAACCCACTGGCGCAAAGACTGGCAGATCTCGCCAAACGGAATGCCGAACGTGCTGCCCAAGAGGCTGGCGTCGTGCTTGATCTGGACGAGGATGATGGCGACGATAAGGATGAAATCTCTGCCGAGGAATTGGCAGAGATTGACGACGAATTTGTCGCAGAAGAGGCTGAAGACGCTGTCGCGGAAGCTGGCACCGCTGACGACATGTCAAATGACGAGGAAGTCACCGAAACGGAAGATGTGCTGCAACTCGCGCCAGAGGATTTGGCAGAGGACGCAGACGTGGCATCCGAAGATACCGGCAATGGGCCACTTGTGCTGACGCCAAACGAGGAAATCCCATCGCGCGGCGGCGACTATGGTGGTGATTTCAACCTCAAAGAAGAGATCGCCGACGCACAGCGCGAGATTGAAGAGATCAACGAAGAAAAGGAAGCGCGCTCAAAGCATGACGACGTCCTCGACAACGTCGATAAGAACATGACGCGTATCATGTCCCAGACCGATGAAAGGTTGAATGAGCCCGAAGGGCGCCGTCATCGTGATGCATTTGCACAGCTGAAGGCTGCGGTTGCCGCCACTGAAGCGGCCCGCCAATTGGGCGACGCAGGTGCGAATGCGCGCGACAAGGACGACGTTTTCCGCGAAGATCTGGGCGCGCTGGACGCCGAAGAGGCGGAAGAGAAGGACCTCGATCAAGTGGCGGAAGATACGGCAGGCACTGAAGATGGGGCCGAACCCCAAGACACTGCGGAGGCCGAAACCGCCGAGGCATCGGAAACCGACCCGGCAAGCGCCCCTGCGCCACTAAAACTGGTTTCGTCGCAAATTGTTAATCCAGAAGCGACGACACTCGATGCAGCTTCAGCCCGCTTGCGCCAGATCGCGGCGCAAAAGGATGCAGGCGGCGCGACAAAGGGCGGCTTTGCCGAATTTGCGGCACAACAAGGCGCCACAGAGCTTGCTGATCTGCTTGAGGCAGCAGCGGCTTATATTGCCTTTGTTGAAGGTGACGAGGATTTTTCCCGCCCGCAGGTCATGAAAAAGGTTCAAGCCGCATCAACCAATGAATTCACTCGCGAGGATGGATTACGGTCGTTTGGCCGTCTGTTGCGCCAAAGCCGGATCATCAAGCTGAATAACGGACGGTTCCAGGTTGCCGAAGACACGAAGTTCCGCCCTGGTGACAAGGCGGCACAAGGGTAATAATCGGGCAGTAGACGAAAAAGAGGCGGGGATCATCCCCGCCTTTTTTGTATTCGATCAATTGTTGTGGCTGTCCGGGTCCGGCTGACCAATGCCCTTAAACACCCATTTCAGTGGAAACGCCCAGCCGATGCCAAGAGCGAGGTAGACGACAAACTCGACCGCCAACGGAAACCTGATATTGCCATTCATCATCCCGCTCATGATCGTAGCGGCAAATATGATGTAAATCGGCAGCCCTACGACAAGGACAAAAAGGGCCAGACGTTTGCGCGCTTTGTATGTCATCACCCTCAATCCGCGAATGGATCAGTTACCAAAATGGTGTCTTCCCTTTCGGGTGAGGTGGAAACTAGGGCGACGGGGCAGTCGATCAACTCTTCGATACGGCGCACATATTTGATCGCCTGTGCGGGCAAATCAGCCCAGGACCGCGCACCTTCAGTCGATGCGGACCAGCCCTCAATCTCTTCGTAAACGGGTTTGCAGCGTGCCTGTTGATCGGCTGCGATGGGCAGATAATCCAGCTTTGCACCGTCAAGCTCATACCCCACACAGATCTTAAGCGTCTCAAAACCATCCAGAACATCGAGCTTTGTCAATGAGATGCCAGACACGCCTGACGTCGCACAGGTCTGGCGGACCAGCGCTGCATCAAACCACCCGCAACGCCGCTTGCGCCCCGTTACGGTCCCGAATTCATGCCCGCGCTCGCCCAGGCGCTGCCCATCGTCATCGTCAAGCTCTGTCGGAAACGGCCCCTCACCCACGCGCGTTGTGTAGGCTTTGACGATGCCAAGGACGTAGTCAATAGAAGTCGGTCCAATACCCACCCCCGTCGCTGCCTGCCCCGCGATCACATTGGAGGATGTGACGAAGGGATAGGTGCCAAAATCGATATCCAACAGCGCGCCCTGCGCGCCTTCAAACAGGATCCGCTTACCGGCCTTGCGCTTTTCATTCAGCGTTTTCCAAACCGGCGCTGCGTATGGCAAAATGTCCTGCGCAATCTCGTGCAACTGCGCCAACAGGGCATCGCGGTCCACAGGTTCAATCCCAAGCCCCTTGCGCAACGGATCATGGTGCTGCAAGGCCCGGTCGACACGAGCCTCAAGCGTGGCGGGATCGGCCAGATCAGCCACACGGACAGACCGGCGCCCCACCTTGTCTTCGTAGGCCGGGCCAATCCCGCGTCCTGTCGTGCCGATCTTTGTGCCGCGCGATGCGGCCTCTTCGCGCGCACGGTCCAACTCACCATGGATCGGCAGGATCAGCGGTGTATTTTCCGCGATCATCAGCGTCTCTGGCGTGATTTCGACGCCGTCCTGACGGATCCGGCTGATTTCTTCGATCAGATGCCAGGGATCCAGCACCACCCCATTTCCGATGACCGACAGCTTGTCCCCGCGCACAACGCCCGAAGGCAGCGCGTTCAGTTTGTAAACCTTTCCATCAATGACCAATGTGTGGCCCGCATTATGCCCGCCCTGAAAGCGGGCAATCACATCAGCGCGCTCTGACAGCCAGTCAACGATCTTGCCCTTGCCTTCGTCGCCCCATTGCGCCCCGACGACCACCACATTTGCCATAAAATCTCTTCCCCTATGGAATTCGCGTGCCCCCTATAGCCTCGCACCGTCTGGCGCGAAACCGCAAATATGGTTGGGCATAGGCTGGACAGGATCACCGCCCAGCGCCATGGTCACCGCACCAAGAAAGAAGCGAGGGATATCATGGGGTTCCTGATCAGGTGGGTCTTTGCGCTGGTGCTACTGGCCACAACTTACAACCCGACAGAGTGGAATTTTGTCCGCTGGAGCATGGCAAATTATGAAACCAACCTGTCGATGACGGTCTTGTTTGGGCTGGTGCTGCTGGTTGGATACATCATCTATCTGCGCGCGACCCTGCGCTCTATCGGGATATTCGGCATGGTTCTGATCCTCGCAGTGGTCGCCACATTGCTTTGGGTTCTGTTTGATCAGGGTGTAATCAGCCTTGACGACCCGACTGTGAATACCTGGATCGCAATTGTCGCCCTGTCGATCGTTCTCGCGATCGGGCTCAGCTGGTCGATCGTGCGCCGCCGCCTGACCGGGCAAACTGACGTCGATGACATCGACGAATAAGGGGCTTTCAGGGGTTGCGGGAAGACCGTACAGCTTTTAGATACCGCGTGTTCGCGCATGCCCCGAAAGGCCAACAATGGAAAACGTCGTTCTCATCATCCACCTGATCCTGGCGCTGAGCCTGATCGGCACAGTGCTTTTACAGCGCTCCGAAGGTGGTGGCCTGGGCTTGGGTGGCGGTGGTGGCGGGGCCACGGGTGGTCGGCCTGCCCCGACAGCGATGAGCAAGTTTACATGGCTTCTTGCATCGGCGTTCATCTGCACGTCAATCGCGCTGACGCTGATTTCGGCCAGCGAAACCGCCGGATCGTCGGTGGCCGACCGTCTTGGCATTGAGGCGAGCGAGGATGGCGCGCCAGCACCCGGTCTTGGTGATAGCCTGTTACCGCCATCATTGGATAACGACGCACCGCTGGTCCCTGCGGGCGAGTAACCACAAGAAGTGGCCAAACCAGCACGATCAGCAACATGATGTTGGGTCAGCGGTTGCTTTAAGGCCCCGAATCCGCTAGTAGTCAAATCCCGTGATAATGCGAAATTCGACCTTCGCTTTCCCACAAGATTTGACTTTTTCACGGGGAGTTCCCAGCCAATGGCGCGTTTCATTTTCATTACCGGCGGCGTTGTGTCTTCCCTTGGCAAGGGGCTGGCATCCGCTGCATTAGGCGCGCTTTTGCAGGCGCGTGGCTATTCAGTGCGGCTGCGCAAGCTCGACCCCTATCTGAACGTCGATCCAGGCACGATGTCACCCTTTGAACATGGCGAAGTGTTTGTGACCGATGACGGCGCCGAAACCGATCTGGACCTCGGCCATTACGAACGTTTCACTGGTGTGCCCGCCCGCAAAACAGATTCGGTCAGTTCAGGGCGCATCTATTCCAATGTGCTGGAAAAAGAACGGCGTGGCGATTATCTGGGCAAAACCATTCAGGTCGTCCCGCATGTGACCAATGAAATCAAAGACTTCATCGCCATTGGTGAGGATGAAGTTGATTTCATGCTGTGCGAAATCGGTGGCACGGTGGGCGATATCGAAGGCCTGCCGTTTTTCGAAGCGATCCGGCAATTTGCCCATGACAAACCGCGCGGTCAGTGCATTTTCATGCATCTGACGCTGCTGCCCTATCTGGCGGCATCTGGTGAATTGAAGACGAAACCGACCCAGCACAGCGTCAAGGAACTGCAATCCATCGGGATTGCTCCCGATATCCTTGTCTGCCGCTCTGAACAACCCATCCCCGAAAAAGAACGCGAGAAAATCGCGCTCTTTTGTAACGTCCGCAAGCAATGCGTCGTGGCCGCCTATGATTTGAAATCGATCTATGAGGCGCCGCTCGCTTATCACGAACAGGGCCTCGATCAGGCGGTGCTGGACGCATTCGGCATCTCCCCCGCCCCGCAGCCGAAACTGGATGTGTGGCACGATGTCTATGACCGCATCCATAACCCCGAAGGCAAGGTCAAGGTTGCCATCGTTGGCAAGTACACACAGCTTGAAGACGCGTACAAATCGATTGCCGAGGCGTTGACCCATGGCGGTATGGCCAACCGCGTGAAGGTCAAGATCGAATGGGTGGATGCAGAGCTTTTCGATGACGATGACGCGACCCCGCATCTGCAGGGCTTCCATGCGATCCTCGTGCCCGGCGGCTTCGGCGAACGCGGGACCGAAGGCAAGATCAAGGCCGCCCAATTCGCGCGCGAACGCAAAATCCCCTATCTGGGGATCTGTCTGGGCATGCAGATGGCCGTGATCGAGGCGGCGCGGAATGTGGCTGGTGTGGAAAAGGCCGGGTCAGAGGAATTCGATCACGAGGCGGGAAAAAAGCGTTTTGAACCCGTCGTTTACCACCTGAAAGAATGGGTACAAGGCAACCACAAGGTGGCCCGCAAAGCCGATGACGACAAAGGCGGCACAATGCGTTTGGGCGCCTACAACGCCACACTGACAGAGGGGTCGAATGTGGCGAAGGTCTATGGCGAAACGGCTATCGAAGAGCGCCACCGCCACCGCTACGAAGTCGATGTCAAATATCGCGAGACGCTTGAAAAGGCAGGTTTGAAATTCTCGGGCATGTCGCCAGACGGCAAACTGCCGGAAATCGTGGAATGGGCCGATCATCCATGGTTCATCGGCGTTCAGTTTCATCCAGAGCTCAAGTCAAAGCCATTTGCGCCACATCCCTTGTTTGCAGACTTTGTGCGCGCCGCTGTCGAAACATCACGACTGGTGTGACGATCTGCTAAAATCCCAATGAAATCCGCCGTGTCAGGACCAGACTGCCGCTGACCACATCGTCGGATTCAGTGATTGGGCTGTCGGCCGCATCATCGCGCAAACGGTCATAGCGCATCTTACCTGTCACGCCCCATGTATCGTTGAACTGATACTTCGCCTCGGCCTCAACGCCGGCACTGACCAAACCAGCCTCGGCGTCAAACGCGTCAAATCCACTGGCCGCGCTCTCAGCATCGGACACGCCAAAATAGGTCTGCGCAAAGTCATCGCTGCCCCACAAAACCCGTGGCCCAGCGCTGAGCGTCAGATCCTCGGTTGGGCGATAGAACAGATCGCCACCCACCTCAGCCACCAACGATTCATGCCCGATGACACCATACCGCAGCTTGGCAAAGAGCTCATAGTCCGGTGCGTTGAATTCCAAGCCGCCGCCGACCTCGACCGACAGATCAATGTCTTCCAGGCCTTCCAATTCTGGATAATCATCAGCCTCACGTGTGGCAATCAGCCGAAAAGAGGGGCCAAAACCCAATCCGTCCCGCTCTCGCCCACCAAGCTCTAATGGACCCAGCTTAAGCCTTTCGAAGTCAAAACTACCGGTGGGGCCGATCTCATTGTCGTCCGCACCGAAATAGCCCGGCTGCGACTGTGCCCCAAGACCAAGCGTGAATGCGATGCCATTGTTTTCCTGCGCCGAGCCAAGTGTCGGAAGGCAAAACAAACTGATCAGTACGTGGCGCATCGGTAAACTTCTCATTGGTCGATGGAAGTGTAGCCCGCAAAGCCGCAATGACAACGCCCCCTTGGCAGCTTGGCGAACAACCGCTAGGTCGAAGAGATCCAGAAAGTTGCCGATGCTGTCCTATCAACATATCTATCACGCCGGAAATCTGGCGGACGTGCATAAACATAGCATGCTCGCTTGGGTGCTGGCCTATATGACCCGCAAGGACAAACCGCTCAGCTATATTGAAACCCATGCTGGGCGCGGGCTTTATGATTTGTCAGATGCAGCGGCAATCAAAACCGGTGAGGCCGCGAAGGGGGTCAGCATCGCCGCCAACTGGTTTTCTGACGATGATCCCTATCGCGGTATCCTACAGCGATTGCGCGCCAAGCACGGACCCAATGCCTATCCCGGCTCACCGCTCATCGCGGCAGAAAGCCTGCGCCCGGTCGACAACATCCATCTGTGCGAACTGCACCCGCAGGAATTCGCAGCCCTCAAAGAGGCGATGACCCCCCATGGTGGTATTCTCAAGCAGCGCGACGGTTGGGACATGGCCATGTCGCTTTGCCCACCCGAACCACGCCGGGGGCTTTTGCTGATTGATCCGTCCTATGAGGTGAAATCAGATTATCAGACGATCCCGGCGAGAATCGCGAAAATTCATCGCAAATGGGGCGTCGGGATTGTGATGCTATGGTATCCGATCCTGACCAGTGACGCGCATATCCCAATGATCGGGGCGCTGAAATCCGCCATCCCAGAAGCGTTTGTGCACGAAGTTTCCTTTCCGCCAGCCCGGCAGGGCCACCGCATGACAGGATCGGGTCTTTTTGTCGTGAATGCGCCTTATGGTTTCGCGGAAGAGGCTGCGCGGCTCTCAACCCTCTTTGAAGAAAACCGATCGGCGCTTATGTAAGCCATATGTTTACTGATTTACTCCGGCGTCTGACCGCCCCCGAACCCGAACAACTTCCCGATACGGACGCACGACTGGCGCTTGCAGCATTACTTGTACGTATTGCGCGCACTGATGGCGATTATGCTGCTGTTGAGATTGCACAGATCGACCAAAGCCTGATGCGCCGTTACCAGATGGATGCAAATGCGGCGGCCGCATTGCGCGCCGAGGCGGAAACGTTGGAAAGCCAGGCACCCGACACAGTGCGTTTTACCCGCGCCATCAAGGACGCAGTGGCCTATGACGACCGCGTCGCCGTGGTTGAGGCGCTCTGGGCCGTCGTCATGGCGGATGGCATCCGCGATGATGAAGAGGACAGCATGATGCGCATGACGGCATCGCTGCTGGGCGTCACTGATCAGGACAGTCACGCCGCAAGGCTGCGCATCGCGGCTGGATGATCGCAAGCCTGCCGATGTATTCAACGCCGCAGAATGCGGAGGCGGAGGCACGATTTTGGGCGGATATACGCGATAACTTGCGGCATGCAGGCATACCAGCGCCAGATCGGCTGGACAAAGATATCGATGATCTGCTGACCCACTGGCTGTCGCCAGATCTTGTCATTTCACAAACTTGCGGCCTGCCCTATCGCACGAAACTGCGCAAACATGTCAGTATCATCGGCACACCTGATTATTGTGTTGCGGGCTGTCCGCCAGGCTACTACCGCAGCGTGATTGTCGCGCGTGCCGCAGATGAACGCGACAGCATCGATGCATTTCGCAAGGCGTGCTTCGCAATGAACGATCCGCTGTCGCAATCCGGTTGGGCGGCCATCGCGTTTGATATGCCTTGGATCGTGCAAAATCCCACGCTGGTCACCGGATCGCATCGCGCATCCATGCAAGCTGTCATGAAAGGCAACGCGGATTTCGCGTCCATAGACGCAGTGACATTTCGCAGTTTTGCCGGATCGGAAGACGCAACAGGGTTGCGCGTCATCTACCAGACGAAGCCTTCACCGGGCCTCCCCCTGATCACCGCAAAGTCGCAGGATGCAGATGTGATACTGGATTGCGTTCAACAGGCTCTTGCTGCGCTGTCCCCCGCTGATCGCGACATACTTGGTTTCAAATCCATCATCTCTCTCCCTGCGGGCGCCTATGATTTGCCCATACCGCCCGCGCCGCACGCAAATGCCGTCTGACCACACGTCAAAACGCCGTATGAGATTGCAAATGGTTAAGAAATAGGCCCTACTCGGTGGCGAAAAATAAAAAGCTGCTCGCCAACGTGACCGATTCCACCCCCGTTATCGAAATCCGCAATCTGCATAAGGCCTATGGCGATCTTGAGGTGATCAAGGGCGTTGATATCACGGCACCCGCAGGTCATGTCGTATCGCTGATCGGGTCATCCGGCTCAGGCAAATCCACGATCCTGCGCTGTGCCAATCTGCTGGAAGACAGCCAGCAAGGCGACATTGTGTTTTGTGGTGAACCTATCGCGTGGAAAGGGAACGGCAGCGGCCGTCATCCGGGCGATCATGCGCAAATGATCCGCATCCGCACCAACCTGTCGATGGTGTTCCAGCAATTCAACCTCTGGGCCCATATGACCATTCTGCAAAACGTAATGGAAGCGCCACTGACGGTCCTCAAACGTGACCGGGCAGAGGTGGAAACCGCGGCACGCAAATATCTCGACAAGGTCGGGATTGGTGACAAATGCGATGTTTATCCTGCGCAGCTTTCGGGTGGCCAGCAACAGCGGGCGGCCATTGCGCGTGCCCTTTGTATGGAACCCAAAGCGCTGCTATTTGATGAACCGACCAGCGCGCTGGACCCTGAATTGGAACAAGAGGTCGTCAAAGTGATCAAGGATTTGGCCGCTGAAGGGCGGACCATGATCATTGTGACCCACGACATGCGGCTGGCCGCAGATGTCAGTGACCATGTCGTGTTCCTGCACCAAGGCAAAGTTGCCGAGGAAGGTCCGCCATCGGAACTTTTCGGCAACCCAAAAACCGAACGCCTGCGCGGATTTCTCTCCGCGACGGTGTCATAAATCATCAAACTGGGAGACTACCTGATGAAAAACCTGATCCTGAGCACTGCCGCCCTTGCCCTTCTGGGAAGTATGGCAATGGCGGACGGCCACTCTGTCGTCCGTCTGGGCACCGAAGGCGCCTACCCTCCGTATAACTTCATCAACGATGCGGGCGAGGTCGACGGGTTTGAGCGTGAACTGGGTGATGAGTTGTGCATCCGCGCTGAACTGACCTGTGAGTGGGTCACCAATGAATGGGACAGCATCATCCCCAACCTCGTCTCAGGCAACTACGACGCCATCATCGCTGGCATGTCGATCACGGATGAGCGCAAAGAAGTCATCGATTTTTCCGAAGCCTACACACAGCCTGACCCATCCGCCTATCTGGCCATGGGCGATGTAGACTTGAGCGGCGCGGTGATCGCCGCACAGGCCAGCACCATTCAGGCGGCTTACATTTCCGGTATTGAAGGTGCGACCTTGCTGGAATTCGCAACACCCGATGAAACGATCGCCGCCGTGAAAGCAGGCGAGGCTGACGCGGTTCTGGCTGACAAAGCGTTCCTTGAGCCGATCGCGGAGTCCGATGCAGAGCTTTCCTTTATTGGGGAGGACGTCCTCATTGGTGGCGGCATCGGTCTGGGCGTGCGTCAGTCAGACACAGAACTGCGTGACAAGTTCACCGCGGCCATCCAATCCATGAAGGACGATGGCAGCCTGAACGAACTTATCACAAAGTGGCT
>JBCBDL010000014.1:0-42664 GCA_038529695.1 Pseudomonadota bacterium | reverse complement strand
GAGCGGAACATGAGTGGAAACGGCAAAAAGCGGACACCATTGGTGGCCGAGCGACGCTATCCGGCGGGCAGCACGCCCAAGAAAAAGCCGGGACCGAAAAAGGGCGCCACCCAGAAAACGGCGCGCAGGCCTGTCAAAAGGGCCAAGGCCACGCCGAAACGCGCCCGGCCAACGGGACCCATCGGCTGGATTTTGCTGCCGTTTCGTTGGGTATTTCGCATCCTCTGGGCATTTAGTTGGCGGGTGGGGCTGGTCACCGCACTAATCATCGCTGGCTTTTCTTTCTATTTCGCCGCGCAAATGCCTGCCATGGCCGACCTGATCGACGGGCGCACACGCGGATCGGTTACAATGACTGACCTCACGGGTGAGGTCTTCGCCTGGCGCGGCGACCAGTTCGGCGGAATGATCACAACGGACACCATTTCTCCCCATCTGCGTAACGCGGTGGTTGCGACCGAAGACAAGCGCTTTTACCGGCATCTTGGCATCTCCCCGCGCGGCATCGCCTCTGCAGTTCGCATCAACCTGCGCGAAGGGCGCGGGCCACTGTCGGGCCATGGCGGATCAACCATTACACAACAGACAGCAAAACTGCTGTGCCTTGGCGTGCCATTTGACCCCAACCAGTGGGAGTCTGAGGCCGCGTATGAGCGCGACTGCCGTCGCACGACGCTCTGGCGCAAAGCGCGCGAGGCTGTCTATGCGCTGGGGATGGAGGTTGCCTATACCAAGGACGAAATCCTGACGATCTACCTTAACCGATCCTACCTCGGCGCGGGCAGTCGCGGGTTTGAGGCTGCCGCCCAGCGCTATTTCGGTGTGCCTGCGGCACAGGTGAATCCCGCGCAAGCGGCGATGCTGGCCGGATTGTTGACTGCACCATCCACCAATGCGCCGACACGCAATCTGGAACGCGCGCAGAATCGCGCCGCCCTTGTGATCGGGTTGATGGAACAGCAGGGCTACCTGACGGCCGCAGAGGCGCAAGACGCCCGCGCCAATCCCGCAACGCTGTCACAAAAGGCCACACAGGATTCCGGCGGCTTCTTTGCTGATTGGGTCATGGAAAGCGGACCGGAATTCTTTACCCGCAACACAACCGAAGATGTGATCATCCGCACCACACTGGACCAAGACATTCAGCAGGCAGCCGAAGAGGCATTGCTGACCGTATTTGAACGTGACGTCCGCGAAGGGTCAGAGGCACAGGCGGCCATTGTTGTCATGTCTGCTGACGGTGCCGTGCGCGCCATGGTCGGCGGGCGCAATATCAGTGCGACCGGTGCATTCAACCGCGCCACGCAGGCCCTACGCCAGACCGGTTCAGCGTTCAAACCATTCATTTATGCAACAGCGCTTGATCTGGGCATGTCGCCCTACGCGATGATCGAAGATGCACCCACATGCTGGCAACGGCGCGGATCCCCCGAATGGTGTCCCCAAAATTATGACCGACAGTTCAAGGGCCCGGTCACGATGATCCAGGCGCTGGCCGAAAGCCGGAACATTCCCGCGATTGTATTGTCCGAAGATGTGGGCCGGGAACTCGTCCGCAATGTCGCCAACGGCTTTGGCCTGCAGGGGGACCTTGCCGCCGGACCGGCTTTGGCGCTTGGGGTGTCTGAAAGTACGCTGCTGAATATGACGAGCGCCTATGCGGGCATCCTGAATGGCGGCTCTGCCGTGGAACCGTATGGGCTGACGGATCTCCGCATTCAGGGCGATCCTGAATCGCTGATGGATGCGCAAGAGGCTGGTATCAGAGAACGGATCATCCGGACCGACGCCGCGCGCCAATTGACTTGGATGATGACAAAGGTTGTCGAAGAAGGCACCGGCAGACGCGCGCAGGTTGACGGCTGGCAGGTGGCTGGGAAATCCGGCACGACCAATTCATCACGTGATGCATGGTTCATAGGCTTTACCGGCGATTACGTCACAGGCGTCTGGATGGGGTATGATGACAACCGGCCACTGTCAGGCGTGACGGGCGGCGGTTTGCCCGCAACGATTTGGCAGGAAACGATGACCCGCGTTCTGCAGGACAAGCTGCCAACACCGCTCCCCATGACAGCGCCACAAGAGCCGGTCACTGTGGGTGTCCTTGAAAGCAGTGGTGGGGTGATCGCCGATGGCGCGATTCTGAACTTGCTCGAAAACATTATCACGGAGTCTGAGGCTCTGGCGGATCAGTAGCGTCGGTTGGCTAAAACTCACCCTCATCGCAACGTTCATAACGGAATGCGTATCCATCCCATATCATGTAGATGCCTGTCATCTCAGCATCATGCATAATCATAGCACGTTCAGTCCAGGCCTCGCCCTCGCCCGAACACTCCATGTGATAGATGGTGGCATTCATGTCGTTGATGTCAACGGGCCGTGCCATGCGGCATTCAACCTCGACCCCGTAAAAGATGCTTTCGGCGATCCTGAGAGAACCGCCATCGGCCCCCACCAATGAACATTCAGAATTCGCGGTCTGTTTGTAGACCCCATCATAGGGGCCCGCAAAAGCGAAAACTGGCAACAACAACAATGTGATCAGGCAGCGCATTCTGGGATATTTGCGATAATTGACACGCTCAATCAATACTTTATGCGAAATCATGCGCATAACGACGGAATGCGCTGACGCGCTATTAACCGCACGTATATATGGTATAGCAACGTCAAGAGAGACAAAGAGCGGCCAATATTCATGTCTGATGATGCATTAGCGCAGGGCAAAGCCGAACTGCTTGACGCCCGCCGTGAAAGCCGTGCGCTCTACTGGGCGGTGGGTGTGTTTAGCTTTTTTGTAAACATGCTGATGCTCACCGGCCCGCTTTACATGTTGAACGTCTATGATCGCGTGCTGAGTTCGCGGTCTTTTGAAACCTTGCTGACGCTGTCGGTGCTGGTGGCGTTTCTTTACGGGATGATGGGCATTCTGGACTTTGTGCGCGGGCGTGTGATGGCGCGTGTCGGCGCGCGGTTTCAGGCCCGGCTGGACCGGCGCGTCTTTGGCGCGGTGCTGCGCGCCACGACGTTGAACCGCGCCCCGAAAGAGGCTGCGACCGGTCTGCGCGATCTGGAGGCCGTGCAACGGCTGATCACATCGCCTGCGCTGATGGCCCTGTTCGATCTGCCCTGGGCGCCGCTGTTCTTTTTGGGGATTTTCATCTTTCACCCGCTTTTGGGCCTTCTGGCGGTGGGTGGTGCCGTGGTGTTGGTGACGGTCGCGATCTTTAACCAGATCAGCACGCGCAAGCCGCTTGAAAGGGCGAATGCGGCCACCTTTGCCTCTGAACAACTCGGCAGCCATATCCGCAATGAAAGCGAAATGGTGCATTCGCTGGGCATGCGCGGCGCGGCCTTCGACCGTTGGCAGGTAGCGCGGGGGGAATCGCTTGACGCCACTATTGGTGCGGCAGATGCGGCGGGGACCTTTACGGCAGGCACAAAATCATTTCGGCTGTTCCTGCAATCAGCAATGCTGGGACTGGGCGCTTATCTTGTGCTGATCGGGCAATTGTCACCAGGTGCGATGATTGCGGGATCGATCTTGCTGGGCCGCGCGCTTGCGCCGCTTGAGTTGATCGTGGGGCAATGGGCAGCCTTTCAAAAAGGGCGCGAAGGTTGGCATCGGCTCAGCGCGCTTTTGGGCAACATTCCCGAAGAGCAGCCGCGCACGCAGCTGCCCAAACCCAAGGCGCGTTTGCTGGCTGATCAGGTGACGGTTGTGCCACCGGGTGAAAAGCAGGCAGCGCTCCGCATGATCAGCTTTCAGATTGAACCGGGACAGGCCGTTGGTGTTATCGGCACGTCGGGTGCGGGAAAATCGACCCTCGCCCGTGTTCTGACGGGTGTCTGGCATCCCGCAGGCGGGAAAATCCGGCTGGATGGTGCGGCGCTGGATCAATACGACCCCGATGTGCTGGGCCAGCATATCGGCTATCTGCCGCAGCGCGTGCAGCTATTTGACGGGACGATCAAGGAAAATATCGCCCGGATGTCGATGACGCCTGACGACAAGCTGGTCGTGAAAGCCGCGCAAAAGGCGGCTGCGCATGAGATGATCCTGAAACTGCCCGACGGGTATGACACGCGGGTTTCAGCCAATACCGGGCGGCTGTCAGGCGGTCAGATACAGCGGATTGGCCTCGCGCGCGCAATGTATGGGGACCCCGTGGTTCTGGTTCTGGATGAGCCGAATTCGAACCTCGACAATGATGGCTCCATCGCTTTGAACAAGGCGATCCGCACACTCAAGGATGAAGGGAAAATCGTGTTCATCATGGCGCACCGCCCTGCGGCAATCCAGGAATGCGACATGCTGTTGGTGATTGAAAACGGCACACGGCGCGCCTTTGGCCCCAAGGATGAGGTGCTTGCCGAAATGGTCAAAAACCACGACCAGATCAAACGCAGCGCCGGCAAGGCCGGGGGCGTGTCATGAGCGCTGATGCCTCAAAACAGCGGTGGTCGGTCAACCGACACATGATGATCGGTGCGATCGGTCTGGGCGTGCTGGTCTTTGGCTTTGGCGCATGGTCGGTCACCGCACAGATATCGGGTGCCGTGATCACCAGTGGCCAGGTGGAGGTCGACAGAAACCGCCAGGTCGTCCAGCACCCCGATGGCGGTGTGGTTGAGGAAATTCTGGTTGACGAAGGGGACGCGGTGGAAGCAGGCGATCTGCTGATCCGGCTTGATGCCACGGTGCTGGAATCTGAACTGGCCGTTGTTGAGGGGCAATTGTTCGAAATCCTCGCGCGGCGCGCGCGTCTGGAAGCTGAACGCGACAACGCCGAAAACCTCGAATTCAGCTCTATTCTGCTTGAGGCGACAAACCCCGACGTGCCGGACCTGATCGCGGGTCAAATCCGGCTGTTCCGCGCAAGACTGGAAACCAACCGCAGTTCGGTCGAGCAACTGACGCAGCAACGTGCCCAAATCGCAAGCCAGTTGGAAGGCATCCAGTCACAGCAGGCCGCGCTAAATACCCAGCGCGATCTGATTGCCCGGGAACTGGCCGATCAACAGAGCCTGCTCGACCGGGGTTTAGCGCAGGCGAGCCGAGTTCTTGCCCTGCAGCGCGAGGAGGCGAGCCTGCTGGGCCGCGTGGGTGAGTTGACATCGCAAGCCGCCCAAGCCGCCGAGCGGATGACCGAAATTGAAATCCAGATCCTGGGCCTATCTTCCACCCGCCGGGAAGAGGCGATTACACAACTCCGCGACCTGCAGTTCAATGAATTGGAATTGGCCGAACGCCGCCGGACCCTGACCCGCCAGTTGGAACGGTTGGATATCCGCGCGCCTGTGTCAGGCATTGTCTACAGCATGCAGGTCTTTGCCCCGCAATCGGTCATTCGCCCTGCCGATCCCGTCTTGTTCCTGATCCCGCAGGATCGCCCGCTGGTGATCGCAACGCAGGTGCAGATCATCGATGTGGACCAGATCTTTGTTGGCCAGGATGTCACGCTGCGCTTGTCGGCCTTTGATCAGCGCCGCACGCCAGAATTGAAGGGCAAAGTCACACTCGTCTCCGCTGACGCGTTCCAGAACGAACAATCGGGGCTGTCCTATTACCGGGCTGAGGTGCAATTGAACGATGGTGAAATGGACCGGTTACCCGCAGACCTCACGCTGATCCCCGGCATGCCGGTTGATGCCTTTGTCAGTACCGCTGCGCGCACGCCGATGAACTATCTTCTCAAACCGCTTGCCGATTATTTCGTGCGCGCCTTCCGCGAGACCTGATTGCATCACCTGATATCGCCCGCTAGCGTCGCCGCGACTGACAGGAGGATGCGATGTCTGTGATCGAAGCGAAACTGGCCGAACTGGGTGTCACGCTCCCTGATATGGGTGCCGCCCCCAAGGCCAAGGGCAACTACCTCCCATATGTCACCGTGGGCGACATGGTCTATGTCTCAGGCCAGATTTCGCAGGACGAAAACGGGTTGGTGACGGGCGTTCTGGGTGATGATTTTTCGATTGAACAGGGGGCAGCGGCGGCAAAGCTCTGCGCGATTGCGTTGCTGACCCAGCTCAAGATTGCCTGCGATGGTGATATCGACCGGCTGGTACGGGTGGTAAAGCTGACGGGTTTCGTCAACTCCACGCCGGATTTCACGCAGCAGCCGCAGGTGATCAACGGTGCCTCGGATTTCTTTGTCGCGGCTTTGGGTGATGCGGGCCGCCACGCGCGCGCTGCGGTCAGTGCCGCCAGCTTGCCGCTGGGCGTCGCCGTCGAGATCGAAGCGATCTTTCAGATTAAATGACCCTGCCTGCCGCGTTCTTCGCACGCCCCATCACCCATCGCGCCTTGCATGATCGCAAGGCGGGGCGGGTCGAAAACAGCATGAAATCCATCGGGGCCGCTATCGCTGCGGGCTACGGAATCGAAATCGACGTGCAATTGACCAGCGACAGTCATGCCATGGTGTTTCACGACGACATGCTTGACAGGTTGACGGCTGAAACGGGGCCGGTGCGCAAACGCACACGTGCCGAACTTGAAACGGTCACACTGGCCGATGATGGTGGCACGATCCCTGCGCTTGAAACCGTTCTTGCAACGGTTGACGGCCAAGTCCCCCTACTGATCGAGATCAAGGATCAGGATGGCGCCATGGGTCCCAATGTCGGCCCGTTGGAGGAAGCGACCTGCGCTGCTCTGAAGAACTACAAGGGCGATGTGGCCCTGATGTCCTTTAATCCGCACGCGGTTGCCGCCTGCGCCGCCAACGCCCCTGACATCCCGCGCGGCATCGTCACATCCAGCTACCTGCCGCAATTCTGGCCAGAGGTCCCGGCGCCGGTCCGCGACACCCTCCGCGATATCCCAGACTATGCCCGCACCGGCTCCTGCTTTATCAGCCATGAAGCCAGCGACCTTGACCGCCCGCGTGTCACCGAACTGAAAGCGCAAGGCGCACATATCCTCTGCTGGACCATCAGGTCGGCCAAACAAGAGGCAGCGGCCCGCCGCATCGTCGATAATGTGACCTTTGAAGGCTATCTGGCTTGACGGCGGGGCAAGGGCGCACAAGTTGCAAGACATGAAGGACACGCCCATCGCCATCACCGCCCATCCGTCGATCAACGCCATTGATCCGGCCGAATGGGATGCCTGTGCTTGCCCCGAAGCCGCAGTTGGGCGCCCGAACGATCCTTTTACGACCCACCGGTTTCTTAAAGCGCTGGAAGACAGCAAATCAGTGGGTCCCGGCAGCGGTTGGCAACCGCAATATCTGACCGCTGAACAGGATGGACAGATCATCGCCGCCGCCCCGCTTTATGCCAAGGGGCACAGCCAGGGAGAGTACATCTTTGATCACAACTGGGCCCATGCCTATGAAAATGCAGGCGGGCGTTATTACCCAAAACTACAGATCGCCGTACCCTTCACACCCGCCACAGGGCGACGGTTTCTGACGCGTCCGGGCTATGAAATCACGGGTATGTCAGCCCTGATCCAGGGCGCGGTTCAGATAGCGGCGAACAACGAAATCTCATCACTCCACGCCACTTTCTGTACCGAGGCCGAGGCGCTGGCAGCCGGCGAAATGGGCCTGCTGACCCGCACCTCGCAGCAATTCCACTGGGTCAATGACGCCTATGTCGATTTCGATGCCTTCATGGCCTCGCTCGCCAGCCGCAAACGCAAGAATCTGCGCAAGGAACGGCAACAGGCGAACAATTTCGGCGGTGACATCGTTGAACTGACGGGCGACCAGATCCGGCCAGAACACTGGGATGCCTTCTGGATCTTTTATCAGGACACCGGCAGCCGCAAATGGGGGACACCGTATCTGACACGCAAATTCTTTGATATCGCCCATGACACCCTGCGCGACGACATGCTGATGGTTCTTGCTGTCCGGGATGGACGCCCGATCGCAGGCGCGCTGAACTTCATCGGGCGCGACACCCTGTTCGGGCGCTATTGGGGCTGCGTCGAACACCATCCCTGCTTGCATTTCGAATTGTGCTATTACCGCGCCATCGACTTTGCGATCCGGCATGGCCTTGGAAAGGTCGAGGCAGGCGCGCAAGGCGAACACAAACTGGCCCGCGGCTATCTGCCGGTCCCGACCTATTCTCTGCACTGGTTCGGCGACGTAGGCTTTCGCGATGCCGTCGCCCGCTATCTGGACGCCGAAAAAGACGCAATTGATCACGAGATCGAGGTGCTGACCAGCTACGGCCCCTTCCGCAAAACCGATATGGAGGATCACCAATGACCGACAAACTGACCGACGCTGAACGCGGCGAACAAATCGACCCGCTGCTTGCCAATGGCTGGGACATGGTCGATGGCCGCGACGCCATCCACAAAACATTTATATTCACGAACTTTGTCGAGGCGTTCGGTTTTATGACCCGTGCGGCCATCTGGGCCGAAAAATGGAACCACCACCCCGAATGGTCCAATGTCTACAAAACGGTTGAGGTCACCTTGACGACGCATGACGCGGGTGGCCTGAGCGCGCTTGACGCCAAACTGGGCGCAAAGCTGGACACGTTGGCCGCAAGCTAGGCCCTGAGACCAAGATCGCCTTGACCCGACCATCCCCTCATGGCCTAACCCGCTGAACCGCGACAGAGGGATGGGCAAATCTTGGAAAATCTGATGAACACCGTGATCTGGGATGGGCGGACTATCGCGGACATACTGACGCTTGAATTTCTGGCTTCTGCCGTGGGCAGCGTGCTTGCTGCAATCGCCATCATCGTGGTGGGCTTCATCATTGGTGGCTGGGTGCGGCGGCGGCTTGTATCGCTGGGCGGCAAGCATGCGCATCTGGACATCACGCTATTCAACTTTTTGGGCAATATCGCGCGCTATGTCGTTATCGGCTTTGCGTTTCTGTTCGTGCTCAACACATTCGGGGTGCAGACCACATCTGTTGTCGCAGTTATCGGTGCTGCCGGTCTGGCCATCGGTCTGGCGTTGCAAGGGACGCTGTCGAATGTGGCTGCCGGGGTGATGATCGTCTTCTTCCGCCCCATCAAGATCGGCGATTTTGTCGAGGTGAACGGACAGATGGGCACGGTAAAAGAGATCACGCTGAATTTTATTGAACTTGCCTCGCTCAGCAATGTTCAGATCATCATCCCCAACGCCCAAGTTTGGGGCAACACAATCGTGAACTATTCCGTTTATGACACAAGGCGCGCCGAATGGACATTTGGCGTGGGCTACGGCGCAAACCTCAAACTGGCCGAAGAGACGATCCGCAACACGATCCTCGCCGATCCACGGGCCAAGACAGACCCCCAGCCGTTCATTCAGGTGAACAATCTCGGCGACAGTTCCGTCGATTTCCTCGTCCGGGTCTGGTGCGACAGTGCCGATTACTTCGGCTTTCAGGCCGATATGAAACGACAGGTCAAAGAGGCGCTGGATGCGGCAGGCGTTGACATCCCATTCCCCACCCGAACGGTTGTGCAAGTCAGGGGATGAAGAAAGCTTAATCCCAAAGTTAGGAAGCTTGCCCGACTTTGTCCGGTCAAACTTTCGCCAATGGCAATCCGACAATCAGATCTGGATCAGGCCATCGCCTCCAGCAAAGTCTCACCCGCAGAAATCTCGCATTCGCCTGGATTTGACTCTGCGTTCAGGATGCTCACCACCCCATTATCGACCAGCATCGAATACCGCTTGGACCGGTTCACGAAACCCACGGGCGGCGCGCTGAAATTCATCCCGATCGCCGTTGTGAATGTGCTTTCTGCATCAGCCAGCATGGTGATGCCGGTTTCGATTGCGCGGGTGCTATCGCCCCAAGCTTTCATCACAAAAGGATCATTGACAGCCACGCAGATGATCTCATCCACGCCCTTTTCCTTGAAGTCATCAAACGTGATCATGAAGCTGGGCACATGTGCCGTCGAACAGGTTCCTGTATAAGCGCCCGGCAATCCAAATATTACCACTTTGCGGTCTTTGAGTTTTTCGGCCAAAGAAACCTGCTTTGGTCCATCCTCGCCCATCTGCAGCAGCGTCGCGTCTGGCAGAGTATCACCGGTCTTGATTGTCATTGAACGTAGCCCCTGTTCGCAATTGTATACTCAGAGCCTTCCCATATAGAGTTCCGCAAAACAAGAGGCCTCTCAAAGCAAAGGGATTTCCCGCCATGACCCATGTCGTCGTTGTCGGCGCCGGACAGGCCGGTGCATCATGCGTGGCAAAACTGCGCGCCGATGGGTTTAAAGGTGAGATAACGCTAATCGGGGCAGAGCCGGTACCGCCTTACCAGCGGCCGCCCTTGTCAAAGGCTTATTTGCTTGGTGATATGGGGCAAGAGCGGCTTTTTCTGCGCCCCACAGAATTCTACACAAACAACGATATTGCCTTGCGCCTGAATACCCGCGTGGTGGCCATCGATGCGGTGGCGCATGTGGTGGTCCTGAACAACAACGAACGTCTGCACTATGATGAGCTGGTGCTCACCGTCGGCGCACATCCGCGCACGTTGCCTGCATCCATTGGGGGAACGTTGGATGGTGTGTTCGCGGTACGCGACCTGGCGGATGCGGATGCGATGGCGCCTGCCTTTGTTGCAGGCAAGCGCGTCTTGATCGTCGGTGGAGGTTATATCGGGCTTGAGGCGGCAGCAGTTGCGTCGAAGCTGGGTCTGCATGTCACACTGGTTGAGATGGCAGAGCGGATCCTGCAACGTGTGGCCGCGCCAGAGACATCCGATTACTTCCGCACGCTGCATCAGGACCACGGTGTCGACATCCGCGAAGGTGTTGGTCTTGACCGCCTGACGGGCGACGATCATGTCACGGGTGCCCAATTGACCGACGGGACGGAGTTGGCCATCGATTTTGCGGTTGTTGGTGTTGGTATCGACCCTGCCACAATCCTAGCCGATAGCGCGGGGCTGACGGTTGAAAACGGCATCGTGACAGATGCGTTTGGGCGGACATCTGACCCGCATATCTGGGCCGCCGGTGATTGTGCAACCTCCCAATTTGACGGGCAGACGATCCGGCTGGAAAGCGTCGGTAACGCCATCGATCAGGCAGAGGCTGTCGCCGCCAATATCATGGGTGCCGACACGCCCTACATGCCGAAACCGTGGTTTTGGTCGGATCAGTTTGACTGCAAGCTGCAGATCGCGGGGCTGAATATGGGATATTCAGAGGTCTATATACGCAAAGGCGACGCCCCTGGTATCCAATCCAACTGGTACTACAAGGGTGGTAAGCTGCTTGCCGTCGATGCGATGAATGACCCGCGCAACTACATGATCGGCAAGCGTCTGATCGAGGCCGGTCGCAGCCCTGCACCCGCAACGATCATGGATCCAGCTACGGACATGAAGTCTTTGTTGAAGGCGTGAGGATCATTGGCGGCACCCATCGCGGCACAACGCTGGCGACAATTGGCAAAGGCGATCTGGGCGCACATCTGCGCCCAACAACGGACCGGGTGCGCGAAAGCCTATTCAATGTCTTGCAAGGTGGCCGTTTCGGCGACCCGATCAGCGGCGCGCGGGTGCTTGACCTATTTGCCGGAACTGGTGCTTTGGGGTTCGAGGCGCTGTCGCGCGGTGCCTCGCATGTGACCTTTGTTGATAGCGGTCGCGCCGCGCAAAGACTGATCCGCGACAACATTGCCAAATTGCGTCGGCAGTCGGAAACAATCCTTTTGGCAGTGGATGCGGCGCGTCTGCCAGCGGGCCAGCCTTGCCATCTTATCTTCATGGATCCGCCCTACGGCCAAAACCTCGGACAAGCCGCGTTAACGCAAGCCCGTTCTCAGGGCTGGATCGCCCCCGACGCACTGATCGTCTGGGAAGAGCGCAGCGCCCAAGTCGCACCCGAAGGTTTCACAGGCCTCGATCAACGGCGCTATGGCGACACATGGGTCAGTTTTCTGCGCCATGACGCCTGAACTCGTCATCTTTGATTGCGACGGGGTGTTGGTGGATACGGAACTGGCCACCAACACGGTGATCGCCGAAAACCTGCAAAACTACGGCCTGCAGATTACGCCGGACGAGACGATCTCTCTCTTTGCTGGCGGAACGATGAAAAGCGCAGGGCAAGAGGCGCAGCGCCGTGGTGCGATCCTGCCCGCCAACTGGTTGAATGAAATCTACGATCAAGTGTTTGCCCGTCTGCGCGAAGGCGTCGACGTGATCGATGGCGTCTGGCCGTTGCTTGACCGGTTGGGTGACACACGCATCGCTATCGCCTCGAACGGGCCAATGGAGAAGATGGAGGTAACACTCAAACCTTCCGGTTTATGGGATCATTTTGCAGGACGCATCTATTCTGGTCATGATCATGGGCCAAAACCGGCACCGGATATGCTGTTGACAATCGTGAAAGATGCCGGTGTGGGCGTGGCAGAAACAGTCATGATCGACGATATGCCATCGGGCTGTCGGGCGGCGCAAGCGGCGGAAATCCGGTGTTTCGGCTATGTGGCCCAAGGTGATCCGACACGCATTCACGGAACAGGCGCGATCCCGGTCACCTGCCTGTCGGCAGTCGTCAGCGCACTGGATTTGCACTGATCCATAAGGGCGGCTAACGTTAACCTCATGACCGACGCGACACATTTCACCGGCGTGCCACCTGTTGCTAAGCAGCCGTCCACGGACCTGCAGTTGCCTGCGCCGGTCCCGTTCAGCGCGCCGGTCCTTATCGGGGATTGCGTCACACCATTGGCCGGTGAAACCGTACTGAGCCTTCTGTGGAAAAAGTTGGACGCAGACACCTGATCACGGATCATTTGCGCCCGGTCTGCCGATAAAAATCTGGCTACAAAATCGCTGCGGGGGCAACCCACCAGTTCATCTGCGATACCTGAACGATCCTGGCCACATGGCGGGCGGCCGCCATATCCTTGACCAGGCCAAAGCATGTGGCGCCTGACCCTGACATGCCTGCGACACTGACAGCTGGCAATGACTCCAGCTTGGCAATCGCCTCGGTAACAGCAGGCGCGATCTTTTCAGCAGGCCTGCGCAGATCATTACGTTGCGCGGCAAGCCAGCGTGCAAAACCGTCATAATCCAACCCATCGCGCAACGGCTCCATTGGCGTGCCAGTTTTGCTGGACAACGCCTTGAACACCGCCGCTGTCGGCACCTCAACCGGCGGGCGTACAAGCACAAGCGCGCATTCTGGCAGCTTGGCCACCGGCGAGAGTGTATCGCCGATGCCAGACATGCGCGTGGGTCTCGGCGCACGCAGGCACACCGGTAGATCGGCACCCAGCGCAAGGACTTCTGGCGCAGTGGCGGGCAGTGACTGCACACCCCAAAGCTCTGCCAACATCGCGAGCGTCACCGCTGCATCAGACGATCCGCTGCCAATACCCGCCGCGTGAGGCAGATGCTTTTCCAACGTCAAAGCCGCACCCTTGTTCACGCCGCGGACCGACCGCAGCGCCTCTGCCGCGCGCATCATCAGGTTGGTATGGTCGGTCGGCACTCCAGTCGAAAACGGACCACTGACGGAGATACGCAGATCAGGTGCAGCTGTTGCACCCAGTTGGTCGGCCACATCAGCGAACACAACCAGACTATCGAGCAGATGATATCCATCATCTTGCTGCCCCGTCACATGCAGGGTCAGGTTTACTTTGGCAGGGGCAATTGCCTTAATCGTTGCCACGGGCCACACGGATTGGGTCTTCACCCTCATCCTGCAAGACCAGGTCCAAACCGCGGATCAACTTTTGACGAATACGCACCGCATCCTCTTCTTCGGGTGCAAAAGACAAGGCACGCTGCCACTGGAACCGTGCCTCAATCTGACGTCCGACTGACCAATAGACATCGCCCAGATGATCGTTGATTACCGGATCTGTCGGCAACAAAGAGGCCGCACGCTCCATCTGAACGACAGCCTCATCATAGCGACCCAATTGGAAATAGACCCAGCCCAGGCTGTCAATGATCGCGCCGTTATCGGGACGCGCCGCAGCGGCGGTTTCAATCATTGTCAGGGCTTCATCCAGTTTCTCGCCGCGTTCGACCAGCGAATAACCAAGATAGTTGAGGATTTGTGGATGATCGGGTTTGAGCGCCAATGCGGCGCGAAAATCCGCCTCTGCCGCTGGCCAAAGATCCAGTGCATGATTGGTAATGCCACGGGTATAATGCACGAACCATTTGGCACTGGCCTCATCGTCGTAAAGGCTTAGTGCGCGCGTGTAGGCATCATTGGCCTGGTCATAACGTTCGGTCTGACGCAACGTGTCGCCTTTTGTCGCCCAGACCTGCGGCAGATCAGGGTGGCTGCGCGTCAGCGCTTCAAGTACCTCGATGGCAGCGGCGTCACGGCCTGCACTGCGCAAAACCTCGGCCCGGCCAAGTTCAGCGGCATGGAATGAAGGATCATCGGTCGCGATCTCGGCGAAGGTTGTGTTTGCGAGGTCGTATTGACCCATATCCTCTAACAGACCTGCAGTCATCAAGATGGCCGGAGTGTTGGCCGGGTCCAGATATGTCGCCGCCCGCGCATACATCAACGTGAACGACGGGGGGGCCTCTTCCTCAACCAGACCGGCGATCATGTGGTAAAGATCTGCCAGACCGGCCTCTGGCGTGGAAACTGCGTCATACGCAACCGCCTCACCCGCATTGAGCGATTTGCGGATCAAGGCGACGGCAGGGTCAAGCTGACTGCCAAAAATCGCATCAATAACGGCCACCGCATCATCATTGCGGCCAAGCTGGCTGAGGATCTGAGCATGCGCTATCGCACTTTTCCGACTATAGCGCAGACCGCCCGGCACAGGGGTTTCGAACAACGCGGCAGCCCCCTCAAAATCACCGACAGAGGCCAGCGCATAGGCTTTGTGCGTGGTGCCATACACCTCCATCCCGCGGCTTTCGATCACCTGGTCGAAGCTGTCCAACGCGCGGCTCATGTCGCCTTCACCCAAATGCGCCCAGCCTTGCGCGACCCCATCCACCAGCGGCCCGACCGAGCGACCCTGTTCAAGACCTGTAAAGATGTCGGACCAGTCACCGTTCTTTGCGCTTTGCGCGCTTAGGGCCAGATGGGCGATCTGACTTGCAAAACCCTGCTCTACCATCGCCTTCGCCACCGGCACTGCGCGGCTGAACTGGCCCAACGCAATGAAAGATGTCATCGCGTTTTCCAACATGTAGCTGTTAGATGGGTCGCGCAGCAGCGCCTGCGTGTAATAGCGTGCACTGCTGGCAAAATCGCTCTGCGCACCAGCCTGACGCGCCGCCAAATAGGCACCGGCATCAATATCCGCCATGACAGGGGTTGCAGGAACAATCATGCATGCGCATGCGATGGCGGAAATGGTACGTTTCAACACAGCGTGGAATACCTTTCGGTCATTTTGCAGCAGCCTAGATGGGTGAAGGTTTGCATGTAAATATGACAAAGTCTTGGCGGCAAATTGTTGCGGATATGCGCATAAACATGTTGCAAGATTGCTTGCCGTAACGAAACAAGAAGACAGGCCCGAAAGCCCGCCCACTCGCCCTGCCAAGACTGCTCGCGCTGCGCCTATTTTTATGGCGTTTTGCGTTATCGCTGACACTAAGCGATGAAGTGATTCGCCGTCAAGTGACTGATTCGCGAATCGTTCGGATTGATCAGGACAGCGTTATCGGACTTGTGTACCCGGACAGGCCCGTTTCGAACCGACGTGACGGCCTTGGGGTGTCAACAGTCCCAGCCATAACGCCCCGCCTCGATCAATGCGGATTGTTTGTTGGTTGGTGTCACTGCAAAGCGTCCAAGATGCGGGACGCTATAGCGTGCCTGATCGTTCCCGCGCGGAAAGCTTGGACAGTTCTGCGACGGAAATACTCCGCATAATCGTGTAACGTTTGTGTCGTCCGAGAAAGGAAACCATATGTCCCCCAGACTGCGCTTTCCGACAGCCGCGTTTGCACTTTTCGTCGCTTTGTCCTTGGGCTTTCCCGTCCATGCGCAAACCAACGGCAGCGCCCTGCGCGACTTGTCCGGACATGAAGTTGATGAGATGCAGCTAAGAAGCGCGGTCGCGTCAAGAACCCTGACATGGTTAACGGGGACATCAGCCAATAACGACTACATGTCGGTTGGCAGAATGGCGAATTTCTTTGGTTTTGTCGCGCTGCGCGTTTCAAGCGGGCAAAGCCTGACGCGTGCCCGCGTCGCACGTGACACGCTTGCTGTTCTCGACCCCTCCCAGATTGAGGTCCTGGTCACTCTGCTGGAAGAGCAAGCCCCCGCTCATGCCAAAGCACATGCGGCACGTATCGAGATAAATCGTGCACTAGAGCGGCTTCTTGTCGGGGAACCTGTCGAGGAGACAGAATTCCGCGCCCTTGGCCGCGTCTATGGCGCGGCGGAGGCCGAGCTTGGTCGGGTCATCGCACAACGCTTTGGGGCGATCGCAGGATCGTTGACATCAGGGCAACAGGAACAGCTGGCAGCGATCCGTGCGGCACATGCCACGGGGCAGTCCGATACGCTGCTGGCACCGCGTCATGGTGTAACACTTGTCGACATTGACCGTCAGGAGCTTGTCAATCTGGCTGCTAGGTTTTTGGCTTGGACGACCGGATCGCCAGAGCTCAATGACTTCGAAGTCGTGGGCAAGCCAAGTCAGCATTTCGGCTTTGTGAGCCTTCGGCTGGCATCTGGGCATTCGGTGCGCCGTGGGGGCGTGGCCGGTGAGGTGCTCGACCTGCTTACACCTCAACAGCGCCAGATGCTTGATGCTGCGGTCCAACAAAACGCTGATACGTTTCCCCGTTTCTTGGCCGCACGAGCGGACCTTATGAGAGAGTTGGAGGTCGCATTGCAAGGTGACCTCATCGATCATGCGATCGTTCATCAATTGGGCGCAATTGTTGGTGAGATCGAAGCCAATATGACCTTGGCCCAGGCCCTGGCAATGCTGAACGTCAGAAGCACACTTTCATCGGAGCAGCTAGACGAACTGCTCAACATGCGGGCTATGTTTACCATTGCAGAACCCGACGATGCACCCCGCGACCCCGTCAATCATGGTCGTCAGCTTTTTGCCCAATGTATTTTGTGCCATGCGCCGTCCCGAGAGGACGCTGTCGCCCCCCAGCTTGCCGGTATCATCGGACGCAAGATTGCAGCCGATTCCGGATATGACGACTACTCACCAGCGCTTCAGCGCTTTGCGCAATCTTATCAGAGTTGGAGCCCCGAACTTTTGGATGCATTCCTGAAATCGCCGCGGGCGCTGGTACCCGGCACTACCATGGGTTTCGATGGCTTTGAAATGGCCGTGGATCGTGCGGCCCTTCTGGCCTATATCGCAACGCTGGATTGACCGAGTTCGTCGTCGAGAAACTTGGCGAGCCGCAAGTCGGGCGGGCACAAAGATCAGCTGTTTCGTCCGCCGAACAAATCTTTGCCCAAGGCATCACGTCGCTTTTTTCTTCGTTGTCGACCCTTAACTCGTCGGCGCATAAACCCGGCATTGCGGGTCCACGGGTGTCGGGCTGACCAGAAATGTGGTTTCGGGCGGCATCCCGCTTTCTTCAACCCAAACCCCATTCAGGCAGAAATCCTGCGCGTAATTGCCCAAGTTGAAACCAAAACCGGGATTGCCGCAATCTTCGGCGGTGCCGTCGGCATTCCAAGCCTGGCTGACGCCCAAGCCGATATCGCCCGGCGTCATGAACGCGTTGCGCGCGGGATCAAAATGCAGGACCCAGCTATCGTCGGGCTCTCGTGTCGCCATGTCCCACTGGCCCAAAAATGTCCCCTCCTGATATCCGACAATCCGAAACGCAATGACATCGTCTTGTGTGATAAGGGGTTTGTTCAGGGATGATGGGTTGATCGTCATTTGACCAACCATCGAATAATCGTTGCCGCCCAACCAGCAGAAGTAGAACTGCGCAGCCTGGGCGTTGGTCGCCAACAAGGACAGCAAAATGGACAAGAAACGGATCACGCCGTGTTCTCCCGCATGACATGGCCGGCCAGGTAGAGTGACCCGCATATCAAAATTCGCGCATGCGGGGTGTCTGCCGTAATCTGGCGAATTGCCGCAGCCACGCTGTCTGCGGTCGCTGCCGGCAGGTTCACCTTGCCTGACTCATCCGCGGTTTGTTCCGCCGGAATTGTGTTGGTCTCATCCGGGATTGACACTGCGATCAATCTTTCTGCCACGGCAGCAAGCGGCGCCAGATAACCACCAATATCCTTGGTGTTCAACATCCCGCAAATAAGGTGGGTCGGGCGTGGCGGTAGACCAAGCAAAGTATCGGCGAGCGCGCGCCCAGCAGCCGGATTATGCCCACCATCCAACCACAACTCGGCCGGTGCGGCCAAATCTACGAGTGCGCCCTTGGTCAGCCGCTCCATCCGCGCGGGCCAATGGGCTTGCGTCACAGCCGCTTCGCAGGCGGCCCCGTCCTTGCCGAGCACGCGCAGGGCGGCAATTGCTGCGCCCGCATTCATGACCTGATGCTGCCCCAACAGGTTCGGTAATGGCAGATCAAGCAGCCCAGTTTCGTCCTGATACACCAGCCTTTCGCGTTCGGTGCTGACATGCCAATGCTGGCCATAGCTGAGAAGCGGCGCACCCAACGCGCCCGCAACCCGCTCAATCACCTTCATGCTTTCGTCATGCTGCGGACCAACCACACATGGCACCCCACGTTTGATGATCCCAGCCTTTTCACCGGCAATCTGCGGCAAGGTATCACCCAGAAACCGCTGGTGGTCCATATCAACCGGAGTAATGATGGTGAGCCGGGGTCTATCAACCACATTGGTGGCATCCAGACGCCCACCCAACCCCACTTCCAGAAGGGTATAGTCGGCGTCAGCCTCTGCAAAGGCTAGAAGCGCGGCAACGGTCGTAATCTCAAAATATGTGATCGGGTCACCGCCATTTGCGTGGTAACAGCGATCCAGGACTTCCGTCAGCGCGTCCTCTGAAATCAGCGTGCCCGCGACCCGGATCCGTTCGTGAAACCGGGCAAGATGCGGGGATGTGTATGCGTGAACGGTTGCGCCACTCTGTTCCAGCCCGGCACGGATCATTGCCTGCGTCGACCCTTTGCCGTTTGTCCCTGCGATATGGATGACAGGTGGCAGGCGATCTTGCGGATCACCAATGTCGGACAGCAATTTCCAGACCCGATCCAGTACCAAATCCATGACCTTTGGATGTAAGGCCATCATCCGCTTGAGGATCACATCAGAACGGGCCGTCACTTCGCCTCTTCTGGACTGATTGGATTTTCAAGCTGCAGCGCAGCTTCGGAGGTGATTTCCGGGGCAGGCAGGTCACCTTTGACTGGGGCGGGCTGCTGCATCAGCAAGCGCACAATCGTTACCAATTCATCCTTCAGGTCAGTCCGCTTGGTCACGCGGTCCAGCATGCCGTGATCCAACAGATATTCGGCGCGTTGGAACCCTTCGGGCAGCTTTTCCCCAATGGTCTGTTCGATCACGCGGGCTCCGGCAAAGCCAATCAATGCGTTGGGTTCCGCGATCTGTACATCGCCCAGCATCGCATAGGATGCGGTCACGCCCCCCGTCGTGGGGTGGGTCAGCACCACGATATACGGCAAACCGGCCTCTTTCAGCATCTGCACCGCGATCGTCGTCCGCGGCATCTGCATGAGACCCAGAATACCCTCTTGCATACGCGCCCCACCGGCAGCGGAAAACAGGATGAGCGGGCGTTTCAGTTCAATCGCACGTTCTGCTGCAGCGACAATCGCATTGCCGACATAGATCGACATCGACCCGCCCATGAACGAGAAGTCCTGCACCGCGACAACAACGGGTGTGCGGCCCATCTCACCCTCGGCCACCAGCATTGCGTCTTTTTCGCCCGTTTTCTTGCGCGCCTCTTTGATGCGGTCGGTATAGCGTTTCTGATCTCGAAAATGCAGCGGATCAGGGACAGGGTCAGGCACCGCAACTTCAACGAAAACACCGCCATCAAAGACCGACATTAACCTGTCCCGCGCACCAATGGGCATGTGATGACCGCAATTGGTGCAGACATTGAGGTTTTCGGCCAGTTCACGATGAAACAGCATTGTTCCGCAATCCGCACATTTCGTCCACAGGTTTTCAGGCACCTCGCGGCGCGAAAAAAGCGAATTGATCGTGGGGCGGACGTAGTTCGTGATCCAGTTCATGCGCGGTCCCTGCGTTGGTCCCTGTCAGATATGCCGCACGCAGGCGAAATGCAATCAGGGGCGCAAGACGCGGCGCAAGAGCAGCCAAGTTGCTACCAGCATGACCACAAAACCGAGATATGACCCGACAGGTGTATCCACAACGTCATATGGTGTCACGCGCAGCGCCAGCCCGTCCATTTCTCCCGGAGAGCCAAAGACTCCGAAAACGATGAGGTTATTGGCAAAATGCCAGCCCCAGGCTGCACCCAGATTGCCGGTTACGCGTGTCAGATCGGCCCACATGATGGCGAGGACGAAAATCATCCCGATAATCAACCAAGTGATCGGGCCATAGCTGACCGGGTTAAAATGCAGCAACGCAAAAAGTATTTGTGGAATCACCATCCAGATTAATGGCGCACTAAAACGCGCAGCCAATTGCTGCATCAGATAACCTCGAAACAGCAGTTCTTCCGCCCCTGTCTGAAAAATCAGGACAATGATCAGCACAGGTAACCAAACGAGAAACACGTCAAAAGACACGTTTGGTTGACTGTCGTAAAAGACATGCCAAAGCCCGATATTCACCGCCTGCAGCGCCAAAAACACCCCGGCACCGATGACAAAGTTTCGCGCCACCGGTCCATGCCCCAAGAGACTGCGCCAGCCGCGTTTGTGCAGCAATCGCGCTATCAGCCAGACGGCAAAGAACGCGCCAATGAACACACCCAAAAACGACACGACGCCAAATGGGGTGGACCCGCCAAAAATCCCCTCGCGTGCGATCAGTTCAGGGTCAACATAGCTGATGACAGCAGAAACAGCGATGGCAAAGGCAAAGGTCAACGCCACCCACAAAAATGCGCCCAAAAATACACGCCAAAGTGCTGGTAAGGCACGCGCAGGCGCAACGAAGCTGTCAAACGGCTCAGAAAAAGCAGGTGTTGTCATTTTTTCAAACTAATTCGTGCTGTGAGCCAAATGATGAGGACCGACAGCGCAGCGATGGCCATGCTGAATGCGAGCCAAAGACCCATGACCTCGGCTATTTCCGCGCTCAAGACGTCGGGGTCATGATACGGGTATAGGATCAATGCAAGGCCCGACATCGGCCAGTCTTGAGTACCGATGAACATGATTGCGGTGAAGTTGTTGGCAAAGTGTAGGCCGATCGCCGCGCCCAGATTACCTGTGCGGGCCGTCAGATCGGCGCAGGCCAGCCCCAGCAATGTTGCCCAAAACACGTAGACCATGCCTTCGGTGGCGCTGTTGGCGTTCCAGAAATGCCAGATCCCGAACAGCAGCGAAGGCACTACCATCCAGATCCAGGGATTGGCAGACAGGCAGGCGAGCTGCTGCTGCAGATAGCCGCGAAAGATAATCTCTTCCGTCGTGACCTGGATCATGATCACCAGCATCGCTAAGGGCAGTAAAACCAACCAAAGGCCAATATTGCGTGTCTCTGCCGGCTGTCCCCAGGAGCCCAGCGGCAAGATCACCTGCGTAATCAGCAAGATCACACCAACAGACACTGCCGTCTTGCGGCAGTCCGACCAGGCCGCCTGATAAGGCCCAATCAGCGACCAGAACCCACGGCCGTGCACCCGGCGCAGGGCGACGACGAAGACCCAAGCGGACAATCCAAAAATCCCGAATTGCGCCATGGTGGCGATGGGGGTGATCCCATCGTAGAAGGCGTCGCGCGCCGTCACTGGCAAAACCACCATCAACACAACTGGAAAAGCGAAAAACGCCGCGAGAAACGTAGCAACAACCGCCACAATGTGACGTGGATGCGTGACGTGTTGTGCAGGGCGGATAAAATCGCGGTGCGGGGCATAAGCGTCGGGCATGCCGGACCCTACGCCGCCCTTGGGATGGCCTGCAACCGCGACTTCCACCTTGCGCCTGACCGGCCCACTATTTAGACCCGATCCCAACAGATTTCGGGGAGAGAAAAGAGATGCTCAAAGGCAAGGTCGACAAAACCAATCTACCCAGCCGCCACGTGACCGAAGGGCCTGCCCGCGCGCCGCACCGGTCGTACTTTTATGCGATGGGTCTGGACGAAAAGGCGATTAAACAGCCATGGGTCGGCGTCGCCACTTGCTGGAACGAGGCCGCACCTTGCAACATCGCGCTGAACCGGCAGGCACAAGCGGTCAAGCTGGGCGTGAAAAAGGCCTTTGGCACCCCTCGCGAATTCACCACAATCACTGTCACTGACGGAATTGCAATGGGTCACGAAGGCATGCGGTCGTCGCTCGCCTCGCGCGAAGCCATCGCCGACACGGTTGAGTTGACGATGCGCGGTCATTGCTATGACGCGCTGGTCGGTCTTGCTGGCTGCGACAAATCCCTGCCCGGCATGATGATGGCGATGGTGCGACTAAACGTGCCATCCGTCTTTATCTATGGTGGCTCAATCCTGCCAGGCCGGCTCGACGGCAAGGACGTGACAGTGCAGGACGTGTTCGAAGCTGTCGGTAAGCATCAGGCGGGCAACATGTCCGATGCAGAGCTTGAAGTCCTCGAACGTGTGGCCTGCCCAAGCGCCGGCGCCTGCGGCGGCCAGTTCACGGCCAACACCATGGCCTGCGTGTCCGAGGCGATTGGCCTGGCGCTTCTCAATTCGTCGGGCGCCCCTGCCCCTTATGAAAGCCGCGACCAATATGGTGTCGCCTCCGGCGAGGCGGTGATGAACCTGATCGAAAAGAACATCCGCGCACGTGACGTGGTCACCCGCAAATCACTGGAAAATGCAGCCCGGATCGTCGCCTGCACAGGCGGGTCCACCAATGCAGGCCTGCATCTGCCTGCCATCGCGGCTGAAGCGGGGATTGATTTTGACCTCTTCGACGTCTGCGATATCTTCCGCGACACGCCGTATTTCGTCGACCTGAAGCCGGGTGGGCAATACGTGGCCAAAGACCTGTATGAAGCTGGCGGCGTACCGGTCGTGATGAAGGAACTGCGCAAGTCAGGGCTGATCCATGAGGACTGCATGACCGCCTCTGGCCGCACCATGGGCGAAGAGTTGGACATGATCCGGGGCGAGGCCGATGGCCGCGTGATCTATCCTGTCGACAAACCGCTGACACCAACGGGCGGTGTCGTGGGCCTCAAGGGCAACCTCGCCCCTGACGGCGCGATTGTGAAGGTGGCGGGCATGAGCGAGGCTGAGCGGAGCTTCACAGGCCCGGCCCGCGTGTTCGAAAGCGAGGAAGACGCATTCGAAGCCGTCAAAGCCCGCGAATATGAAGAAGGCGAAGTCATCGTGATCCGCAACGAAGGCCCGTCCGGCGGCCCCGGCATGCGTGAGATGCTGGCGACCACCGCCGCCTTGTCCGGTCAGGGCATGGGCAAGAAGGTGGCCCTGATCACCGATGGCCGTTTCTCTGGCGCGACCCGCGGTTTCTGTGTGGGCCATGTGGGGCCAGAGGCAGCGCATGGCGGGCCAATCGGTTTGTTGCAAAACGGTGATGTCATCACGATCAACGCGATCACGGGTGAGTTGAAGGTGGACCTGAGCGACGAAGACCTCGCCCAGCGAAAGGCCGATTGGAACGGCCCCAAAGAAACCATCTACGCCTCCGGCGCACTCTGGAAATATGCCCAGCTTGTGGGGGGCGCGCGGCAGGGCGCGCTGACCCATCCGGGTGCCAAGGGTGAAAAGCACATTTATATGGATCTCTGACCCATATGCGCTTTGTTCTGGTTGGGCTGGCGAGCATGCTCGCCCTGACAGCCTGCACACCCATTGCACCCTCACGCACCGTGGCATTTGCTGACGGCACCGTCATCGCAACCACACCCACGGGATATTGCGTTGATGGTGGGTCCAGCCAGCCCGCAAATGGCTTTGCGGTGATGGTTCCCTGCGCAACGCTCGGCGAAGACGCTGCCGTGCCAGAAGTAATCGGCGTCGCCACTGTCCAGGTCGGCCCGGCTGAAAGCGGCGCGGTTGCGGGCAGCGAAATTGCGCTACGCGATTTTCTGATCACGGATGCAGGCAACGCGTTGCTAAGCAATATAGGCAAGGGCGAAGACGTGACAATCTTGTCGACCCAAGCCTTTAACGGCCGGGTCATGGTGCACTTTACCGACAAGGGCACGCCGCCGCTGCCCGGCCTGCAAGGCGAAGAATGGCGGGCCTTTACCGACGTCAATGGCCGTCTTGTGACAATCGCTGTACGCGGTCTGGCGTCTGCGCCACTGCAGGACGGACCTGGGGCTGGTCTTTTAAAACTGATCCTTGGTGGAATTGGCGCCGCTGCAGAGGCATTGCCAGAACCTGTTGCGGACAACACCGAGACATAGGCTGCTTGCATCAGGGCGTAGGTTTGGCACACTGCGCGTGTAAAGAGGATGGTAATGGCGATCACCCCACATGGCCCTATCGGACGCTTCCTGCACAAACGCTCGCTGGCCCGATGGCGCAAGGCGGCGCGGGATGCGTCACACGCCGAACTGATTGCCTTGCGTGCCCTTCGCCAGCAGGCCCGGCAATTGCGAACGCCGCTTCAGGAATTGTCGCACACGGCCGATGCGCGGCTGGCATTGCCGCGCGTAGGATCCACAACCTTTGCACGCCCCAGCGGCACAGATTGGTCCTGGCGCCCCAAGGCCTGGCGCGCTGCATTTGCAGAGCCTGGGCATGCGGGTGCAACCGACCGCACACCATTGGGCGATGAACTCACGCTATTTCACGATTGCCCGCTATCCGAAATCACCATGCGCCAAGGCCGCAACACACGCGAAGATGATTTCGCACCTTTCGGCATTCAGATCGAGGTTTTCCATTTCAAGGGCAGCTACCTATCGCTGGTGGTAGAGATACCAACCGATGCGGCATCCGGGTTGAAAAAACGTCACCTGATCCAACTTGGTGCCGTGATTGAACGCGAACGCCCCGTCACGATCTACGCCCGGATCAACGTCAAAAACGGACCAAATACCGAGCAAATCCTGCTGACACTGCCGGATGACAAACCCGAAACGATGGTGGAATTCGACCTGGCCTATACACAACTGAACGAAAAACGGGCCGAGCGGATGTGGGTCGATCTGATGTTCGACAACCCTGCCATGAACCGGATCACATTGCGCGATCTGAACTTCAGCCGTTATCCCCGCGCCGAGATATAAGAGAACCGATATGACACAGATGACCCTTACCAAAACACGGCTCGTCAACGGCGTCTGGGAGGGGGAGTTGACGGGTGCAGGGGCTGTCGCACCTACGTTGCAAGTCAGCCATCTAGGTGAACCGGTAGAGGGACTGCGCGTCGAACACGATGCGGCGCGGGATGCCTGGCGCGTCACCGTACCGGTGCCCGCTCAGCTAATCAGCGACGGGGTACAGACCTTTGTGATCAGCGACGCTCAGGGTCGGGCTCTGGGCAGTTTTGCATTGTTGGCGGGTGAAGCCTTGGCCGAGGATATCAGAGCGGAAATGAACCTGCTGCGCGCGGAACTGGAGATGCTCAAGAAATCCTTTCGTCAACATTGCCATGACAGCTAGCGCAGCGATACGCCACATGCGACATATCAGATCACAATAATACAGCCCATAAACTCATTGTCAGAATGACAACCAGTGCCGCCAAGTTCCCGTAACAAAAGCGTTAACAGGGACTTGAAAGGACACTCCCATGAACCGTCGTTTTGCATTGAAGTCAGTCATTCTTGCCGCAGGGGCCGCTGTTGCCGCCGCTTGTGCGCCCATGACGAGCGAACCCGATATCGTCGATATCGCGGCATCCAATGGCAACTTCAACACGCTTGTCGCGGCTGTCACCGCCGCTGACCTGGTCGACACGCTGAAAAGTGAAGGACCATTTACCGTCTTCGCGCCAACGGATGAGGCTTTCGCCAAGCTGCCGGCCGGCACTGTGGACAACCTGCTGTTGCCGGAAAACAAGGATCAGCTGACAGCCATTCTGACCTATCACGTGGTGCCCGGTGCAGTGACATCTGACCAGCTTGCCGGTCAGCGCCTGTCGGTGGCTACCGTCAATGGCGAAGAGGTGCATATCGATGGCACCAATGGCGTGATGGTTGACGATGCGACCGTGACGACTGCAGATATCATCGCGTCCAACGGTGTGATCCACGTGATCGACAGCGTCTTACTGCCTTAAGACTATCATGCTGCCAGGGGCAGCTCTCAGGAACCCTGCCGCACGCGGCAGGGTTTTTTCGTTGGGCCATCATGACCATGACATGCGCTGCTTTGTCGGCTAGTCAGGACCAGCATGGGCGAGGAGCGACACAAATGGCCGATACAACACAACTCAACCCCGCTTACCTGATCAGGGATGAGAGGGAATTACGCGCGCTTTTTCCGCCCACCCATCCCATCGCAGTACAGAAATGCCTCGACCAGCTTGACAAACATGCCCGCGACTTCATCGCACGCTCACCCTTTCTCTGCATTAGCACGCAAACCGCCGATGGGCGCGCCGATGTCAGTCCGCGCGGCGATCCGTGTGGTTTTGTGCAGGTCTTGGACGATAAAACGCTGCTGATCCCCGACCGCCCTGGCAACAACCGGCTGGATACGCAATCCAACATCCTGGCCAATCCGGCGGTCGGCATCCTGTTCATGATCCCCGGTTTTGATGAAACGCTGCGGGTGAATGGCATTGCACAAATCACGCGAGACCCCGACCTTTTGTCATTGGCAGTCGTGAACGGCCGCACGCCAACCACGGCCATCGTCGTGACAATCGAAGAACTCTTCATCCACTGCGCCAAGGCATTCCGCCGGTCCAAGCTCTGGGACCCGCGCCAGTATCAGGATCGGGGTGAGATGCCATCGCTGATCAAGATCGTTCTGGACCAGACCACTGGCGCGCCGGATGACCCCGAAGAGATGCGGAAGTTGGACGAAGGCTTGGAAACAAGCTACCGGACCACGATGTATTAGGGCGTGCCCAAAAGGGCATGTAGCGCGGCAATACGTGTTTCGGGCCAAACGTTAATGCCGGCTGCCCGCAAAGCTGCAGTGGTTGTCCCTACCCCAGGTTTCGTTACGCCACGAAAGCCGCCATCGTAGATAAAGCTGGACCCACAAGATGGCGATCCATCTGTCAAAACTGCGTGGTGGCAGCCATGTCGCTGTGCTAATTGCACAGTCTCTTGCGCTGCCTGGACGTACAGCGCAGTGACGTCCCGTCCGGTTTCCTCGATGACCGATGCACGCCCGGCCAAGACATCGGCGCCTTGCGGGTCGCCATCCGAACGATAGATTTCTGCGGCAGGGCGCGGTGTGGGAAAGCCCACTGCAATTTCGGGGCAGACGGGCACCAACCGCCCCTGTTCCCGCCACAACGCCAGAATGTCATCCGCGCCGGATGCCTTGTCAGTGCCGTTATACCGCACCGGACGCCCCAACAAACAGGCAGAGATCAGAATACGTTCCATCCCAGTCCCATACCGCGTCCGCCCCACGGGACCAAGCCTCTTGCAAATCTGCACATCTGGCTCTTCGCGTTCACACCTTTTCCTTCCGCGCCGGTCGGACTAGGTTCGCCGAACGCAGCCAAAGGCCAATCCATGTCCGCAATCGTCTCCGTCAAGAACCTACGCAAAGCCTACGCTGGCGGTTTTGAGGCCCTGAAATCCGTAAACCTCGACATCGAAGAAGGCGAAATCCTGGCCCTGCTCGGCCCCAATGGCGCAGGCAAAACGACGCTGATTTCTACGATCTGTGGCATCACGGTGCCCACCTCCGGTACGATCACCGTCGGCGGTCATGACACGCAGACTGACTTTCGCGCGGCGCGCAACCTGATCGGCCTTGTCCCGCAAGAGATCAACCTGGAACCGTTCGAGACCGTGATGAGCACGGTCAGCTTTTCGCGTGGTCTGTTCGGCAAAACGCGCGACGATGCTTACATCGAGGGGATCCTGAAGCAACTTTCGCTCGACGACAAAAAAGACAACAAGATCATGACGCTTTCCGGCGGAATGAAACGCCGGGTGTTGATCGCCAAGGCGCTCAGCCATGAACCACGCGTTCTGTTTCTTGATGAACCTACTGCTGGCGTGGATGTCGAGCTACGCAAGGATATGTGGGAGGTTGTTGCGGGGCTGAAAGCCTCTGGCGTGACGATCATCCTGACCACCCATTATATCGAAGAAGCCGAGGCGATTGCCGACCGTATCGGCGTGATCAACAAGGGTGAGATCCTGCTCGTACAGGGCAAAGCCGAACTGATGGCGCAGATGGGGCAAAAACAGTTGCGCATCGATCTAGCAGAGGCAACGCCGATCATTCCCGACGCATTAAATTCCTACGATCTTGTCCGTGCTGATGACGGGCTCAGCCTGATCTACAGCTACGAAACCACAGGCGAACGCACTGGGATCACAACGCTGCTGAACGACTTGCAAAAGGCGGGGCTCCAGATGAAAGACATCCAAACCGCGCAAAGCAGTCTCGAAGACATTTTTGTCGGTCTGGTGAAGGAAACATCATGAACCTGAATGCAGTTCTGACCATTTACATCTTTGAAATGCGGCGGTTTTTTCGCACGCTGACGCAAAGCCTGATTTCGCCCGTTTTGTCCACATCCCTCTATTTCGTCGTCTTCGGTGCCGCTATCGGCAGCCGCATCGATCAGGTCGAAGGCGTGAGCTACGGCGCCTTCATTGTGCCGGGCTTGATCATGCTGTCGGTGATGACACAAGCCACGTCCAATGCCAGCTTTGGCATCTATTTCCCGAAATTCATCGGCACGATTTATGAATTACTGTCGGCACCGGTGAGCTTTCTCGAAATCGTCGCGGGTTATGTTGGCGCCGCCGCCACAAAGGCTCTGTTTATCGGCGTCATTATTCTGATCACGGCCTTTTTCTTTGTAGATATACAGATCGCGCATCCGCTTGCGATGATCGCATTTCTCGTACTCACCTGTGTCAGTTTCGCGTTACTCGGCTTCATCATCGGCATCTGGGCGGGGAATTTCGAACAATTACAACTGATCCCGCTTCTGGTGATCACGCCACTCGTCTTTCTTGGCGGGTCGTTCTATTCGATCACAATGCTGCCACCGGTTTGGCAGACCATCACCTTGTTCAATCCTGTGGTCTATTTGATCAGCGGGTTCCGCTGGGCGTTCTTTGGTACGGCGGATGTAGGCATCGGCATATCGCTCTTTGCTATCGCCCTGTTTACCGGCATATGCTTGGCGGTGATCTGGTGGATATTCCGCACCGGCTGGCGGATCAGGCAGTAGCCCTTGTGCGCCCTGACAGAAGGCCTAAGTAGGGGCGCATGAAACGATTTATTCCCTTCGTGAAATCCGATCCGTTTGTTGCCGTTATCCGGCTGCAAGGGGCGATCATGAATTCTGGCCGGGGTCTTGATAACCCCAGTCTCGCCCCCGTCATCGAAAAGGCCTTTACCAAAGGCAAACCCGCTGCTGTTGCGCTTGAGATCAACTGCCCCGGCGGCTCGCCCGTGCAGTCGTCATTGATCGCATCGCGTATTCGGCGACTGGCTGATGAGAAGAAAGTGCCCGTCTTCGCATTTGTTGAGGATGTGGCAGCATCGGGCGGCTATTGGCTGGCCTGTGCCGCGGATGAGATATTTATCGACAGCTGTTCAATTACCGGCTCCATCGGGGTGATCAGTGCGGGCTTCGGCGCGCATGACGCGATTGAGAAAGTCGGCGTGCAGCGACGTGTTCATACGGCGGGCAAATCGAAGTCCATGATGGATCCGTTCAAACCAGAAAAACCAGCGGATGTGAAAAAATTGAAAGGATGGCTGGAAGATCTGCACGCCACTTTCATCGAATACGTGAAGTCGCGGCGCGGTGCCAAGCTGTCCGAGAACCCTGATCTGTTCACGGGCGAGGTGTTCATCGGGCAGAAAGGTATTGATGCGGGCCTTGCAGACGGGGTCGGCCATCTCGCCCCGGTGATGAAGGAACGCTTTGGCGACAACGTCAAATTCCGCCGCTATGATCAGAAAAAACCGCTGCTTGCGCGGTTCGGTGCGCGGATTGTCGATGACGCCGTTGCTGGTATCGAAGAGCGCGCGGCCTTTGCTAGGTTTGGTCTGTGATCCTCAAGGCGATCTTTGCATTTCTGGCCTTCATGATGGTGCTGGGTATATTCGGCAAATGGCGGTTCCCGGGGCAAGACCGGCTGGCCCAGGCGAAATGCCCCAAATGCAACCGCTACCGCATCGGCAGGGGCCCATGCGTCTGTGAAAAGGGACGCGGATGAAGGCGCTTGTGACGGGTGCAGGCGCGCGGCTGGGACAAGCGATGGCGCTTTATCTCGGTCAGCGCGGCTATGATGTCGCCGTACATTATGCCGGGTCGCAAGCGGGTGCGGATGACACCGTTGCCCAACTGCAAGCTATGGGGCGCAAGGCTGCTGCGCTGCAGGCCGATCTGCTTGACGAGGAGGCGACAAAGGCGCTGATCCACCGGGCGTTAGATGTGCTGGGTGGCCCGCTCACCTGCCTGATCAACAACGCGTCGATCTTTGAATATGACAACATGGAAACGGGCACCCGTGAAAGCTGGGACCGCCATATGGAATCGAACCTGCGCGCACCTTTCGTCCTGACCCAGCATTTCGCTGAACAGGTGCCAGAAGCGGTGATGGACGACATGGGCGAACCTGTTGCCCAAGGCCTCGTCATCAATATGCTCGACCAGCGCGTCCACAAGTTGACACCGGAATTCATGAGCTACACGATCGCCAAGATGGGTCTCTGGGCGATGACACGGACCACCGCGCAAGCGCTGGCCCCGCGTGTTCGGGTCAACGGGATCGGGCCAGGGCCGACGCTGCAAGGGCACAGACAGAGCAAGGAACACTTTGACCGCCAACGTGCAGCAACCGTTTTGAAACGCGGTGCAAACCCGGCGGATATCACCGCAGCACTAGGATATTTCCTTGATGCGCCAGCGGTTACGGGCCAAATGCTGGCCGTTGACGGAGGGCAACATTTGGCCTGGGAAACACCAGATGTCCTAGGGGTTGAGTGACGGCGCGTCAGAGTTACGCACTGGCGTCTTGAAACGTTCACAAACTCTTTACAATTACCCTATTTTTCAAGGTGTTAAGGAGAGTGAAAGAAAAATATTCAATAATTTCAGATACTTGAATTCGTGCCTAATTTTTAGGCATTTCGTTGAAGTCAGCCTAAAACAAGGGAAAATTCCAGATGCCCGCAATTCACCCACGGAGTTATCCACAGAAAAAGTGGATGCCTTTTCTCTTGTCCTCACCGCGTTACCATTGCAGCCCAACCAGAATCACACACTCGACACATGACTGAGAACATCCCAACCGGATATGAGGTGATCCACGGCTACCTGCGCACCCTTGACGCGTCACCGGGTGTTTACAGGATGCTGGATGCGGAAAGCCGGGTCCTCTATGTCGGTAAGGCGCGAAACCTCAAGGCGCGCGTCAGCAATTATGCCCGCCCCGGTGGCCACTCGCTGCGCATCGAACGGATGATCCGCGATACCGCGTCAATGATGTTCCTGACAACAAGGACCGAGACCGAGGCGCTGCTTTTAGAACAGAACCTGATTAAGCAGCTCAAACCGCGCTACAACGTACTTTTGCGCGACGACAAGAGCTTTCCGAACATTCTGGTGGCGATGGATCACCCGTTTCCAATGATCAAAAAGCATCGCGGTGCGAAAAAGCAGAAGGGAAACTATTACGGTCCGTTCGCTGGCGCGGGTGCGGTGAACCGGACGCTGAACCAGTTGCAGCGGGTGTTCCTGCTGCGCAACTGTTCCGACAGTGATTTTGAAACGCGCACGCGGCCTTGCTTGCAATACCAGATCAAGCGCTGCTCTGGTCCCTGCTGCGGGCTGATCAGCGAAGCCGATTATGCCGCATCCGTGCGCGATGCCGAACAATTCCTGAAGGGCCAGACCAAGGGTATTCAGGAAGCGCTTGCCGCGCAAATGCAGGCCGCGAGCGCAGATATGGCGTTCGAACGCGCCGCAGCCCTGCGTGATCGGATCAAGGCGTTGACCCAAGTGCAATCAGCCCAAGGGATTAACCCGCAAAACACGGCAGAGGCGGATGTGATCGCGCTGCATACCGATGGCGGGCAGGCCTGCGTGCAGGTCTTTTTCATTCGCGCCCATCAGAATTGGGGCAATCACGACTACTACCCACGCATCAGCGGGGACGAAGATCTGGCAGAGGTGATGGAGGCCTTCGTGGGCCAGTTCTATGCCACGCGCGAGCCGCCCAAGATGCTGCTTTTGTCACATGGCCTCGACAATGATGATCTGATGGCAGAAGCGCTTGCAGAAAAAGCCGGGCGCAAAGTTGACATAACCGTGCCGCAGCGTGGTGAAAAGGCAGAGCTGGTGCAATCCGCCCTGCGCAATGCCCGCGAAAGTTTGGCCAGGAAGATGTCGGAAACGGCCACGCAGGCGAAACTGCTCAAAGGTGTGGCGGAGGCGTTTAACCTCGAAAAGGTCCCGCAGCGAATTGAGGTCTACGACAACTCTCATATCCAGGGCGCTCACGCCGTTGGCGCGATGGTCGTTGCGGGACCTGACGGGTTCGACAAGAACCAATACCGCAAGTTCAACATCAAGGACACGCAGATCACTCCTGGAGATGATTTCGGCATGATGAAAGAGGTGCTGACCCGCCGGTTTCAGCGTCTTTTGAAAGAGGATCCGGAGCGCAATACCGGCACTTGGCCGGACCTGTTGCTCATCGATGGCGGCGCGGGACAGGTGAGTGCAGTGCAACAGATTATGGACGATCTGGGCGTTGCAGACGTCCCGATGGTGGGCGTCGCCAAGGGCGAAGATCGCGATGCCGGCAAGGAAGAATTCTACCGCACTGGCAAACCCGTCATGGCGCTGCGCCACAACGATCCGGTGCTCTACTTCATCCAGCGGATGCGGGATGAAGTACACCGCTTTGCCATCGGCACCCACCGCGCGAAAAGATCCAAGGCCATTGGTGCAACACCCCTTGATGAAATCCCCGGCGTGGGTGCCACCCGCAAACGCGCGTTATTGGCGCATTTCGGATCAGCCAAATCAGTAGCCCGCGCAAATCTCGCTGATTTGAGGGCCGTTGATGGTGTCTCGGCCAATATGGCGCAGACGATCTACGACTTCTTTCACGAAAACGGTGCTTAGGAGCTGGTGATCAAGTGCTCCGGCTCGGTGGCGCATTACGACCGGCAAAAAGCAGCAACAGAAGAATAACAAGAACAAAGAACGTCACCTGACTGATCAACCTTTGCACGCCAAAGGTGGCGGTGATCTGCCCGTCATCAACAACGACTTCATCGAGGACCAATGCGGCCAAAGCGATATTGCCGCCTGCCGATCGCAGGTCATAGACCGGGAAGGCGTTCAGAAACGCCTGCAAGATGCCGCCAAAAAGCTGTTTCAGCGCCTCCGTCAATTCCGGGTCGAATGTCCGCGTTGTTGTCGCGTCATCCAGCAAGCCGCGCATCACGCTGCGCGCGCCTTGTACAAGCAAATCACCCACATCCCGGCGGATCTTCTCGCCCTCTGCACCATCCTCAACAAAAGCAATTTGGATTTCGCGATAGTCCAGATCCTTGAGGAAGAACGCCCCATCCTCATAGTGTGGCTGCAAAGCCGCTGTCATCGCGACATTACCGGTAAACATCGGAGATGCTGTTTCTAACGCCCACTCAGTCGCAACACGATTTCCGGCGCTCAGCGTGACCGTGCCTGCGCTCACGGTCGTCTGGCTTGTGTTTTGTTCCGTTACAAAGGGCAATCTGTCGGCGATCGCTTCATTGATCTGCTCTTGCGTCACCGTCACGGGGTAAGACGGCAGCAGGAAAAAGCCCAAAGCCAGGACCGCCAGCAGGACAGAAACCAAAGCGATTGCAAAACGACGCATTAAGATACCTTCAAACAAGTCTGCGGTGAAGTTCTACGCGACCCATTCTCATTGGGCCAGTGGCATTTAACGCCCCGGTCCAGCGGTCTGGGCAGTTTGGCAAGACAAAGTGAAAGCGCGCAATGCGATCCGTATAGTCTGGCATCTGCGCGCATGCCGCGTTACGACTTCTGGCATGACGTTGAACCTGCCCAATATCCTCACAATCCTGCGCCTTGCTGCGGCACCCGGCGTTGTTGTGATGTTTCTTTACTTCCATCGGCCCTGGGCGGATTGGTTTGCACTGGTGCTTTTCGTCACGGCCGCCCTCACCGATTTCCTTGATGGCTATCTTGCCCGCGCATGGAAACAGGAAACCAAGCTGGGCGCGATGCTGGACCCGATTGCCGACAAGGCGATGGTCATTATTGCATTGGTCGTCATTACCGGCTTTTCCGGCATGAACCCGTGGATCCTGCTTCCCGCGACCGTGATTATTTTTCGTGAGGTTTTCGTGTCGGGCTTGCGTGAATTTCTGGGCGATACCGCTGGCACCCTCAAGGTCACGAAACTGGCAAAATGGAAAACCACCGCCCAGATGGTTGCCATTGCCATGCTCTTTGCAACCGGCGCATTTGAGCACTACTTCGGGATGCAATCGCTCGCCATGACCTCGGAAATGGTCGAAGCCGCGATCACCCGCACCGGCCCGGATGAGCTTGGCCTGTGGTGGAAATATCAGGGGATGAACATCAGCTGGTGGGGCGGGATTATCATGCTTTGGATGGCGGGGGTTTTGACGCTGGCAAGCGGTTGGGACTACTTTCAAAAGGCCCGACCCCATTTGAGGGATAGCAGCCTATGAATGTGATGTATTTTGCGTGGGTCCGCGAACGGATCGGTATTCCACAGGAAACCGTTGAATCGACGGCCGCCACAGTGAACGAGTTGATCGCCGAATTACGCGCGCGCGAAGACCGCTATGACGCGGCTTTCGCTGATATCTCGGCTCTGCGGGTCGCGCTGGACCAAGAGCTGTCGGACTTCGATGCGCCATTGGCAGGCGTTAAGGAAGTCGCGTTCTTCCCCCCGATGACAGGTGGCTAAATGCGTGTTCGCGTCCAGACAGACCTGTTCGATGCGGGGGCAGAGCTGAACACCTTTTCCCAGGGTCGCACCGATATCGGCGCGGTCGTGAGCTTCACCGGCGTTGTCCGCGATACGGGCGGTGATCTGACCGAAATGCAAATCGAACACTACCCCGGCATGACCGAACGCGCGATTGGCAAGATCGTGGATGAGGCCGTGACGCGTTGGGACTTGGCAGATGCATTGGTGATCCACCGGCATGGCACCCTGAAACCTGGCACGCCGATCATGATGGTGGCGACCGCAGCTGCCCATCGGGCAGCTGCCTTCGCTGCGGCAGATTTCCTGATGGACTACCTGAAATCTCGTGCGCCGTTCTGGAAGAAGGAAGTAACCGCAAAGGGGGCCAATTGGATCGCGGCCAAAGATGAAGATGAGGCCGCGCTGGACCGCTGGTGAACGCCACCGCGCCCTGTCAACAAACCCCAACGCGACCTGCGTTTTCCCTGCCGGGAAGTTTGTCGTTTGTTACGGCTATCGATCGCGCGCCAAACCCGCACATTCCGCATGGCGAAAGCAGGTGGTTAGATGGTTGTTGAACAACCCTGTCGCCTCCATAAAGGCATAAACAATTGTCGGACCACAGAAGCGAAAACCGGCCCTTTTAAGATCATTCGAGATTTGCATCGAAAGTGGTGATTGCGTGGGTATATCTGCGCGATCGGAAAACGTCGTGCGCAGCGGCACACCATCAACGTAATTCCACAAAAATTGGTCAAACCCTTCGCGCGCCTCAATCTCGGCCCAGGCACGGGCATTGCCGATTGTCGCCTCGATCTTGCCCCGGTGACGGATGATGCCAGGGTTGCTCAAAAGGCGCGCGACGTCCGCCTCCCCCCATTTTGCAATCACATGCGGATCGAACCCGTCAAAGGCCGTACGGAAGTTCTCGCGCTTCTTCAGGATCGTGATCCAGCTGAGCCCGGCCTGAAACCCATCCAGTATCAGCTTTTCCCACAACGCGCGGCTGTCGTATTCCGGCACGCCCCATTCAGTGTCGTGATAGTCGATATAGATCTGTTCGGGTCCGGCCCAGCCACAGCGTTCCATCATCGGATATCCTTAAGCAGTTGTTAGGCCACATTGGGCATAGTTCGCCGCAGTATGGAGCCCGGATATGCAAAACGCCACGCTTGCCCACGCCCAGATGGATGAACAGGCACTGATTGACCCGCTGCACTATGCGATGGCCAGCAGGGATGCCGATGTAATGACACTGGTCACGGATGCCTTGGCGGCCGGCCGTGCGCGTCTGGCCTTTCACCCAATTGTCACGGCAGACATCCAACGACGTGTCACCTTTTACGAAGGGCTGGTACGATTGATGGATGATGCGGGCCGGATCATTCCTGCAGCGCATTTCATGCCCTTGGTCGATGAAACCGGCATCGGACGGCAGATTGATTGCGCGACACTCGATCTTGCATTGCGGTTCTTGCGGCAGAACCCAAATGTGCGGCTATCTGTCAATGTCTCGGCCCGGTCGATTGGTGACGGTGAATGGCGGCGTATCCTGGACGGCGGCCTTTGGCATCAGAATGACCTTGGTGACCGGCTGATTTTCGAAATCAGCGAAACATCGGCGATGATGCTGCACGAAAATGTCATCCGTTTCATGGCCGAAATGCAGCCAAAGGGGGTGTGTTTTGCGCTGGATGGTTTTGGGGCGGGGATGACCGCGTTCCGCTATCTAAAGGATTTCTTTTTCGATCTGGTGAAGATCGACAAATCCTTCATCCGCGGCATTGAACAAGACCCCGATAATCAGGTCCTGGCAGAGGCGTTGATCACCGTCGCCCATCAGTTTGAGATGTTTGCCATCGCCGACGGTGTCGAGACGGAGGCAGAGGCCGCCTTCCTGCGCCGGCTGGGTGTCGATTGCCTGCAAGGCTATCTTTACGGTGTGCCGAAATTCGATCTGTAGATATGGTTGCGCTAACTGCATAGGGGATTTGATTTGCCCTAGGTCGACCAACAGAATACACAAAAGGGCGAGCGGCAGTGGGGGCTGACTCGCACGGCATAATGTGTGACTGACCCGTCCTGCCGAGGGAGCAAACCTAAAGGGACCATTTCATGACCAATGTCGTAATCGCATCAGCTGCACGGACCGCCGTGGGCAGCTTTGGTGGATCATTTGCCAACACACCCGCCCATGATCTGGGGGCCGCTGTACTTGAGGCCGTCGTTGAACGCGCAGGCGTGGACAAATCAGAGGTGAGTGAGACGATCCTTGGTCAGGTTCTGACCGCTGCACAGGGTCAAAACCCCGCACGACAGGCCCATATCAATGCCGGGCTGCCACAGGAGTCTGCGGCATGGGGGATCAATCAGGTTTGCGGGTCGGGTCTGCGCGCCGTCGCACTGGGTGCGCAGCACATCCAACTTGGCGATGCAGATATTGTAGCCGCCGGTGGTCAGGAAAACATGACACTTTCCCCCCACGCCGCCGCGTTGCGCGCCGGTCACAAGATGGGCGATATGAAGTATATCGATACGATGATCCGCGACGGTCTTTGGGATGCGTTCAATAATTACCACATGGGCCAGACGGCGGAAAACGTTGCCGAAAAATGGCAGATCAGCCGTGATATGCAGGATGAATTTGCCGTCGCCTCGCAGAACAAGGCCGAAGCCGCGCAAAAGGCTGGCAAGTTTGATGATGAAATTGCAGCGTTTACCGTGAAAACCCGCAAGGGTGATATTGTTGTCGATAAGGACGAATATATCCGCCACGGTGCGACGATGGAGGCGATGCAAAAGCTGCGTCCAGCCTTTACCAAAGAAGGTTCTGTCACTGCCGCCAACGCCTCTGGCCTGAACGACGGCGCCGCGGCAACGCTGCTGATGTCTGCCGAAAACGCTGAAAAGCGCGGGATCGAACCGCTTGCCCGCATCGCGTCTTACGCGACCGCTGGCCTTGACCCATCCGTGATGGGTGTGGGACCCATATACGCCTCACGCAAAGCACTTGAAAAGGCTGGCTGGTCCGTGGATGACCTGGACCTGGTCGAAGCGAACGAAGCCTTTGCCGCGCAGGCCTGTGCGGTGAATAAGGATATGGGCTGGGACCCGGAGATCGTGAACGTGAATGGCGGCGCGATCGCGATCGGCCACCCTATCGGCGCCTCGGGCTGCCGGGTATTGAACACGCTGCTGTTCGAAATGAAACGCCGCGATGCAAAAAAGGGTCTGGCGACCTTGTGCATTGGCGGCGGTATGGGCGTCGCGCTCTGTGTCGAACGCCCCTGATCTAGATCAAGGCGGTGCGCGCCAGCACCGCCTAGCACCTTAATAACAAATACCTCTGGAGGAGATTACTATGGGACGTGTCGCACTCGTCACTGGCGGCTCGCGCGGAATTGGCGCAGCTATTTCTACAGCATTGAAGGATGCAGGCTATTCCGTCGCAGCCACTTATGCTGGCAATGATGAAAAGGCGGCGGCCTTTACATCCGAGACCGGCATCAAAACCTACAAATGGAATGTGGCTGATTATGATGCGTGCTCCGCAGGCGTCAAACAGATCGAGGACGATCTTGGTCCGGTCGAGATTTTGGTGAACAATGCGGGTATCACCCGCGACGCGCCGTTCCACAAGATGACGCCGCAGCAGTGGCACGAATGCATCGACACGAACCTCAACGGCGTCTTCAACATGACCCATAACGTCTGGGGCGGGATGCGCGAACGCAAATTCGGGCGGATTGTCACAATCAGTTCGATCAACGGACAAAAGGGTCAGTTTGCCCAGGCCAACTATGCCGCGACCAAGGCGGGCGACATCGGCTTTACCAAATCGCTCGCCCAGGAAGGCGCGCGCGCGGGCATTACGGTGAACATCGTCGCCCCCGGTTATATCAACACCGAAATGATGAGCACGATCCCCGACAAAGTCATGAACGAGGTCATCCTGCCGCAGATCCCTGTGGGCCGGCTGGGTGAAGCCGAAGAGATTGCACGGGCTGTGAAATTCCTGGTCTCCGACGAGGCGGGCTTTGTCACCGGGTCCACCCTGTCGGCCAATGGCGGGCAGTATATGTCCTAAGCGTCTGACGCTTCAAAAGAAACGGGCCGCGCTGATCAGGCGCGGCCCTTCTTCGTTCGGATGCCAAGTATGGCCTCCGGAGCGAAATCCTTACCGGCGACCGCTGATCCAGCGCATCGCGTAGCGGAACGCGTCGGCACGTTCTTTATGGGCGTTTTGGAAACCTTGGCGAACGCGCGGGTTTGTCGTGATCTCTAGCATGGGTCAATTCCTTTTTGGGGTATCTGTTTTACTGCCCCCAATATGCGCTTTGAAACACGCATCGACAAACGAGACTTCCTATGACTTCAGTTAAGCTGTATTAAACTGAATTATGAGTGACAGATTACCGCCGCTAACGGCACTGCGCGCCTTTGAAGCCGCCGCACGACACATGTCCTTTGCCAAGGCAGCGGATGAATTAAACGTCACACCGGCTGCTTTATCCTATCAAATCAAGGCGCTTGAGGCGGATTTGGGCATGCCGGTCTTTCGCCGCCTGAACCGCGCGGTAGAGCTGACAGAGGCGGGGCGCGCCCTGGCACCTGGCACGTCCGATGCGTTTGCCAGTCTTGCGGCGGCCTGGCGCAATACAAAAAGACTGAATGATAATGGTGTGCTAACAGTGACCGCAGGTCCGGCATTCACATCAAAATGGCTGGCCCCGCGCATGTACGAATTCGCGCAGGCCCATCCAGAGATCGAGTTGCGGTTTCTGGCCACCCTGCGGATCATTGATTTTGACCGGGACGAGGTTGATGTCGCGATCCGCTTTGGCCTTGGGCAGGACAAGGCGGTCTATTCGCAACCGCTGATTCAGGAGTGGATGACACCGATGATGACGCCAGAAATGGCGGAAGAAATCGACTCGCCCGCAAAGCTGGCGCAGGCGACGCTGGTGCATGACGATTCGATCAGTTTCTTCAAAACGCCATCCGATTGGGGTGCCTGGGCGCAGGCGGCACAGATCACATTGGACACATCACACGGACCAAGATTTTCGCAGGCGGATCATGCGTTGGACGCGGCCATTGGTGGCGCTGGCGTGGTTCTGGGCCGTGTGTCACTTGCCACTCGCGCCCTGGACAGCGGGCGACTGATAGCGCCGTTCGAGGTAGGTTTGTTAGCCGAGGCGCAGTTCCGTTTCATCTGTCCGATGGGCAACGAAAAACGCCCGCATATTGCGGCATTCGAAGCATGGGTGCGTAAGGAAATACAGTCTTCCCACAAATACGAAGTGGGTCGCCGACTGGTCAGGGCGGTCGATCTGGTCTGATCCGTGGCACTGGCGGGGCACGCCAGTGCCGTGAGTGGCGTTAATGCGCGCTCAGGCGCGTGATCTCTTCCTTGATCATCAGCTTTTGCTTTTTCAGCTTGGCGATTTCGAGGTCATCAGTCGCAGGGCTGCGCTGGAGCATCTCGACAGAGTCCGAGAGGTTCTGGTGCTTCTTCTTCAGTTCCTGCAAATGTGAACTCAAGCTCATGGTCGTCCTCCTCTGGGTGTGTTGATACGTGAAGTGCATCACAGATTACGCCGCGAGTCACGCTGCAAGGCAGCAATCGGGCTGTTCTGCCACGGTGGGCGAGAGTTATTGCCAAAAGGTTAAAGCCCGATGGGTAAATCCGCGCCGTTTCGCAAAACGGCCTGCACCAGAGGCGTATAGCTTTCCTGATCGCCCTGATGTGCCACGCCTTCATGCATCACCAATGCGGGGGCCATGCGGAAAGCAGCGCGCCCCTCCTGACGTGCCTGCAGCAGGAACAATTCCGGCGCGCGGCCTTCGCGCCCCGCAATTGGTTTGACGATGATGGATCCCAAACGCCTGTCAATCAAACGTAGCACCTCAGGCAGCCGTTCAATCCGCTGGATCAGCTCCAGATACCCCTTTGGGCCAATACGCTTGATGCCAATATCCAGCCAGTCGGCCAATGGGGTGTCCCCGCCTAGCGCAGTGTCACGCCCGGCATCGTCGGACGCCGTTCCAGCAGCTCGGTCGAAATAGGGCGGGTTCATGATCACGTGATCGAACCGCTTCTGGCGCAGGTCCGCCGGCATCGCGCGCAGGTCGGAGGTGATCACCTCAAAGTTGGCATCATTCGCGATGGCGTTGCGGCGGGCAAGATCGGCATATGCTTCTTGCAGCTCGACCCCGGTCACCGTTAGCCCCGGTACGCGCGCAGCCAGGCAAAGTGATGCAACCCCGACACCGCACCCCAGTTCCAGTAGGGATTGCCCCGTTTTCGCGGCTGTAAACGCCGCTAATAGCACCGGATCAATACCGGCCCGATAGCCCCTGCGCGGTTGAAACACCCGCACCTTCCCACCCAGAAAATCGTCGCAGGTGATGTCGTCAGTCACGGCCCAGATCAATCTCTGCATCGCGCATCACGGCCTCGGCCATGAACAGGTCGCGGTCCAGCACCATCAGCCGACGCGGCATTATGCCTATGCTGCCTTCCAGGACGCTCATATTTACGTCGAAGGTGAACCAGTCTATACCCTCGCTGTCCAACAGGGCAGTTGCAAAGGCGATGACGGTCGGGTCGTTGGTGCGCAAAAGCTCTTTCATAATCCACAGACCTATGACGGGGTTCGTTCCTTGTCTATTCAGATGACGGAAACTTCAATGAGCCTCGATATCGCCGCCACCAAGCCGCATGAACAATTGGCCGCGGCGCTGGCGGATGATCTGGCCCTGGTCAATGCGATGATCCGTGATCGCATGGCGTCCGAGCACGCGCCGCGCATCCCTGAAGTGACCGCACATCTGGTTGATGCAGGCGGCAAGCGCCTGCGCCCGATGTTGACTTTGGCGGCGGCGCGGATGTGTGGCTATGGCGGGCCCTACCATGTGCATCTGGCCGCAACGGTCGAGTTTATTCACACAGCGACCTTACTGCATGACGATGTGGTGGATGAAAGCCGCCAGCGCCGGGGGCGGCCCACTGCGAACCTGTTGTGGGACAATACTTCGAGTGTTCTGGTCGGGGATTACCTTTTTGCGCGATCCTTCCAACTGATGGTCGAGACAGGGTCGATCCGAGTCTTGGACATTTTGGCCAATGCCGCCGCGACCATTGCCGAGGGTGAGGTGCTGCAACTGACCGCCGCCAGTGATTTGGCCACAACCGAAGAGATTTATCTGCAGGTCGTTCGCGGAAAAACCGCCGCGCTCTTCTCTGCCGCGATGGAGGTGGGGGGAGAGATTGCGGGGCAGGATGCGGCCACGAAACAGGCGATGTTTGACTATGGCGATGCGCTGGGGATCGCGTTCCAGATTGTCGATGACTTGCTGGATTATGGCGGCACGAAAGCCACCGGAAAGAATGTGGGTGATGACTTCCGCGAACGAAAGCTAACCCTGCCTGTGATCCGCGCGGTGGCGGCGGCGGATGCGGAAGAGCGCGCCTTTTGGGAGCGGACCATCGCGAAGGGCAGACAGGAGGACGGTGATCTGGATCACGCGATCAGCCTGCTCGC
>JBCBDL010000013.1:0-42667 GCA_038529695.1 Pseudomonadota bacterium | reverse complement strand
CGAATTCGGGTGGCACTGATGCTGGGAATATCATCATTTCGCGCGATATTGACTGGACCAACCAGACGCGGCTGACACTTGTTGCCAACAACGATATTGTCCTCAACGGCGCATTGAACGGCGTGAACGGCCAATTGGTTCTTGTCGCTGCGAACGACATTGCCGCCAATGGCGCTGTGAATGTCGATCTTTTTGTCCAGCAGTCGGGAAATTGGCAGCAGGTCGGTACCTTGCCTGCGTTTTTTGCACGGAACTTTGACCTGCGGGGCGGTGAATTCCTACGCGCGGCTGGTGGGACTGGGAGCGGTGCGTCGCCGTTTGAAATTGTAGATGTTTACGGTTTGCAAGGGATCGGGTCGTCGGAGCGTATGCTGAGCAGCAATTACGTGCTGGGTGCGGATATTGATGCAAGTACGACGCGCGAATGGGTGCGATTTATCGATGGCGACATCATTGTCGAGCGTGGCTTTGACCCAATTGGCGATACTGATGTGGCCTTTACGGGCAGTTTGGACGGCAATCTGAACACCATTAGTGGTTTGTTCATCGATAACGCGGACACCGGAAATTTCGTCAACGCTGCCCTTTTTGAGCGGAGTTCTGGTGCGATCCGATCATTAATCCTCGAAAATGTGGATATCAGGGGCGATGAGGCCGCCGGCCTCGTCGTAACGAACCTCGGCACGATTGAGGCGGTACGAGTCGGTGGTCAAGTTACCGGCAGTGTTCAGGCCGGCGGAATTGCGACCCTCAATGTTGGCGACATCGATAACAGCATTTCATCTGCCAATGTCACCTTTATCAATGGTAATACGTCAGGCGATTTGTACCTGGGTGGACTTGTTGGCAGCAATACTGGCGCAATACGTTCGAGCCACTCAGAGGGCAATGTGACCGCGGAGTGGGACAGCGCAACCGGCTTTGTTGATCTTGAAATTGGTGGGTTCGCAGGCAGAAACACTGGCACGATCTCAGATTCATATGCATTGGGCAATGTGAATGCGACCCTGGTGGGGTCCGCTCCCGTGTCCAACACGAATACTGTTGAAGCGGGTGGATTCGTCGGTGATCAGGTTTTGGGAACTATTTTGCGGTCGTATTCTGTGGGTGCAATTACGGTGTCGGACCAGACATCGGCAGAGGTTCAGATAGGTGGCTTTTCTGGCGCAGGCGCGGGTGATGCATCAAATTTCTGGGATGTGAATACCTCTGGTCTGACCACCAGCGCATCCGGCACCGGCCTGACAACCGCACAGCTTCAGGATACCGAAACGTTCCTGCGTTTGGCAGGCGCAGCGGGTTGGCAATTCACTGGTGGCGGCGCGACTTGGGCACCTGGTACAGAGGGGGAATATGCCCGGCTTTACGCCACCTCGCCTGTTGTCTTTATCGCGCCTGAGGATATCACTGTCGTCTACGGTGAAACGGACGACACAACTGTCGCGTTCGGGGCGATCACGGGCGGACCAGGGCTTTATGCTTTTGCAGATCCGTCGTCCATCCCGTTTGATGCAAATACAGAGGTCAGCGGGTTGGAATTCGCAGACACAAATGTTGGGCAAACGACATATAGCTTCGATCCCGAGGCAACAATCACCAGCAATGATGGCCAGGTTTACAATGTAGTCGGCAGCGTCGGCGACGCCGAAATCACGCCCCGACCATTGACCATTACAGTGAACGACCTGGACAAAACATATGGTGAAACGTTCGATTTCGGTCTGGGCGACATCACGGTCGAAAATGATAACGGTGTTGATGCGTCCGGCCTGATTGCCGGCGACAGCGTCGACGTTGTGACGTTGACCAGCGACGGCGCAGCTGCGACCGCCGGTGTTGCAGGTTCGCCTTACATTGTGACGGCCGCTGATGCGAATGGAGACGGTCTGGGCAACTACGCGATCACCTATGTAGATGGTACGCTTACCGTGACCCCATTGGCGGTACTGGTGGCAAGTGCTGGCGGCGATATTGCGTTCGAACAAACCGCATTAGTCGGCGGAGACTTTGAGGTATCCATTGATTTGTTGGGCAATGATGAGATCGAAACCATCCTGCTCAATGGGCCAAGCGGGTTACGCGACGCGATACTTGCCGGTGAAACGGTCAATCTCGTCAGTAGTGAGGTGACGGGCGACGGGTCCGAGAACTATGACGTGACGGTGGATGGCGCATCTTTCACGATCGCAGACCCGATCCCAGAGCCAGATCCCGTGCCGATCCCGGACCTGGTTCCGGTCACGATCATCACGCTGCCTAATCCGCCTGATACAATTGGTGGTCTCGATTTCGGCGGGACGACAGGGGTCTCGTCCGGCGGTGCAAGCTCTGGCGATGCGGCAACAGGTGGCGCGGTTGCCGACGCCCTTGAAGGTCAGGCGCAAGCACAGGTCGCCGCAAACGGGCTGATCGCGGTGGCCGAAGCCTGCGCAGGTGGAGAAGATGTCGAAACGGTGCTGGCCTGTCTCTCAGATGCGCTGGATGCATTCGGGACAGAGTTGGATCAGATCCTGCTGCAGCTTCCGCCAGAATTGGGCGATGTTGCACGGATTATCGAAGATGCCCGTGACGGCGTGGATGCCGCAAGGCGCCGCGCTGCGGCCCGTTTGGCCACCGCCACAACCGAAGCCGAGCGTGCGCAAATCCGCAATGATGCCTTGATCGAGGCACGAGCGTCCATCAATATCGCGGCGGCGCAACTGCGCCAGCGTGTGACCCTGGTGCGTGCGCAAGACCCTGATCTTGCGGCGGTCCAGCAGGCGACGATTTCAGTGGTCGCGACGGCTGTAGAAACTGTTGGTGTTGAATTGGCACGCGCGACGGATCTTTAGCGGATAGGCAGATGATCAGATCGGTAATCCGTTACCTTGCAACTTGTGTCATCCTGATTTGCGCAGGCACGGCCTGGGCAGATGAGCGTGTGGCGCTTGTGATCGGCAATAGCGAATATCAGGTGGCAGAGGCTTTACCCAACCCTGTCAATGACGCCACCGACATGACCCTGGCGCTTGAGAATCTGGGCTTTGATGTTCTTGTTGGTCTCGATCTAACCCACGAAGAGATGGCCCAGATAATTGCAGACTTTGGCGCACGCGCGGCCACGTCGGATGTCGCATTAGTGTTTTATGCTGGCCACGGCTTTCAGGTCTCAGGTGCCAATTATTTGCTGCCCGTTGATGGTGCAATCGCGCGTACGGCCGACGTACCAACCCAAACGATTTCGATGCAATCGGTGCTTGACGCCCTGGAAGGTGCACCGGGGTTGAAGATCATTATGCTGGATGCGTGCCGCGACAATCCCTTTGGGGGTGGTCTGCAAGACTTTGATAACGGCAATAACGGGCTTGCCCGTCTAGGTAGCGATGCTGATCTGATGATCGTCTATGCCACACAGCCAGACAATGTCGCCTATGACGGGGTGGGGCGGAATAGCTTCTTCACGGAGGCGGTGCTAAGCCACATTTTCACGCCAGGCCAAAATATTTCAGACATGATGATCAACGTGCGGCGCGACGTTCTGGCCGCAACGGGTGGCCGTCAAATCCCCTGGGACAGCTCATCACTCACACGCCAGTTTCTGTTTGATCAAAGCCCGCAAACCGTGTCGGAGGAGACATTGCTTTGGCAGGTTGCGGCAAGCGGGCGTGATCCGCAACTTCTTAACATCTATTTGCAGCGCTACCCCGAAGGCAAACATACCGGGTCGGTTGAGGCGATCTTGCAAAGCCCGGTCACACGCCAATCGGTTATCAATACGCCAGACAAGGTGGCTGCCCAGGCTTCTGACCTGTGGGCGCTTGCCCGCCGCACGCGGATGCGTCAGCTGGTCCAGATTTATCTGGAACAATATCCAGACGGGCAGCATGCAGAGGAGGCGGCGAGCCTTCTGGCATCGCTGCCGCGGGTCGAGGACGTGAATTCCGGACGTATCTGTGAATTGCTGGCCACGCATCCTGGAGATGCGACGGCCACAACGGTTGGCGTCAGCCTATCTGCGCTTGCCGAGGACGCGTCCCTTGCGATCAACACCTGTCGCGACGCGATCGCACAATCGCCGCGGTTGCCGCATTACAGAACGCTTCTGGCGCGGGCCTATCTCGCCCGCGGTGACCACGCCCTTGCGCTTGAGCAATATAATGCTGCAGCGGCAATGGGTGACTTACGTGCCTTGTTCAGCCTTGGCCTTCTATACGAAACGGGCACCGGTGTTGACCGTGATTTTGATCAGGCGATTTCGTTTTACGGCCAGTCCGCTGACGGTGGACTCGCTGACGCCCAGGTCAATCTTGCACTGGAACATTATGCTGGGCAAAGCGTGCCAGAGGATAAGCAGAAAGCGGCAGCCTTGATGCGGCAAGCTGCTGAGCAGGGTCATGCGCAGGCCCTCTTCAATCTGGCTGCATTCGCGCTGGAAGGTTTGGTCGAAACGCCAGCAGCGGCGCTTGGTTACTTTGAGCGTGCCGGCATTGCCGGATATGCAAGGGGTTACTATCTTGCTGCCACCATTCTGGACGATGGTGACATCATGCCGAAAGCGCCAAATCGTGCGTCCCGGTTACTGTTGATGGGTATTGCAGAAGGCGACAGTGCTTTGGTGACGTCATTCTTTGCGCAGGTGGAGGGTGGCCAGTGGGACGCAGAGACTTTGCGCGCGGTTCAAACGATCCTGAAGGCAGCCGGTCAATATGATGGGGCGATCGACGGCACATTTAACCCGGCGATGGAACTCGCGTTAATCGGTTGGCGCACAGGCGGGTTTCGCGCCGACCTTCTGTAGCGTCGATGCTGGCGGGACGCAGCTAAGCAATCGCATTACTCTGTCATAAAGTGTATGTGGTGGCGCGTCCTTCGGGCTCCGCTTAGTGCAACGCTACAAGATGATTGTCCCACTTCAGTGTTGGGATGTCAGAGACCTGCGGTGACGTCAGATCAAGAAGCTGCCCGGTTCCTGTGGTCACCACAATCCCGTCTGAAGTTGCTGCAATGCCGCAAGCGTCAGAAATTTCTGTCTGGTCAATGAGAGCCAAGGTTTGCGTGTTGTAGCATTGGACAAGGCCACCAAGCGTTTTGGGCGTCGCCCCACGGCTATCGGGCCAGAAGGCGAGCGCGAAGGCACGGTCATCCGTCTCGGTCGGTCCAAAGCGCATGTGGCTCGCCGCAATCCAAGCATCGAATGCCCTACCATAGGCAATGCGAAGGGGTTTTGACGTGGGTGAACAATCCTGCACCCCAACCTTGGCGAGAGTTTGGCTGGTTTCAGCCAGAGTGGCCAAGCGGGGCAGGACATGGTTGTTCATAATATCTGCGGTGATTGCTTGGGCTAAAGCAAAGCTGGGTGCCAATGCGAGGGCACAGATCAAAACGAGTTGTTTCATAGACTTTCCACGAACCGGATCAGTGCATCCCGGTCTTCCTTTGTCATCTCGATGACGGCATCGCGTTGGGCCTGCGCTTCGCCACCATGCCACAGGATCGCCTCAAGCAGCGACCGCGCGCGCCCATCATGCAGGAAATACGTATGCCCGCTGACCCGTTCGGTCAGACCGATACCCCATAGCGGTGGCGTGCGCCATTCGTACCCATTTGCCATCGCTTCGGGCCGGTGATCGGCCAGCCCTTCGCCCATGTCGTGCAGCAGCATGTCGGTGTAAGGCCAGATGAGTTGAAAGCTCTGCTCTGGCTGGTTTTCGAGCCGGTGCGTGACAAAGCTGGGCCTATGGCAAGACGCGCAGCCGATCGTGTGAAAGACTTCTTTGCCGCGCAGGACCTGTGGGTCGTCCACATCGCGGCGGGCGGGCACAGCCAGATTGCGACTGTAGAACGCAACAAGGTCAAGCATTTCATCATCCACCTCATGCACCCGTTCGTCCCCATCTCCGTGCATTGCATTTTGGCAGGCGATTTGGGTGGGCATGCATTCGCCCGCCCCGCCCGGATTGATCGGGGATGAGATGCCGATATCGCCAGCAAAGGCGTCAGCCGTTTGCTGCCGGATTGTGGGCGTGCCGGCTTTCAGCCCGAACCGCCCCAGCATGTATTGGTCAAATTCCTTGGACCAGACGATATTCGGGCGTCCGGAAATCCCGTCGCCATCCAAATCATCAGGATCGGCGCCAGCCAAGATGTCTGCTGCTGGAATGGCCTCCAGCAGGCCGAGGCCGATCATTTGTGGCGCGACCCGTGGGCTAAGCATGATGTCAGGATGCAGCGGCCCGTAATTGAGGTCATTCAGCGTATATTCGGGATGGCGTAGCGAAACAGTTTCGCCATCTGAAAGTGTGATTGTTTCTTCGGTATAGGTGATCTCAATCCGGGCCTCCGCCGCGTGTCCCTGGATGGAAAGATCCTGAATCTGATTGCCGTAATTTGGATCCGGCAATGTCGCGAGATAGGATTCCAGTTCCGCCGTTTTTTCCTGATAGCCGCTTGGGATCGAAACGCGCATGAGCATCGAAATTGCATTATCATCGCCCGGTTCAGGCGGGTGGCCGCGCCCATCCTTCAGGTGGCAACGCTGGCAAGAACGGGCATTGAAAAGTGGGCCCAAGCCGTCGGAGGCAAGCGTCGAGGCCGGTGACGACACCCACAATTTTCGGAACAACCCGTTGCCAACTTTGAACGTCAGCTCAGCCTCAAAGGCCATGTTCCCGGAAGGTTGCGAAAACGCGTCTGGGTTTTGGCGCACGCGGACGGTTGCGGCCCCCGCGGTATTCACTTCAAACTGGCTGGGCGCCGAAAAATCGGTGGGTGGTGCCGTCGCGGCGGCGATTCGGTCGGCTTCCTCGGCGGTGCGCGGAATAATCTGTAAATGCGGTTCGGAAAATATGTCCGCGTGGGCGATATTGGCGGTGAAAATGGCAACAATCATTGCAATTTTTGAGGCGTGTCGCACGGTCAGACCTTCACATTCCCCAAATTCCTTATAAATATAGTCAGGAAAAAAGCACAACATCAGATTGGGCTCTGCGTCATCAAAGGCACCTTGCAAATGCTTTCTGTCGTCCAACTTGCCGAACCTGTCGCCGCAAAACGTCCTGCGGCGTTTCTGCCCGGAAAATGGCGTGGCGTGTTAAACGCCTTGCGTGTGGTGGCGCTTGATTGCCGTGTGGCGGCGCGCACCGACCTTTTTGAAGCTTGTGCATTGATTTCAAACAAGCAAAACACGGCACAAGACGCCTTTGCGCAGGCTTTGTTCAAATGCATCAACGATGTTGTGGACAGCAAGCCCCTGTTTTATCGACCCGGCACTTTGGAGTTGTCGTTTGACGAATCCTGGCTGATCCGCGCCATTATGGCTGCCCATCAGGGCGACACGGACAGCTTGGCCTTTCTGGTCCGGTCCCGCGTGCCCAAAGTGCATCAGCGGCATGTCAGCTTTCTGATCAAGGGAATTTCGGAGCAGTTCTTTCACACCTAGAATTATTCCCGTCCCCGGTATTGCTACGCCGACATGGGACATGCAAGCCACTACAAAACTTGGCGCGTCGTTCAAACCGCTACGTTGAAACTGGATCGACTCCCGGTCTGGCATCAATCGCATAGCGTCGCACCCCCCGCACTGTCCGTTTCAGCGCAACGAAGATAACCACATATGCCATCCCGGCGATGGGGCCGACCATATACCTGGCATCGATATCGTGCTGAAAGAATATTGGTGGTCATGGTTGGCCCTTTTGAGGATGCCGAAGGTGGATGATGCGCAGGCGCCTGCCGGGCTACCGCCTGCCATGGGCTCTGAAGTGGCTGCACATTGTGTCTGTCGCAGAGCGCAACCAACCTGGGCGCATTTTGTTTTCTGCTGTCGACTTCTGGCGTCATGCCGCGGGATAACCGCCTATTGGAACACGGCATCCGGGTTATCCAGGCTGTCCGATCCCTCAATTTCGATGTCATTGGCGCCAAGTGTCGCAATGACCCGCTCAATAGAGCGGGTTTGGTCGATCAGGCCGTTCACGCCGCCCATGATCAGCGCCTCGCCCGCATCGTTGCCACGCGCAAGCATCATGTCATAGGTAAATCCTGCCTCTGCCGCGGTTTTGATCCGGCCCAGGGCCATAACTGCACCAGACAGTTTCAACTTCATTTCCAGATCAAGGTTAGGGTCAGTTGCCGCGACGAGATCAGATAGCGATGGCCCGCTGACGACATTTCCATCGATGCCAGTGTAGCTGCCCAGATAGACAGACTGGATGCCAACACCATTGTAGAAATGATCGTTGTGGGTGTTGTCGGCAAAGCAGGAATGCTCTTCCTCAGGGTCGTTCAGCATCACGCCCAGACGCATCCGTTCCCCCGCAGTTTCACCATAGGACAGAGAACCCATCCCGGTCAGCATAGCGGCGATGCCGGCGTCAGTATCGGCCATTAGCTCTGTCCGTGCTGCGCCAGTATCGGTCCATTGCGCAGCCATCCATTCAAGGTCAGCAATCAGCAGATCGGTTACGGCGACAAGGTAATCCGCGCGACGGTTGCAATTGCCATGGGAGCATAGATCACCCTGGGCATAGTCAGTCCAAGGCCGGTTGCCCGCACCCGGCCCGTGCCCGTTCAGATCCTGCCCCCACAACAGGAACTCAATTGCGTGATATCCGGTCGCGACATTTGCCTCTACGCCGTCCGCCTCGTGCAGCTTGTCTTGCAAAAGGGCGGGCGTGATTGTGGACGCATCAACCGTCTCGCCCGACAGGGTAAAGGACGCATTGGCGATCACGTTCAGCGCTGCGGCGGCATTTTCATCTGTCGCGCCACCATAAGAGGCGTCGACATAATCGATAAGCCCCTCATCCAAGGGCCAGGCATTCACCTTGCCCTCCCAATCGTCCACGATCGCGTTGCCAAAACGAAAGACTTCCGTCTGCTGGTACGGCACACGGGCCGCAAGCCAGGCCGCTTTCGCCGCCTCCAACCCCTCTGCCGACGGATCAGCGACAAGCGCCTTCACGGCTGTTTGCAGCGCCTGTGCCGACGCCAGACTATCGGCGTATTTCGCGGCTGCCATATCTGCATAATTGTCAAGCACATCGGACTTTTCGACCGCAAAAGCAGGTGTCGTAAATGCCAGACAGAGGACGGCCCCAGCAAAGCAATTGGATTTCATGAGGTCTTTCCCCCGTTAGTGAAGAACGTGTCGACTGTTGGACATCTGCGCCACCGTCGTGGGTGCGGCGAGATCCATTTGTTTAAGCGCAAGACCAAAATCTGCAGCCAGACTGGTCAATGCCGGGGCAATGTCCGGACGGACCAAAAGTATCGCCATCAGCATCGCGTCGTCGCGATCACCTGTCGCTGCCGTGGCAACGAAATGGGCAAAGCTTGCCTCATCCGCGCCGACGCACCGGCAATTGAGCCCATGACGACACAACGGGCGGCGCCCGTGCCGCATGCACATGCTGCAGAGTTCAGCAAAGGTCGCGACGGCTTTATGCCCTCGCCTTGTTCCCAAGGTATTCATCAAATCGTTAATGACGCCGGTTTGCGTCTCAGGCCCTTCGTGCCACATCCGCAAATAAAGGACGGCTGCGGCCGTGAGGCCGTCAAAGTCATCAAGAACCGCGACAGAGGCGCCACCGCGATGCGAAGGTACCGCGTTCATTTTGTCAGGATCAACTTGCCTGCACGCGTAATGCGCAGAACATAGACCTGATCATCCAATATGATGTTCGCCTGTCCGGTATCGCCAACCAACGAACGGGCATCAAAGCAGGGAAGGCGCTGTGTCGGTTGGTCGGTTGTTGGCGCGATCTTTTGGAGGCCCATCACGCAGACCCTTCCCGGGTGGCGCAGCGATCAAGAACCCATTCAAGCTGCAACCCACCACGGCTGCAATCATTCTGCAGCATTGCAAGCACCTCAGCCTTCGTGGGGACGTGCAGGTGATCATCGCGCAGGTTTTTGTTCGGTCCATCAGGCGTCTTTGACATCACAAGAAGTCCTTTCATCAGGTCAAATGTCGGGCTTCCCTTGCAGCGAACAGGGGTGGCTGGCACGTGCCTTTAAACCTGAGCGATTTTATAAGATATGTCAATCTGACAATTTTAATCAGGAATCTTTACAACGCCGAAAATGATGGTAAACGCAGTACCTGAGTAAAACACTCAATCAAAGGGATTGGATTATGAGACAGACCACGACCGCACTCATCGTTTGCGCCACAACAGCGACGGCGATTGCCTCATCCGCGGCAGCCGATGGCGAACTGAACCTTTATTCGTCACGCCACTACGATACCGATGAACGCCTTTATTCGGACTTTACCGATATGACCGGCATCACGATCAACCGGATCGAAGGTAACGCGGACGAGCTGATCGCCCGTATGCAGGCCGAGGGGGTAAATTCCCCCGCTGATGTCCTGCTGACTGTGGATACATCGCGGTTGGAACGTGCCAAGGATGCGGGGGTGCTACAGAGCATCGATAGTGAGATGCTTGAAAGACGTATCCCCGAAGCGCTTCAGGACGACGATAACCAGTGGTTTGGCTTTAGCCAGCGTGCGCGGATCATCTTCTACGACAAAGCAGATGTGACCAACCCGCCGATGAGCTATGTGGATCTGGCCGATCCGGCTTATGAAGGCATGGTCTGTCACCGCTCATCCACCAATGTCTATTCGCAAACCCTGGTTTCAGCGATTATTGAAAATCATGGCACGGATGCCGCCACCGCCTGGGCGGAGGGTTTTGTAAACAATTTTGCGCGTGATCCGCAGGGCGGGGATACTGACCAATTGCGCGGTCTGGTTTCAGGTGAATGCGATATCGCAATCTCGAATACGTACTACTTTGCACGTGCGCTGCGCAAAGACGTCGATGGGTTGAATGCCGACGCACTTGAAAACATCGGTTGGGTGTTCCCAGCACAAAATGCCGAAGGGGCACATATGAACCTGTCAGGCGGCGGTGTTGCAGCGAATGCGCCCAATCGGGACAATGCGATTGCTTTCCTTGAATACCTCGCCTCGGACCAGGCGCAGGAATATTTCAGCGCCGGCAATGATGAATATCCCGCCGTCGCCGGCGTGGGCCTGTCTGCTTCCGTCGCGGCCCTTGGTCTTTTCCGACCCGATGCCGTGGATCTGTCAGAGGTCGCAAAGAACGTTCCAGAAGCACAGGCGATCTTTAACCAGGTCGGCTGGGAATAAGTCCGACACACACAACCCAAACCCGGGGGGGCACGGTATTGGCTGCGCCCCTTCTTATCGCCTTTCAAGCCCGATCCGGCGGCAAAGCAGGATTACGGGTATCAACCCGATGGCGGCAATCACCAAACTGGGCACCGCTGCGCCGCTTAACCGTTCGTCCGAGGCTAACCGATGGGCTTGCACTGCCAGTGTATCATAGTTGAAAGGGCGCATGATCAGGGTTGCTGGAAGTTCTTTCATCACGTCAACAAAGACGATCAGCCCGGCGGTTAGAAGGCTGGTCCGCAACATTGGCATATGCACCCGTCTGACCATGCCCGGCATATCTTCGCCCAAGGTGCGGGCTGCGGCATCCATGTTCGGGCCAACCCCTGCAATGCCTCCGTCATATGCACCGATGGCGGCTGCCAGAAAACGGATCATATAGGCGCTGATCAAAAGCCAGATCGACCCGGTGAAAAGCAACCCGGTCGAGATGTCGAACGTCGCCCGCATCCAAGCATCAAGCGCGTTGTCAAACAGCGCAAAGGGCACCAGTAAGCCCACCGCGATCACCCCGCCCGGCACCGCATAGCCGATACGACCCATGTAAAGCGCGAACGCTGTGACCCGCGTTGCCTGTACCCGGTGCAAGGTGCCCAGCAGGAGCGCGGCCAAAACTGTCAGCAATGCCGCAATCCCGGCCAGTGTGACCGAGTTCTGGATGAAGCCCAAATATCGGGGGCTCAGCAGGTTTTGCTCGGACCCCAGCGCCATCGTGCCAAGCGTGGCAACAGGCACCAGCACACCAAGTGCGACGGGTAGAAAGCAAAACAGGAAAGCGCCGATCTGCTTTCCTTGGCTCATCGTAATGCGCTGCATTGGGGCTTTCTTGCGTCCGTCGGTATAGGCCGCGCCCCCCCGACTCGCCCGTTCCAGAAACGCCAAAAGCAGTGCAAAGGCCAAAAGGCCCAGTGCAAGTTGGGCGGCGGCGGCTCGGTCGGCCATGGTAAACCAGCTTGTGTAGATACCCACGGCAAACGTCTGCACACCAAAATAGGCGACCGTGCCGAAATCGGCGATCGTTTCCATTGCCACCAGCATGACGCCCGATGCGATGGCTGGCCGGGCCATCGGCAGTGACACGGTCAGGAACGCACGGAAAGGCGACTTGCCCAGGACCCGTGCAGCAAGAAACGCGCTCGCCCCTTGGGCGGCAAAGGCGGCGCGCGCAAGTAGGTAAACATATGGGTACAGCACAAGCGTCAGCATGGCCGCCGCCCCACCAAGTGATCGGATTTCAGGGAACCAATAATCCCGTGGCCCCCAGCCCATCACGTCGCGCAAAGTCGATTGCACGATGCCGGGATGGTCCAACACATGCGTATAGCCGTAAGCCAGCACATAGGCGGGAAAAGCCAAGGGAACCGCAAGAGCGATTTCCAACCACTTGCGCCCGCGAAAGTCGGTCATCGTGACCAGCCATGCCGCCAATGTCCCGACGATTGCACTGCACAGCATCACAATGATCAAAAGCCCCAGCGTTGTGAAGGTGTAGCGGGCCAACACAGTGTCGGCGAGATGGCGCAGCGTATCGAATGATCCGGTCAGGGCTGCTGCTACAACCCCCAGATAAGGCAAAACACACAAAGCCGTCACAAAGCCTGCCAACCCATAGATCGCGGGCGTTGTATAGCTACGCAATGATCGGCGGCGAAGAACCTGGATACTCATCCCCATCGCTTAGCCTGTTTTACCCTTTCGCAGCAATCCGATTATTTCTGTCGGGAAATCCGGTTGTGCTGCATCTATCAACAACCCACTCAATAGGCGTGCACCTCTGCAACAATGCTGTCCTCGCAGCACCAGGCATGTTCTTTTGGTGGCATTTCTTGCCGATATCGGCTTGGGCGCTGCGCTGATCTTTGGTGTGCTTGGCCTGTGAGGTGGGCGGTCTGGTTTGCCATCGATATAGTAGACTTTGCCAGATGGATGATGGCGTTGGCGGTTATCAATGACGTGGTAGCGATGAATGCGCGGGTCGTGCACAAAGACTGCAGCAATTACGGTCTAGCGTGGCGGGCCAAGCGATGCGCGCAGGCGCAGGTCCGTGGCAAGCGCGATGCTTTCGATCGGGTGACCATCGATCAGGTGCCGCACCAGAACCTGCGCGGCCTGTTTGCCCATCTCACGGTGCGGAACATGGACAGTGGTCAGCATCGGATGCGTGACCTGTGATAGCTCGATATCGTCAAAGCCGATGATCGACACATCGCGTGGCACCTCTATGCCCATCTCGCGCGCGCGGCGCAGTGCGCCCACCGCCAGAACGTCATTTCCGCAGAAAATGGCCGTGGGCGGTCTGTCTTGGTCAATCAGCTCCGCAAATGCGGTAGCGCCGTTTTCGATGCCATAGGGCTTTTCCGTCAGATGTAGTTTGGACGGGTTCAAACCGGCCTCTTCCATCGCGTCTTTGAGGCCCAACAAACGCCCCTGCGCGCGATCATTGCGGGCCAATGGTGCAGAGATCATCGCAAGATGCCGGTGGCCGCTGCCAATGACTTTGCGTGCCATATCGCGCATCGCGGTACGGTTGTTGAATCCCACAGATGGGCGTGTAGCATCCGGATCATAGGTCCAGGTCACAAGCGCGGGCACGTCTTGCTTTTCAAGGAATGGGTAAATCTGCGGATCCCGGATATGTCCGATTAACAAGAGTGCATCCGCCCCACGCGCCACTAACGACCGGACCTGCGCAACCTCCAATTCGCGCTGATAGGACGAACTGGCGACCATCAGGTTAAATCCGTGCGCGCCCAGTTCTTCCTGAAACGCCTGCAACCCCCGCGCAAAGATTGCATTTTCCATAGTGGGAATGATCGCCCCGATTGTGTTGGTGCGCTGTGTGACCATCGCCCGCGCGCCGAAATTGGGCGCATAGCCAAGCTCTGTCACGGTGGCCATCACCCTTTCCCGGGTTTTGGGTGTTACCTTGTCGGGAAAGTTCAGGCAGCGCGATACCGTCGCGGTCGACACGCCCGCGCGCCTCGCGACATCGAACAAAGTGGGGCTTTGCGGCTTCATTGCGGTCCAATCCCGGCGCGAAATTCACGTCTTTGACCCAGCGTAATGTAAGCGCTTGCATTATACAAATGTAAACGCTTACATTGTGTGCAAGAATCGACGTTTCAGCGATAGCTATCTGCAAGATTTCATGAATAGGACCCTTCAAAAATGGCCAGAGAATACCTGAAAAAGGCGACGCTGACGTCACAGTCGGACGCGTCGGATGTGCATGAAATCGTCAGCGGCATTTTGGCAGATATCGAGGCCGGTGGTGACGATGCGGCCCGCGAATATGCGGCAAAGTTCGATAAACACGATGGCAACATCATCCTCACGCAGGAAGAGATTGATGCAGCCTGCGCGCTGGTTCCTGAAAAGCTGAAGGCTGATATCCGGTTCGCCCATGACAACGTCCGCCGCTTTGCCGAGGCGCAGAAGGCGACGGTCGCCAATATCGAATATGAGGTCGTGCCGGGTGTCACCGCTGGTCAAAAGGCGATCCCGGTGGATGCGGCGGGCTGCTATGTGCCAGGTGGGCGGTATAGCCATATCGCATCTGCCATCATGACCGTGACAACGGCCAAGGTGGCCGGATGTCGCCATATCGCCGCCTGTTCGCCCCCGCGCCCCGGTGTCGGTGTGGCCCCGGCGATTATCTATGCCGCTCATATCTGCGGTGCGGACAAGATCATCGCAATGGGTGGCGTGCAAGGCGTAGCAGCGATGACCTTTGGTCTGTTTGGGCTGCCCAAAGCCAATATTCTTGTCGGCCCCGGCAACCAGTTCGTGGCAGAGGCAAAGCGGATCCTGTTCGGTCGCGTCGGCATCGACATGATCGCTGGACCGACCGACAGCCTGATCCTGGCCGACAAAACCGCCGATCCGTTTATCGTGGCGACCGACCTCGTCAGCCAGGCGGAGCATGGGTACAACTCGCCCGTCTGGCTGGTCACCGATGACCGCACCTTGGCCGAAGAGGTGATGAAACTCGTCCCGACGCTGATCGACGATCTGCCAGAGGTGAACCGCGACAACGCCACCGCCGCATGGCGCGACTATGCCGAGGTCATCGTTTGCGCCGATCGCGAAGATATGGCCGCTTGCTCTGACGAATACGCGCCCGAGCATCTGACGGTGATGGCCGCTGATCTGGATTGGTGGTTAGAGCGGCTCAGCTGCTATGGCTCGCTGTTTCTGGGTGAGGAAAGCACTGTATCTTATGGCGACAAGGCTGCGGGCACCAACCACGTGCTGCCCACATCGGGTGCCGCAGGCTATACCGGCGGGCTGAGCGTCCACAAATACATGAAGATCGTCACCTGGCAGCGCGGTACGCGCGAAGGGTACAAGCCCGTGGCCGAGGCAACAGCGCGGATCTCGCGTCTGGAAGGGATGGAGGGGCATGCGCGCGCCGCCGATGCGCGGTTGGCGAAATTCTTCCCAGATGAGACCTTTGATTTGACTGCAAATGAATGATCCACGCGATCTTTTTGACCTGACAGGGCGCGTCGCCTGTGTGACCGGGGCCAGCGCGGGCCTTGGTCAGCGTGCCGCTAGCGTGTTGGCTGCGGCAGGCGCGCAGGTGGTCGGTGTTGCGCGCCGGGCCGAGGCGCTGAAAGATTGGGTTGCCGCGACAGGTGATCGGGCCAAGGCTGTCTCGGCCGATCTATCTCAGCGTAACCTGCTGGTAGACATTGCGTCAGAAATCACGGCGGCTTTCGGGGCGCCGGATATTGTCGTGCATGCGGCAGGGATCAATACGCGCGAAGTAGCAGATGATGTGACACCCGAAGGTTGGGACATCACGATGAACCTCAACCTCGCCGCACCTTTTTTCCTGAGCCAAGCCTTTGCGCCGGCGATGAAGCAGAAGCGCTGGGGGAGGATCGTCAATTTCGCCTCGCTCCAGACCACCCGCGCCTTTCCGGGCGGGGTCAGCTATGGCGCATCGAAGGCTGGGGTAGCGCAACTGACACGTGCGATGGCCGAGGCGTGGTCAAAAGACGGGATCACTGCGAACGCGATTGGACCAGGGTTTTTCCCTACCGAACTGACCGGCCCGGTCTTTGCCGACCCAGACCGCGCGGCCCGCAATGCGGCGCAAACCTGTGCCGGGCGCAATGGTGCGCTAGAGGATATCGACGGGCCGCTGTTGTTTCTCTGCTCGGACGCCTCCGCCTATGTCACGGGCCAAGTCCTGATGGTCGATGGGGGGTTCACCGCAAAATGAAGGCGCTGATCTATGAAGGGCCAGAAGAGCTTGCCTTGCGCGACGCGCCTGACCCGGTGCCAGAGGCGGGCCAGCAACTGATCAAGGTTGGCGCGGTTGGGATTTGCGGGTCCGATATGCATGCCTATCTAGGCCATGACGAACGCAGGCCCGCCCCCCTGATCCTGGGGCATGAGGCTGCCGGTCTGATCGTGGGTGGAGATCGCGCAGGCGAGCGTGTCACGCTGAACCCGCTTGTGACCTGCGGGACCTGCAAGGCTTGTACATCCGGTCACGACAACCTGTGCGCAGACCGCATGATCATTTCCATGCCTCCCCGGGAAGGGGCATTTGCGCAGTTCGTCACGATGCGCGACGAAAACCTCGTGACGGTGCCAGACCACGTGTCTTTGGAAAAGGCATCGCTCACGGAGCCGATTGCATGTGGCTGGCACGCCGTCCGGCTGGCGAAAGAACGGCTGGGGCCGGGCAGCTATACAGCGCTGGTGATCGGGGGCGGCGCGATTGGGCTGGGGGCTGCACTGTCGCTGGTGGCGCAAGGCATTCATGACATCACGATTGTTGAACCCAACGCGCTGCGCCGTCGCTATCTTATCGACAAATGCCGCCAGAACGCGGTGTCGCCCGATGATCTAAACGCAGATATGATGTTCGATATCGTCATCGACGGTGTGGGTTACGCGGCCACACGCGCCACGGCCTCTGCGCATGCTCGCCCCGGCGGCGTCATCGCCCATATCGGGCTGGGTGAGGGGACTGGGGGCCTTGATATCCGGCGCATGACGCTGCAGGAAATCACGTTCATCGGCACCTATACCTACACTGCACAGGATTTCCGCGACACGGCGCAGGCGATTTTTGACGGACGCCTCGGCCCGCTCGACTGGACCGAAACCCGCCCATTGGCCGATGGGCCTGCTGCCTTTTCCGATATTCGCGCAGGCCGCATGCCTGCGCCCAAGATCATCCTTCACCCGCATCCCTAATCGCCAACAAAGGACCATCAGACGTGGACATAAGCAAAAAGATCGTCGACGACTTTGTCGCCAACGATGTCTCATTCATCACAACGGTGCCGTGCAAACAGCTTGCCGGTGTCATTGACGAGGTCGAAGGGCGGGACGGCATTTATCACATCCCGTCCAACAAAGAGGATGAAGGGATGGGCCTTTGCGCCGGTGCTTTCATGGGTGGCAAGCGCCCTGCGATCATCATGCAGAACACCGCGATCGGCGTGACGATCAACACGCTGGCCACGCTGATCCAGTATTACCGGATGCCGCTGCCCATGCTGATCAGCTATCGGGGTGAGTTGCGTGAACCGGTCGCCTGTCAGGTGGAAATGGCGGTGCATACCAAGGCGTTGCTGGCGCAAATGAACATCCCGACCTACCACTTCCATTGGCAGAAGGACGTCGAGGAGTTCGACAACATCCTGAAATACACCTTCATGTGCAACAAACCCGTGGCGATCCTGACCGACGCCAATTTCTGGGGAGGCTATGGCGACCAATGATCCGTTCTGAAATCCTGCGTGAAATCGCCCCGATCCTTCGTGACCAACTGGTTGTCTGCAATATCGGTCTGCCTAGCCAGGAACTGCATATGATTGATGATCAGCCGACCAACTTCTACATGCTGGGGACGATGGGTCTGTCATCCTCTATCGGGCTGGGCCTTGCTCTGGCCCAGGACAAGACTGTCATTTCCATTGATGGGGATGGGTCGGTCCTGACCAATATGGGCACGCTGCCGACCATCGCGAATAATGTTGCCGACAATTACATCCTGCTGATCATCGACAATGGGTCTTATGGATCCACGGGCGATCAGCCGACCTATACGGGTAAGAAAACGTCGTTGACCGCAGTGGCCACGGCTTGTGGGTGTGAGAATGTGATTGAGGTGCAGGATAAGGACCTTGGGCCCGTCCTGCAAAAGGCCATCGATGACCGCAAGATGACCGTGATCGTGTGCAAATGCGACAGCGGGAACATCAAGCTGCCGGTGATCACGATGGACCCTGTCGTTATCCGCGACCGGTTCATGAAGGCGGTGGCTGGCTAGGCCATGACCGCGCAAATCCATTCCAGTGCAGATGCGCAACGCCTTGCGCGGCGGCGTCTGCCCTGGATGGTGTTTGATTACATTGATGGAGCGGCTGGCGCCGAGACGGGGGCTGCGCGAAACCGTGCGGCCTTTGACGCGCTGGCGTTTCGGCCGCGTATTCTGCGGGATGTGAGCAACCGATCCATCGCTGCCAATCTTTTTGGCAAACCCACCAAAGCCCCGTTTGGGATCAGCCCGATGGGCATGTGTAACCTCTCGGGCCCCGGCGCGGACCTGATGCTTGCGCGGCTTGCGGCGCGGGAGGGCGTGCCGCTGGGCGTGTCCACCGTCGCGTCGACCGCACTGGAAAAGCTGATCGAGGTGGCCGAGGGCCATGCATGGTTCCAGCTATACTTTAGCGGCGATGGCACAGGGACGTTCAAGCTGGTCGAACGGGCCAAGGCAGCAGGGTACGAGACGATCATCCTGACTGTTGACGTGCCAGAGGTTGGCCGCCGCCCGCGCGAATTGCGGCATGGGTTCAAGATGCCGTTTCGCATCGGGCCGAAGCAATTCATCGATTTCGCGTTGCATCCGCGTTGGTCGATTGCATCGTTATTGGCAGGGAAACCGCAGATGGCCAATTTCGCGATGCCGGGCTATGCGTTTGACCGGACAGAAAGCCGGGCCAAGGCGGATTGGAATACGTTGAAACGGCTGCGCGACATGTGGCCTGGCAAGCTGGTCGTCAAGGGCGTTCTGGACGCGGAAGACGCGGTGATGTTGCGCGATGCGGGTGTTGATGCGGTGCAGGTGTCCAGCCATGGCGCGCGCCAATTGGAAAGCGCGCCGCCACCCATCCACGCCTTGCGCGAAATCCGGGGTGCCGTTGGCCCGGACTATCCGTTATTTTTCGATTCAGGATTGCGGTCGGGTGAGGACGTTATCAAAGCCTACGCCTTGGGCGCAGATTTCACCTTCCTTGGCCGCGTCCTCCAATTCGCGATTGCGGCTGGTGGAGAGGAGGGACTTCGCCAATTGTGGTCCTTGCTTTGTGATGAAACCCATATCACGCTAGCGCAGATTGGTGCGACATCGCTCGCCCAGGATCAGTTGACAGACGCGGTGCGGCTTGGCTGACAGACGGTGCGCTGCTGCGGTGACGAGGGGTACGGTTTCATGAAATCACGCACAAAGGTCGCCGTGATCGGCGGCGGCATCGCGGGGTGTTCGACCCTTTACCATCTGACGCAGGAAGGCTGGTCCGATGTTGTCCTGATTGAACGCGATGAACTGACATCCGGCACAACATGGCACTCTGCCGCGCAGGTGACGAATTTCGGCGTGACCCAAACGATGGTTGGGCTGAAGTCCCATTCGATCAATTTGTATAAGAAGCTGCGCGACGATCCAGACTACCCGGTTGGCTATCACCATGGCGATGGCGGCATCCGATTGGCCAATACCCAAGCGCAGATGCAGGGCTATCGCCATTTCGCATCCATGGCGCGCGGGATGGGTGTGGAGTTTGAGGTGATCGACGCCGCAGAATGCGCCCGCCGCCATCCGCTGATTTCCACCGATAACCTGTTGGGTGGTTTATGGGACGCTGAAGACGGCGATATTGATCCTGCCCAGCTTTGCCAGGCGCTTGCCTTTCACGCCCGCAAGGCGGGGGCGGAAGTTTACCGTCAGACCAATGTCACCGGATTGACCCAGCACAGCGATGACACCTGGACGGTTGAGACCGATCAGGGCAGCATTGATGCCGATATCGTCGTGAATGCCTGCGGATATCGTGTGAACGAGGTCGGCGCGATGATGGGCGTGCAACATCCGGTCGCGTCGATGGAACACCAATATTTCGTGACCGAAGACATCCCTGCGATTATCGAGGCCGGTCATCGGATGCCGCTGCTCCGTTGTCCAATTAGTGACTACTATTGCCGGCAGGAAAAGAACGGGCTGCTGGTTGGGTTTTACGAACAGGATTGCAAGACCTGGGGGCTGGATGGGATCAGCCCGAATTTCTCGAATGATCTGTGTCCCGATGATCTGGATCGGGTGATGGATGTGCTGGAAGGTGCGTTTGCGCGGATGCCTGCCCTCGCAGAGGTTGGGATCAAACGCATCGTCAATGGCCCGATCACCTATACGATAGATGGTGCGCCCCTGGTTGGCCCGATCCCCGGCAAGCGCAACGCCTTCTGTATCATCGGGCTGCGTGCGGGCGTCGGTGAAGGTGGCGGGCATGGCTGGCTGCTTGCACAGCAGATCGTACATGGTGAAGCGCAGTACGACACGTGGGTCATCGACCCGCGCCGCTTTACCGGGCATGCCAATGTCGAATTGACGGCGCTGAAAGCGATCGAGGATTACCAGAACGAATTCCGTTTTCATTTCCCGCATGAACACCGCCCCGCCGGACGCCCGGCCAAGACCACGCCGCTGACCCCAATTCTTGCGACGGAAGGTGCAGCGTTTACGGTGGTCAATGGTTGGGAGCGGGTGGAGTACATCAAGCCCGCCCCCGACTTTTACCCGACACTCGGCTTTGATTTTGATGAGACGTTTGACGTGGTCGCCTCCGAGGTCAGGAATGTGCAGGAAAATGTAGGTCTGTGCGAAGTAAGCGGGTTCAACCGGATAGAGATTACAGGCAACGACCGACATGTATTTCTTGATCGCATGGTCTGCGGTGCGGTCCCCAAACGCGAGGGCCGTGTCGGTCTGGGATATCTTTTGAACGATCAGGGCTGCATCAAGGCCGAGGCGACAATTGCCAATCTGCCCGCCTCGGATCGTGGACCTGCGCGGGTCTGGTACGGATCCGCTGCCGCCAGCGAGTACCACGATATGGACTGGCTGATGCAGCACCTGCGCGTTGACGAAGATGTGCAATTTCGCAGCCTGACGAACGACCAAACCATCCTCGTCCTCGCAGGTCCCAAGGCGCGCAATGTGCTGTCTGCCTGCGCGCGTGGCGATTGGTCGAAAGCGGCGTTCCCCTGGCTGTCGGTGCGCGAATGCTATGTCGGCATTGCACCGGCAACCGTTATGGGTGTGAGCTTTTCAGGTGAACTGGCCTATGAAATCCACGTTCCCAATGCATCGCTTTATGCGGCTTACCTTGCCTTGCGCGATGCAGGTGCCGCGCATGGGTTGCGCATCTTTGGCGCGCGTGCTGTCGAATCCATGCGCATAGAGAAGGGTTTTCTGCATTGGAAGGCTGAACTGATCACCGAGTTTGACCCGTTTGAGACCAGGTTGGACCGCTTTGTGAAACTCGACAAAGTAGGTTTTGTCGGACGCGATGCGCTTTTGAAACGCAAGGCAGCGGGCCCTGGCAAACGCTTTGTGACACTTAACGTGCAAACAACCCACGCCCCTGCGCATGCCGGGGCATCGCTTGTGAGCGAGGGTCGGGTTATTGGGACGATAACGTCGGGTGAATGGGGGCACCGGGTGAGCAAGAATCTGGCTTACGGATATGTAGAACCGGAACTGGCGGAGATCGGTCGCCAGATGCAATTGGATCTCTGTGGCAAGATGGTCGCGGCGACGGTGATCAGCCCCTCGCCCTATGATCCCGATCACAGTTTGATGCGCAGCTAGACACTATTGCCGTGTCGCGTTGAAGTCTCGCAAAACCGGCAAAGACCCCTCGGCCCAAATACGATCCAGCCATGCGCAGAATTGTGGCGCAAAGCGGCTGTCCTGTGCGAGATCGGCGTAGATATTATGTTGTTCGAGCCAGCATTCAGGCTTGTCGCGTGCGGCCAGTGCCGACGCGTTTAAATTGTGCCAGATTGGGTCATTTGGTTCAATCTGGCTGCCATCTTCGCGGGTGCCGGCGCACATGCGCGCCCATAGCGCCTCTGTCAGGGCCAGTCCGCTGATTTCGCCATTTGCCGCCAATGCGTCGCGCAGGATCGGCAACACGAAACCTGGGTGGCGGGATGAGCCATCAAAAGCAACGCGGCGCGTCGTATCATGGATTTTGGGGTTGGCGAAACGGCGCGTGATCAGGTCAAGATATTGCAGCGGGGTCATGTCCGGCACGGATGTCACATAAGGGGCGATGCACTCTTGCTCAACCTTCCGAAAGAACTCGGCAATCATCGGGTTGGCCATGCAGGCAGCAATTGTTGGCATTCCGAGCATTTCGCCAGCATTGGCCAGAACCTGATGTCCGGCATTCAGCATGCGGATTTTCATCGCCTCGTACGGGTGTACATCCGGGGTGAGCGTGACACCAACCTCCTCCCACGGGGGGCGACCTGCGCAGAAATCATCCTCAATCACCCATTGCCGGAAGTCTTCATGCGTGACCGGGGCGGCATCGGTAATCCCCAATTCCCGGACGAGCGCCCGTTCCGCATCACCAGTCGCAGGTACGATGCAATCCACCATGGCATTGGGGAACGTCGCGTGCGTATCAATCCAATTGGCGAGATCTCGGTCGCTAAGGCGCGCGAGCCCAACGACCGTCGCGCGCAATACATCGCCGTTGTTTTGCAGATTGTCACAGCATTGGCCGGTAAAGGGCTGATGACCCGCATCGCGGCGGTTCTTATAGGCTGCGACGATGGCCCCAAAAGCGGTGCGTGGTTGTGCAGGATTGGCGGCGTCATGCTGTATATCGGGGTGGTCGATATCCAGCGCGCCGTCCACATCACGGTAATAGCCGCCCTCAGTCACCGTAAGTGAGACGATGCGGATCGCCGGATCAGACATGGCGCGGATCAACGGTGCGTTGGTTTGATCGATAGGAAGAAAGTCGATCATTGGCCCAGTGACCTCGGCCAATGAGCGGTCAGGGTCAAGTGTGATGAGAGTCGTCAGACAATCCTGTTCCAACAGCTTTTCCCGCATCACGGCATCAGGCGCACGCACCCCAGCGCCGATAATCGCCCAATCATGCGCGAGGCCTGCCTGCATCAGCCGATGCAAATACCATGCTTGATGCGCACGATGGAAATTGCCCAGGCCGATATGGACGATCCCAGGGGTCAGCGCGGACCGGTCATAGGTTGGGGTTAGCACGCCGTTGGGCATGCTTGTCAGGTTTGCATTGCTGAGTTTCATCAGACCCCCTGTCCCCTTGTGATCCTTCATCAGCTCATCCAGTTCCCGCCATCGACGTTGTAGGTCTGGGCAACGATGTAATCCGCGTCATCACTGGCGAGAAAGACTGCCATGCCGGTCAAATCCGAGGCGGTGCCCATACGGCCAAAGGGGACGGCATTCCCGACCTCTTTTTTCTTTTGTCCCGGTGCCTTGCCTTCGTATTTGGCAAAGAACGCATCGACGCCATCCCAGTGTTCGCCATCCACCACGCCCGGCGCGATTGCGTTCACATTGATACCGTGCTGGATCAGGTTCAGCCCCGCCGACTGGGTGAGCGAGATAATGGCGGCCTTGGTCGCACAATAAACGGCGACCAGGCTTTCGCCCCGCCGCCCAGCCTGGGAGGCCATGTTGATGATTTTGCCCTTCACGCCTTTGTCGATCATGTGTTTGGCTGTGGCCTGCAGGGTGAAAAGCGTGCCTGCGACGTTGATGTCGAATGTGCGTTGATAATCGGCCCGGTCGATTTCGACGATCGGGGCGGCGGTGAAGATGGCCGCGTTGTTGATCAGGATGTCGATTTGTCCGAAAGCGTCAGCCGTTGTTGCGATGGCAGTGTCGATGCTGGCCTGATCGGTGACGTCCATTGCGACCGCGATGGCGTTGTCGCCCAGATGCTCGGCCTCTTTCCGGGCGCGGGTGATGTCAATGTCGGCAATCGCCACCCGCGCGCCTTCGCGCAGGTAGGCTTCGGCAAAGGCCAGCCCGATGCCACGGGCCGCCCCGGTGATCAGGGCTGATTTGCCGTCCAGCCGCTTCATCCGATCCGCAGGCCTTGCGTGTTGAACCGGTGCAATTCGTCCATGCGCGGGTTCAGGTGGATCGTATCGCCGTGCCGCAGGCTGACATCGCCAATGGCGCGCACGGTCAAGGTCTCGGCCAGTCCAGTATTGTGGATGTGGAAGAACGTGTCAGAGCCCAGATGTTCAGCCACCCCTACGGTTCCCTGCCACATGCCGTCCGATTGGACCACATCGATATGTTCAGGCCGGATGCCGATAGTTTCGGCGTTGTGTTTTTGCGCCTCTGCGCCGGTGATCAGGTTCATTTTTGGGGACCCGATGAAACCTGCAACAAAGGTGTTGCGGGGCGCGCGATAGAGCTCCAGAGGGCTGCCGACCTGTTCGATCACGCCCGCCTGTAGGACCACGATTTTGTCGGCCATCGTCATCGCCTCGACCTGGTCATGTGTCACGTAGATCATTGTGGTGTCGAGTTTGGTGTGGAGTTCGCTGATTTCCATCCGCATGCCGACGCGCAGGGCTGCGTCGAGGTTGGAGAGCGGTTCGTCAAAGAGGAACGCTGCAGGTTCGCGCACGATGGCGCGCCCGATGGCGACCCGCTGCCGTTGCCCGCCGGACAATTGTCCCGGCCGCCGATCAAGGTAGTCGGAAAGGTTCAGCACCGATGCTGCACTCTCAACCCGCTTGTCGATTTCCGCCTGTTCCATCTTGGCCATGCGCAAAGGGAAGGCGATGTTCTTGCGCACCGTCATGTGCGGGTAAAGTGCGTAGGACTGGAACACCATGGCGAGACCGCGTTTGGCGGGAACCACGTCTGTCGCATCTTTGCCGTCGATCTCGATATGGCCGGTCGTGATATCCTCCAACCCTGCGATCAGGCGCAGTAATGTGGATTTCCCGCAGCCGGACGGGCCGACAAAGACGGTGAATTCGCCATCTTCGATGGTCAGGTCTAGTGGTGGAATGACCTGCACATCGCCGAAAGACTTGGTGACTTGCTTGAGCTGAATCTGTCCCATGTGTCAGGTCCCTTATTTCACCGCGCCGAATGTCAGGCCGCGGACAAGTTGTTTCTGGCTGAACCAGCCAAGGATGAGGATCGGTGCAATCGCCATGGTCGATGCCGCACTGAGTTTCGCAAAGAACAGACCCTCGGGGCTGGAATAGCTGGCGATAAAGGCAGTGAGCGGGGCCGCGTCGACTGCTGTGAGGTTCAGCGTCCAGAACGCCTCGTTCCAGGCGAGGATGAAGTTGAGCAACATCGTGGAGGCAATGCCGGGGATCGCCATGGGCGTGAGGATATACAGCACCTCTTCCTTCAAGGTCGCCCCGTCCATCCGCGCCGCTTCGAGGATTTCACCCGGAATTTCGCGGAAATAGATGTAGAGCATCCAGATAATGATCGGCAGGTTGATCAGCATCATGACGATGACGAGCCCTGCGCGGCTGTCGAGCAACCCAAGCTGAATGAAAAGCAGATAGATCGGGTAGAGTACGCCGACAGCGGGCAGCATCTTGGTGGATAGCATCCAGAGCAGGATGTCTTTGGTCCGTCTGGATGGAACAAAGGCCATGGACCACGCGGCGGGAACGGCGATGATCAGACCGATGATGGTGGAGCCACCGGCGATGATGATGGAGTTCCAAAGGAACCGCGCATAGTTCGACCGTTCCATGACGACGCCGTAGTTTTCGAGCGTCCAGTCGAAGTTCAGAAAGATCGGCGGGCTGGCGATGGCCTGTGCTTCGGATTTGAAGCTGGTCAGGATGGTCCACAGGATCGGGAAGAAGATTAGCAAACCGATGGCCCAGGCAAAGCCAGTATTGATCAGCTTGCGGCGGGGTGTAACAGCACGTGCCATGGTCAGTTATCCAGGTTCTTGCCGACGATCCGCATCAGGAAGATCGCGACGATGTTTGCAAGGATGATGGCGTAGACACCACCGGCGGAGCCAAGGCCGACATTCTGGCTTTCCAGCACCCGCTGGAAGATGAGGTAGGACAGGGTGCGGGTTCCGAATGCGCCGCCAGTGGTCACGAAGATCTCAGCAAAGATGGCCAGCAGAAAGATCGTCTGGATCAGGATGACGATCGTGATCGCCCGGCCCAGATGCGGCAGGATGATATAGTAGAATTGCTTCAGCTTGGGCGCGCCGTCCATTTCGGCAGCTTCCAGTTGTTCGCTGTCGAGCGACTGGATTGCGGTCAGCAGGATCAGTGTCGCAAAGGGCAGCCACTGCCAGCTGACGATCATGATGATCGAGGGCATGGCGGCATCTGAGAGCCAACTGACCGGTTCGGCCCCGAAGAACCGCCAAAGATGGGCGAAAAGGCCGTTGACGGGATCCATGAACATGTTTTTCCAGACCAACGCTGACACGGTAGGCATGACAAAAAAGGGCGCAATGACGAGGATCCTCACGACACCTTGCCCCCACATCGGCTGGTCCAGCAGCATGGCGAGCAAGACGCCGAGGACGACGGTGATGATCAGCACACCCAGAACGATGATGAGCGTGGTTTGGACGGCGGGCCAGAAGGAACTGGACGTGACGAAACGCACGTAGTTGTCAAATCCGGTCCAGCCCTGGTCACCACCACGCAGCGGCAGATAGGTGCGGAACGAGAACCATAAGGTCATGATCAGGGGGACCAGCATCCAGCCAAGAAGCAGGATAACTGCCGGGGCCATCATCAAACGGGCCGCTGATCGGGACGCCTTGGTAGCCATTGGGTGCACCTCCTCCGTTGACAGCCCGCCACATTCGGGCGCTGTCACGATACGACAACTTGGATGGATTAGAAGTAGGGGGTCAAAGGGCGGCGGTTACACCGCCCTTCGAGAGGTTGAAAGCGCGGCTTAGCGGTAGCCCGCTGCTTCCATTGCTTCGTTCGTGATCGCCTGAGCCTTTGCCAGCGCCTCTTCCACGGTTTGCTGACCGGCGTAAGCGGCAGAGAATTCCTGGCTCACTTCAGACGCGATACCGGCAAATTCAGGGATCGCTGCGAATTGGATACCGACATATGGGCTTGGCTCAACGGTGGAGTCGTTTGGATCGGCTGACAGGATCGAGTCGAGCGTCATCTGCGCGAACGGCACTGACTGATACTCTGGGTTCTCATAGAGCGATGTCCGCGCACCCGGAGGCACGTTTGCCCAGCCTTCGTTTGCCGCGACCAGCTCGATATAGTCCTTGGATGTGGCCCATTCGATGAACTGCTTGGCTTCGGCTTCCTGCTGTGTGCCGGCTGGGATGGCCAGTGCCCAAGCCCAGAGCCAGTTGGACCGCTTGCCCAGACCATTGTCGGGTGCCAGTGCAAAACCAACGCTGTCAGCAACAGTCGAGTCGTCGCCTGTGACAAAGGACGCAGCAACGGTGGCATCGATCCACATGCCGCACTTGCCCTGATTGAACAGTGACAGGTTTTCGTTGAACCCGTTCGTTGCGTAACCAGCAGGGCCAGAGGCGTCCATCATGCCCTTGAAGAAGTTCAGCGTGTTGGCCCACTGTTCGGTGTCGAACTGCGCGTTCCAGTCCATGTCGAACCAGCGTGCGCCGAAAGAGTTGGACATCGCTGTGATAAATGCACCGCCTTCACCCCAACCGGCCTTACCACGCAGGCAGATGCCGTTGATGTCATTGTCACGGTCGGTCATTGCCGCCGCAGCGTCACGAATGAAGTCCCATGTTGGCGCATCGGGCATTTCCAGACCTGCCGCATCCATCAGGTCAGTGCGATACATCACCATAGAGCTTTCGCCATAGAATGGAGCCGCATAAAGGGTGCCATCATAAGAAAGACCGCCGGCCATCGCGGGCAGAATGTCGGCTGCATCGTATTCAGCGGACAGGTCATCCAATGCAACAAGCCAGTCGTTCGCACCCCAGATCGGTGTTTCGTACATGCCGATGGTCATGATGTCGAATTGGCCACCGTTGGTCGTGATGTCGGTCGTTACGCGCTGGCGAAGAACGTTCTCTTCGAGCGTGACCCATTCAACCGCAATTCCTGTTTCTTCGGTAAATTGATCGGTGTAACCCTGCATGCGGATCATGTCGCCGTTGTTGACTGTGGCTACTGTGATCGTCGCAGAATGGCCGTCGGCGAATGCGCTGCCTGACGTCACCAAAGCAATCGCGGTCGCCGCACGAAGTGCGCTTTTCAAAGACATCCGATTTCCTCCCTAGATGGATGTTATGACGGCAGGATAGGAGAAAGTACGACGCGACGTCAATAAAATATTTACGCGCGTAAAGAATTGAGGGAGATCAAGCAGAGTCCCGCAGGATCAGCTTTCCTTCCAAACGCGTGCTTTTCCAAGGCTCTATGTCGCCATCAATGGCTGCAAACAGGGCGGATGCCGCAGCTTTCGAAACAGCGTCGTAGTCGTGTGAAATCGTCGTCAGCGGTGGACAGGTATAGCGCGAATGCGGATGCCCATCCTGCCCGGCGACGCGAATCGTGCAGGTCGCATCGCGGCCAACCTTGATGCCGCGCTCGTAACACGCAGTCAAAAGGCCAATCGCCAGCCGGTCATTGCTGCACAGGATCGTGTTGGTGGAAAATGCGTCTTTGGCCAGTGCATCAAGGCCACCGACGCGTCCGATCTCTTCGATCTCCCATCCCTCTCCGTCGATTGAGATGACTTGCGCATCGTAGCCGAACTTTTCCATCGCGTTCAGATAGCTTTGTCTGCGCCGGTGAGCGTTTGGGTTGGCAGGCGTCTTCATCTCAAAAAAGCATGGCGGTTCGCCGGTGCGGCACAAGTAGTCCGAGATATGGGCCGTAAACTGAAAGTTGTCAGAGCCGACAAACGCAAGGCCAATCTCGTCGACGCTGCTGTCAAAAATCAGCGTTGGAACATCGTCGCAGAATTTCTCAAGCGCTTTGCGGTCGGATGCGCGCCCCAGTGGCGCCAACAGTACGCCCGCCGGTTTCAAAGCCCTCAGGTTTTCCAGAATCTCAACCTCATGACTGGGCGTACCATGCGCGCTGAACAATGTCGGACGATATCCCGCATCGATGCATCGCTGTTCCAGGTTGCGTGCAATCTCGGCAAAATAGGGGTCGACCAGCAGCGGTACCACAATGCCAACATTCTTGGTCAATTTACGGTTCTGGTTCACCGCATACATGTTCGGTCGATAGTTATGCTGTGCAAGCGCGGCTTCAATCTTGGCCCGTGTCTTGGGCCGCACGCTGTCGGGGTCGTTGAAAAACTTCGACACTGTGGGGCGCGAGATGCCGATCAGGCCCGCGAACTCCTCCATGTTCCTGATTTTTACCTTTGCCATGACACCAATCAGCTACGTAAGTTTCCTGATCGCAGCATTTCTTTTCGCGCGCAAAAAAGCAACTTCGCAATGTAAATATATCTATCCGGGCAGAAGTCTTTTTCGCAAAACAACGGTTTGATCAGCGTGCGCCTGTCTCCGCACTACCAGCAATTTTGGAAGATCCAGGCTTTTCTGTTTCGATACACCTCATCATCGACGATCGCTGCGATGCGCGCCTGATGCGCGTCCTCGGCCCGCTTTTGCAGGTTCATCAATGCCGGATCAGTCGCAAATTCACTTTCATAGAACGCGCGCATGCGGGCCAGACCGCGGGACAAATCGGACGTTTGCATGCCGTTCTGGTTCCGCAAGCGCCAGTACCGCTCTGACACTTGTTTCCCTTTTATCACAACGTCCCCGCGATCCATCTTGATCAGATATGAATTCAATGACCGCAGCGGAAAGTGCTCTAGCACGACATTCTTATAAGTACCGCGCACGTCGAACCCGTTTTTCTTTGGATCTTCTTTGAATATTTCCACAGGCCGTCCGGCACCGTCGACCCAAAGGGCGTCATCTTCAACATCGGGCCGATGGTTTCGAATGCGAACGACCTTGCCCGAAAGCCGCGTGATGGATTTTACACCGCGCGCCGCCTTCCAATTCCCTGGTCGTTCCGTCTGATGTTTTGGGAACTGTTCGGTTACCCAACCGGGTTTGAAGTCTTCATGACCGTTACTGCCGTGGTTCAACTCGGACATCGACAAGACGTCGAAGCGCCCCGTTTCCTCAAACAGCGCATTCATCGTCCCGTCGCCACAACGGACATTGATGAATTCATCGACATCCATCGAGATGACAAAATCCGCTTGGTGAAACGATGGCGTGTTATGCAGATGATCAAGCGCGCTGGGCTGAAAATACGTACTGCCCTTTGCGACAGCTGGATTTTCCAGATGTGTGACATGGCCAAGCGTGTCAAGGCGATCGAGAATTTCGACCGTTCCGTCGCTGCAGTGATTTGTGTAAACGATGAAATTCGTCACCCCGATGGCTTTGTGCCATGCGACCCATTCGAGGATGAATGGCCCCTCGTTTTTCATACATGTGGCAACCAGAACGTTGGGATCGCTGATCGGCCATTCGACACCGCTCTCGTTGGGCTCGACAGCACCACTTTCACTGTTTGTCGCAGAACCAGACTCAGCCATCAATCGCAATCCGCAGTTTCGTACAAGTCAGTTCAGGGGGTCCGTTTTTGATTGCCAATGACAACGTCTGTCTCGCCAATCTTGTTGAACAGCGTAAAGCCTTCTTCGTAGTGGTCGTTGGCATTCACATAAGCAAAGCTGTCATAGAATTTGTCGGGGCCGTATTTCTCAATGTCGCATGCGATGAACTCACGCTCTATGGTTTCGTAGTTTTCGGCCAGCGTTGCATTCTTCGGGTCCAAATTGGAAACCGCAACAAGCCCCGTTGGCCGGCAATCAAACACATCAATCTTAAGATCAGGCCGATATTTTTGGAGGATTGGGATAAGCTTCCATACATCCCCGGTCCAAGGTCCATCAGGTAGATTGTCAATGTCGCGGGTCGTCATGCCCTGCGTCCATGGACAGCAATCATGAAGCAGTATGATACTGTCGGGGTTGCTGTTGCGCTCGGTCGCGATAAAGTCTCGGAGCAGGAATTCAAAAAGATGCATGCCGTCAAGGAAGGCGAGTGATATCTTTATTCCATGCTTTTCCAAGAACCCCGTTTGGAAAAAGTCGTCACTGGTCTTTTGGATCAGGTGAAGCTCTGGCTTAACACCAACCACATTCCTGCGGATGGAAAATACTGGATCAACCGCAATCGTCTTGGACTGCACCTGCGCAAAGGATTTCCCGCTTCTGCAGCCCACCTCCATATACCAGTCAAATGTGAACTTCTTATGCAGTTCTGACAGAAAGCGGAGATACGGCATCCCGTCCGCCTTCAGGAATTTGCTGCTGTGATCAACGACGTTCATCGCTTTCCCCTTTGTCAGAGCATGGTCTGCAAGACAGTATCAAGTTGGCGTGCAATCTCTCTTGGTGCGACGCGCGACCGGACATGCGCCATCTGTCTGAGCCCTTTTTCCCAAATCGGTGTACCATATGCGGATTTTACACGATCGAAACCATCATGAAGACTGTCATCGGTGATATCGTCGATCAAGAACGGATAATCATCCCCCAAAAAATACTCGGCGTCAGGCACCTGGCGGTTCACAAGGACGTTTGCGTGGCTGGCAGCTGCGTTAAAGCCCTTGGTAAAAGGCTTGTAGATCAGACGCGGATTTCTCGCCGATATGTCGCGCACGCAGTAATGCATGTTGTATTTCAGCATCTCCTCATAGAATGTCAGCGGCATGCTTTCGCCCTCCGACAGCGACAAGATTTCGGGCCGCGCAAAATCGGGTAGATAGGCATTTTGCAAATCGCCGAAATAGCACAATTTGGGGTGCTCTCCGGCGGATTGGTTCTGCGTGATCCGTGGGTCTGCGTGGTGCAGCACTACATGGGCGGCAGTTTTGTCGTTCATCTTGATATTGAAGGCGCCCGACAGCAGTACATCCATCGCGTTCTTTCCTGCAAATGACGCCGAGATATGGGCGTCGATGGGGACTTCCGGCGGTGGATATGTTCGGCTGTCGACGTAATCGATGGCCATGCCACGTACGGTCTTGCGCAGCTCCTCCAATATATCGGGCGCAATGCCCCGGTCTGCACGTTTCAAGAAGATGACGATGTCACCGGCAAGTTCATTGATCAGACGGCGTTGTCTGCGGATATGGCCCGATCTTGGCAGCGCCCTGGTGTAGAAATCATACCGGTCGCCAAGAAATTCCTGTGCCATGTTACAAAGCTGATCGCACCGCATAATCTTGGACCCGGCATTCACATGCCCTGGTCGAAAAAGAAACCCCACACGCGGCCTTGGTCCCATAGGCTTGGTGTACCTTTTGTTTGTTTGGCCGTGGATGATCCCTTGCGGTGATCGCCTCTGGCTGCGCCAGACTTTGAGTCGATCCGACCGTGATGTCCAGCCCGGCAAAGTGGCGCAATGTAAGAACAGCAGTTTGCGAGAAAGATCGACAACTGATTATGTTGGAAATGCTGCATTGCCGGTGCTAACGATGACCGTGGTCAAGCGATAGCCGGAAAGAGCATGATGAAACGGGATTTGCCGAGCTGGGGCATCGTTACAACCCTCAAAGAGGAAAGCAGGGTCGTAAAGCGCTTTGTGGCGCATCATCTGGCGATCGGTGCGGACCAGATTATCTTGTTCTTTGACGATCCCGACGATCCTGCGGCTGATCTGTTAGAACATTTGGAACCAGTGACCGTCATAAGATGCGGCAGCGATCACTGGGGCGGCAGGCGACCCGCGGCGCATCAAAAGCGCCAGAAGATCAACGCAAATCTAGCTTATCTTGATGCGAAGGTAGATTGGCTGATCCATATTGATGCTGATGAGCTTATCCACAATCGCGCTGATGTGGCGGCTGAACTGGCTGCGGTTCCTTCAACACAGAATGTGGTGCGATTGCCCGTCGCAGAGAGTTTTGCCGGCACCCAGCAAGACTACAGCATATTTCGTCTGGCCCTGCCCGATACGCCGCGCGGAAGGCGGATTGGCGCGCAAGTCTACGGTGAGGCCTATCCGGTGCTTGAAGGCGGGTTGCTGAGCCACACCGCAGGCAAGTTCTTCGTGCGGACAGGTGTGCCGGACATAAAGTTGTCGATCCACGGCCCGTTTCACGCGGATCGCCGAGATAACGGCGAAGACTCGCAGTCGATGACCCTCTTGCATCTTCACGGCTATGACGAGGATGAGTGGGTCGGCGCGGTTCAAAGGCGGCTTGCGCGGGGGTCTTATCAAAAGAAATTTCACGATGATCGCGGCAAGTCAGCCACGACTGCGGATGGCTTGGGCAGATACGCCTATCTGCGCCGGATTATCGAGAACGAAGGCGAAGCTGGCCTGCGGAAATTTCATCGGCGTGTCTGCCGCTTTGGCAAGGAAAAACGACCACTTCGCCGTGTCGGTGCACTTATCAAAGTGAACCTTTGGGAAGTGCAGAAAGTCGCGCATTACTTTGCCGAGGCACATGAGGTTGCAACACGATCCTTCAGGTTCGACCCACAATCAGCACAGTTTCGTGCCGAGGTCAGTTTTCGGGGGGCGCGTATGATCATCTATCCCGATAGCAATTATGTCGACAATCGTTTGGCACATGGCATTGAGGCTGAGAAGGAGGAGCTTGACGCCGTGCAAGAACTGGTGACTGGCAAGTGTGTCGTATTTTACGACATTGGCGCGAATTCCGGCATTTATAGCCTGCTTGTGGCCTGCAACGCTGCAAGTGACAGCGTTGTCCATGCCTTTGAACCTAATCCGGCAGTCATGCAACGTTTCGAAGAGAACATGCAAATGAACGGCCTCTCACAGGTTCAGATGCATCAGGTCGCGTTGGCAGATCATGACGGCATTGGGCGGCTTTTCCTGAATGCAAACCTGGGGCAATCCAGCTTGATCGGAGATGAAAATCCGAAGGCTGCGGGCGGTGGATCGGACCCTGCCGCCATTACCGTTCCCCTTAAACCGCTTGCACCATTTGTTGAAAAACGCCGACACGGAAGCCTGACTTTCTTCAAAATCGATATCGAGGGTGCAGAACCGATAGCCTTACGTCCGTTCTTCGAAACCACGCAAGAAGATCGATGGCCCGATTATGTCCTTTATGAACATGCCCATACCGACAAGTGGCAGGTTGAACCGGATGATTTATTCCCCCAAGGCGTCTATGACACTGTGCGGCGTTTTCGCCACAACACGCTTCTTTGCCGCAATGCGAGCGGCTGATTGCTGCGCCAGTAAAATCCGAGAAAATGCGCGATGCGCAACAGCATCATTTCGCGATGAAGGCAACACTGATCGACTACCGGGATGTTTTCAGGTCGGTCGTATTTTTGAAAAGTGGTGCCCAGGAGAGGACTCGAACCTCCACGTCCATACAGACACCAGCACCTGAAGCTGGCGCGTCTACCAATTCCGCCACCTGGGCAGGTCACGTGAGCGCTGGCTTTAAGGGCGGTTGCGCGCCCTGTCAATGCGATTCCCGCGTCAAATCCGAACACCCGGGCAATTCGCTTGCTTTGCGCCTTGTCTGGCCTTTGGTGCGGCGGTAAACCACCTTCAGCATTCAACGAGGCGTCCCATGTCCCAGCTTGTCACCATCTTTGGCGGTTCCGGTTTTGTCGGGCGGTATATCGCACGCCGCATGGCCAAGGAAGGCTGGCGCGTCCGCGTTGCGGTACGCAATGTGAATGAGGCGATGTTCGTGCGACCCTATGGCGTGGTCGGACAGGTTGAACCTGTGTTCTGCAACATCCGTGACGATGCGAGCGTGGCGGGTGTGACGGACGGTGCGGATGCCGTTGTGAACTGTGTGGGTGTGTTGGATGAGGTGGGTAAGAACACATTCTCTGCCGTTCAGGCGGAAGGGGCTGAACGGATTGCGAGGATTGCGGCGTCGATGGGGATTTCGCGGATGGTGCACATCTCGGCCATCGGTGCGGATGCGCAGGCGCGCAGCCAGTATTCCCGAACCAAAGCCGCTGGTGAGGTGGGGGTGATGCAGCATATGCCGGATGCCGTCATTCTGCGCCCGTCGATCATTTTTGGCCCGGAAGATCAGTTTTTTAACCGCTTTGCCGCGATGAGCCGGTTTGGCCCGATCCTGCCGGTTGTGGGCGCTGATACAAAATTTCAGCCGGTCTTTGTCGATGATGTGGCAGCGGCGGCGGTCAAAGCACTATCAGGGCAAGCCAAGGCGGGGATTTACGAGCTCGGCGGTCCTGACGTGAATACATTCCGTGAGCTGATGCAGCAGATGTTGGGGATTATCCGTCGGCGCAGGCTGGTGATGAATATTCCGTTCTGGGCGGCGCGCGTCATGGCGTTTGGCTTTACAGTTGCACGGGTGCTTTCGCTTGGCCTGATCCGGGGGCCAATCACCAAAGACCAAGTGCTTAATCTGGCGGTTGATAACGTTGTCGCCGATGGGGCAAAGGGGTTTGGCGATCTTGATATTCATCCCACTGCCATGGAGGCCGTGCTGCCAGACTACCTGTGGCGCTTCCGTCCGTCGGGGCAATACGATGCCATCAAGGAATCGGCGAAGAACCTGAAAGCCTAGGTGTAAGCGATCCACAAGAGCACCATCCCTAGCGCAATGCGATAGATCACGTAAGGCGTGTAGCTGACCGTTTTCAACAGCCGCATCATCAGCGTCAGTGCCAGCAAAGCAGCAGCGAACGACATTGCGATAACGATGCCGATATCGCGGATCGCGCTGGCATCTGCCGTGCCGACAACATCGATTCCGATCAATGTGCCAGAGGCGATGATCGTCGGGATCGACATCAGCATGGAAAGGCGCGCCGCATCCGTGCGCGTATAGCCCAGCATCCGCCCCGCTGTAATCGTGATGCCGGAGCGCGACGTGCCAGGAATGAGCGCGATAGCTTGCCAGACACCCATCTGCAGCGCGTCCCTGAGTGTCCATTTCTCGGCTGTTTTCGTTGTGGGCCCCGATTGGTCCGCCCAGTAAAGGATGATGCCGAAAATGATCATCGTCCAGCCGATCAGGGCGATGCCGCGCATCTGATCGGATAGCCCGGTGAGTTTCAGGAAAAGCCCAAACAGGATCACGGGGATTGTCGCGATGATCAGGCAAAGGGCGAGGAATGCGCCCTGGCTGTCGATCTTGCCGCGGATCAGGCGCATCAACCCGCCAAGGGCCAGTTTCACATCTGTCCAGAAATAGAGGATCACTGCCATGAGCGTGCCAACATGGGCCGCGACATCAATGATCTGGCCCTGATCCTCAAACCCTGAAAGATTCGGCAAAAGGATCAGATGACCGGATGACGAGACAGGCAAAAACTCGGTCACGCCCTGGATCAATGCGATCAGAAGAAGATTAAATGTGCTCATGCCTGCCGGTCGGTTGATTCGTTTCCCGCAACCTAAACCGTTAAGATTCAGGGGGAAGAGTGGATATAGGTCACGATCCGGACCTAAATGTTAAGATTTTATAACAGCAAACTTGCATTCGGCAGATCATTTTTGTCATATAGGTCAGTAATACTGTCTTTTCATCGCGCAGATGAGGTTTTAAAAGGCAGCTCGCTTTGAATTCCTGGAGGGTGGCGCATGGCTGGCCAGAAGATGCTCAAGTTTACGGCTGTCGAACGGGAAATGCCGGAAAAGCGCCCGCCCAACCTACGCAAAGAAGATTTTGGCGAGATTTATGCAGAGTACGCTCGTGAGAAGGCGGCAGAGCAGGCAAGCCGGTGCAGCCAGTGCGGCGTGCCCTATTGCCAGACCCATTGCCCGCTGCACAACAACATTCCCGATTGGCTGCGCCTGACCGCCGAAGGTCGTTTGGAAGAGGCGTATGAAGTCAGCCAAGCCACGAACACCTTCCCCGAAATCTGTGGCCGTATCTGCCCGCAGGACCGTCTTTGCGAAGGCAACTGCGTGATTGAGCAATCGGGCCATGGCACGGTCACGATCGGGTCGGTTGAGAAATACATCACGGACACCGCGTTTGAGCAAGGCTGGGTCAAGCCGATCCGCCCTCATGCAGAGCGCGGTGAAAGCGTTGGGATCATCGGGGCCGGGCCGGGCGGCCTTGCCGCTGCAGACATGCTGCGTCGTCAAGGCGTGCAGGTGACGGTCTATGACCGCTATGATCGTGGGGGCGGGTTGCTGACCTATGGCATCCCCGGTTTCAAGCTGGAAAAAGATGTCGTCATGCAGCGGATGGCGCAGCTTGAGGATGGCGGCGTGCAGTTCGTGCTGAATTGCAATGTGGGCGAGGATCTGTCGTTTGATGCCATTCGCGGCAAGCACGATGCTGTGCTGATCGCCACGGGCGTCTACAAGACGCGTGATCTGCCCGACTCCAACGCGGACGGGATCGTGAATGCGATTGATTACCTGACCGCGAGCAACCGCAAATCATTCGGTGATGACGTGCCGGAATTCGACAGCGGAGAGTTGAACGCCGATGGCAAGCGCGTTGTCGTCATCGGTGGCGGCGATACGGCGATGGATTGCGTGCGCACTGCCGTGCGGCAAGGCGCCGAGAGCGTCAAATGTTTATACCGCCGCGACCGGGCCAACATGCCCGGATCGCAGCGCGAGGTGCAGAATGCCGAGGAGGAGGGCGTTGATTTCGTCTGGCTTTCTGCACCTCTGGGGTTTGAGGGTGACGCCGTCACTGGCGTAAAGGTGCAGAAGATGCGCCTTGGCGCGCCGGATGCCACCGGACGCCAGGCACCCGAAGTGATTGAAGGTGCCGATTATGTCGAAGGCGCTGATTTGGTCATCAAAGCGTTGGGATTTGAGCCCGAAGACCTGCCAAAGCTATGGGGTGTCGACGGTCTGGAGGTTACCCGCTGGGGCACGATCAAGGCCGATTTCAATACGGGCGCCACCAGTCTGGAAGGCGTCTATGCGGCCGGTGACATCGTGCGCGGCGCGTCGCTGGTTGTCTGGGCCATTCGCGATGGGCGGGATGCGGCGACCGCGATTTTGGAGTATCTGGGACAGGCGGCAAACGTCGCGGCGGAATAGCGAAATCGGCATACAGATCCCGTACAGAACCCGTACATATCGTGTACGTACAGCTGTAATTCCCCGCCTCATACTTATGTCAACGGCACTGACCTGAAGGGTAAAGAAATGATGAAACCTCTGATGATCCTCGGCGCGCTCGCAATGGCAACACCCGTTGCTGCCCAGCAGAGTTTTTCCGCGCCGGATGGGTGCGAGGCAAAGCTGACCGTTCAGCATAAAGGTTGCGTTCTGGTCAATGTCTGGACCTGCGCGGCGGATGATCCCGGCGATCAATGGTTGGCTGTGTTTGGCCAGGGCGGATTATTCAGTGTCCAGAAAGTCGACAGCGAGTTTCAATGGGTCGAAGCCTACAAAATCAGCGGGAACGAACGGCTGCAGCAGCCAGCAGATGATCCTGCATCACTTACCGAATTGTTCTCTGCGCAGGTCGATACATGGGATTTCACGCTGGAAACCGAAGAGGGGACCGAACGCAATGTTGGCTTTGACATGCTGACAGGCGAAACGATTGAGATCGATGGTGAGACGTTGCTGCGCACCGAGTATTCTGGGCAGACTATCGACGGTGATGGCAACATCATTGATGATGGGAGCGGTCGCCAGTTTGTCAGCAAAGATCATCGTTTGTTCTTTTTCGGCGAAAGCTGGAGCGCGGACAGCCCGAACGACGTCACCGACATGTCCCCGGTAGAATTCATTTATCCCGATGAGGCTGGCTTTTTCTCGGCCCAGCCGAAGTTTGAATGCAACCAGCTTGATGTTGGGTATCGTCCATGAGAGCTTTCGCGATCCTGATCCTGTTGGCGGGACCTGCCGCGGCGCAGTCCAATGCATCAACATTTTCGCTACCGGCGGGTTGTGACGCCTATCTGACAGTGCAAAGTGAGAGCTGCACTGTCGATCATCACTTTGTTTGTGAAGGCGATGCGGTCGGTCACCAACGCCGCGTCAGCCTGGATGAACAGGGGCTGACCTACGTGGGTGAGATTGACGCCGAAACCCAGTGGATCAGCAGTTTTCAGGTGCTCAGTGGACATCGCGAGCGGCTTGAAAGCAGCCCGGTCGAGCCGGCATCCCTGTCGGATCTCATCGCCACCGGCGTTGATGACTACGATTTTCGGACATTGTCTGATGAGATTGGCGAAACGCGCTATGTCGGCCAGGACACGTTGACAGGCCGCCAGATCACCATTGATGGCGTGACGCTGGATGAAACCACGTATGACATTACGGCCTATGACGCGGCCGGAAACGAGGTGTGGTCCGCCCAAGGCAACGAATTCATCAGCCGGGACTGGCGGATGTTTTTGTCCGGCACAGGCACGGTGACAACGTCAGAGGGTAGCTTTGACCGCGCCAATCGTCCTGTTGAGTTCATTTTCCCCGGCGAGACCGGCTTTTTGAGCCCCAACCCCAAACATGGCTGCGGGGTGGCAGTGTCATCCGCCGACCATCTTAAGGAGACATCCCATGACAAAATATGACGAAGCCTGGGTTGCTGCGGAAGAAGCCAAGCGCAAGTGGATGGCCGAAAATGGTTTGTACCGAGACGAGGATGAGCATGCCTCTTGCGGGGTTGGCCTTGTCGTGGCGATTGACGGCGCACCATCGCGTGGTGTCGTGGAAAAAGGGATTGATGCACTGAAGGCCGTGTGGCACCGCGGCGCTGTTGATGCGGATGGCAAGACCGGCGATGGCGCGGGCATCCACGTGCAGATCCCCGCCCCGTTCTTTTATGACCAGATCCGTCGCACAGGTCACGAACCGCACGAGGACAAGCTGATTGCCGTAGGTCAGGTGTTCCTGCCGCGCACTGACTTTGGCGCGCAAGAGCATTGTCGCACAATTGTCGAATCCGAAGTCTTGCGCATGGGCCATTATATCTATGGCTGGCGCCATGTGCCGGTGAACAATGACTGCCTTGGTGAAAAGGCCAACGCGACCCGCCCCGAAATTGAACAGATCCTGATCCGCTGCCAGAAGGACATGGATCAGGAACAGTTTGAACGCGAGTTGTACATCATCCGCCGCCGGATCGAAAAAGCCGCGACAGCTGCGGGAATTGGCGGTATGTATATCTGTTCGCTGTCCTGCCGGTCGATCATCTATAAGGGCATGATGCTGGCCGAACAGGTGGCTGAATTCTATCCCGACCTGATGGATGAACGGTTCGAGAGCGCTTTTGCGATTTATCACCAGCGTTATTCGACGAACACTTTCCCGCAATGGTCGCTCGCGCAGCCGTTCCGCATGCTGGCCCATAATGGTGAGATCAACACGCTGAAGGGCAATGTGAACTGGATGCGGAGCCATGAAATCCGGATGGCCTCGTCCGCGTTTGGCGACAAGGCTGAAGATATCAAGCCGATCATCCCGTCTGGTGCCTCTGACTCATCCGCCCTGGATGCCGTGTTTGAGGTGCTGGTGCGTGCCGGCCGCAGCGCGCCGATGGCCAAGACGATGATGGTGCCAGAGGCATGGTCAAAGCAGGCTGTGGAGATGCCGCAGGCCTGGCAAGACATGTATTCCTATTGCAACGCTGTGATGGAGCCGTGGGACGGCCCCGCGGCCCTTGCCATGACCGATGGCCGTTGGGTCTGCGGTGGTTTGGACCGGAATGGTTTGCGCCCCCTGCGGTATGTCGTGACTGGGGATGGATTACTCGTCGCGGGTTCTGAGGTTGGCATGGTCCAGGTAGATGAAGCGACCGTGGTTGAAAAGGGCGCTCTGGGTCCGGGTCAGATGATTGCCGTCGATATGAAAAAGGGCAAGCTGTTCCACGACACCGAGATCAAGGACAAGCTGGCGGCGGCGCTGCCCTTTAGCGACTGGGTGGGCAAGGTTGTCACACTCAACGATGATTTGCGCGATATTCCTGAAACCGCGATGCATGAGGGCGAGGAACTGCGCAAGCGGCAGGTGGCCGCCGGATACAGTATTGAAGAACTGGAACAAGTGCTGGCCCCTATGGCCGAGGATGGTAAGGAAATGATCGCCTCGATGGGGGATGACACGCCATCGGCTGTGTTGTCGAAGACCTATCGCCCGTTGTCCCATTTCTTCCGCCAGAATTTCTCTCAGGTGACGAACCCGCCCATCGACAGCCTGCGCGAAAGCCGGGTAATGTCGCTGAAAACACGGTTCGGCAACCTTAAGAATGTGCTGGATGAGGATTCATCGCAGACTGAAATTCTGGTGCTGGAAAGCCCCTTTGTGGGCAATGCTGAATTTGATGAGATGGTCCGCCGCTTTGGTGACAGTGTTGCGATCATCGATTGTACCTTCGCCCCCGGTCCCGGCGCGTTGAGCGCTGGGTTGGCGCGGATCCGGTCAGAAGCGGAGGATGCCGTGCGCTCTGGCGCCGGTCATCTGGTCCTGACGGATGAGCATCAATCGGCAATGAAAATCGGGATGCCGATGATCTTGGCGACATCTGCCGTGCATTCAGGCCTGACCAAGCAGGGCTTGCGGACGTTCTGTTCGATGGCTGTGCGGTCGGCCGAATGCATCGACCCGCATTACTTTGCGGTGCTGATCGGTTGTGGTGCGACGACGGTCAACGCATATCTCGCGCAGGATTCTGTGGCTGATCGCGTGCGCCGTGGTCTGATCGACGGATCGCTGACCGACGCAATGCGCCGCTATCGCGCGGCGATTGATGCGGGGCTGCTGAAAATCATGTCGAAGATGGGGATTTCGGTCCTGTCATCCTATCGCGGTGGTCTGAATTTTGAAGCTGTGGGGCTGTCGCGCGCCATGGTCGCCGAATATTTCCCCGGCATGCATTCCCGCATTTCCGGGATCGGCGTCAGCGGTATTCAGGCCAAGCTGGAAGAGGTGCATGCAAAAGGCTGGAAAGGCGGCACTGATATCCTGCCCATCGGCGGCTTCTACAAGGCGCGCCGGTCTGGTGAAAAGCACGCTTGGGAAGCGCAGACCATGCATATGATGCAGGCTGCGTGTAACAACGCATCTTATGGTTTGTGGCAGCAATATTCCAAGTCGATGCAATCGAACCCGCCAATCCATTTGCGCGATCTGTTGGCGATCAAGCCGTTGGGTAAGCCGGTACCGATTGAAGAGGTGGAGAGCATCACGGCGATCCGCAAACGGTTCGTGACACCCGGCATGTCGCTGGGCGCGCTGTCGCCCGAGGCGCATAAGACGCTAAACGTGGCGATGAACCGCATTGGCGCGAAATCCGATAGCGGCGAAGGCGGCGAAGACCCCGCACATTTCAATCCGGAACCCAATGGGGACAACCCGTCTGCGAAGATCAAGCAGGTGGCCTCTGGCCGCTTTGGGGTGACGGCGGAATATCTGAACGCTTGCGAAGAATTGGAGATCAAGGTCGCCCAGGGCGCCAAGCCCGGTG
>JBCBDL010000012.1:0-43176 GCA_038529695.1 Pseudomonadota bacterium | reverse complement strand
CGTCATCAATGGGCGAGACGTAGTCTTTTTCACTGGTCGCCCGGACAAGATCCTTGGCCCAGTCTTCGACCATCAGCGCCTGTTTGGGGTCGTCGTCATAACGGATGATGTCGATCACGCGGTCCAGATGCAGGAAGGCGATGATGAACCCTTCGAGCACTTCCAACCGGTGGTCGATCTTTTCCAGCCGGAACTTGCTGCGCCGGATCAACACCTCGCGGCGGTGATCGAGGAAGGCGCGCAACACTTCCTTGAGGCTGCAGACCTTGGGGGTCAGCCCGTCGATCAGCACGTTCATGTTCAGGCTGAAACGGGTTTCGAGGTCGGAATTGCGGAAGAGCATGCCCATCATGACCTCGGCATCCACCGTCTTGGCGCGGGGTTCGAGGACGACGCGGATGTCGTCAGCGCTTTCGTCCCGCACATCGGCAAGCAGCGGGACCTTTTTGGTCTGGATGACCTCGGCCAGTTTTTCGATCAGCTTGGATTTCTGGACCTGATAGGGGATTTCTGTGACGACGATCTGCCATTGGCCGCGGCCGAGATCCTCAATCTCCCACTTCGCGCGGGTGCGGAAGCTGCCGCGCCCGGTGCGGTAGGCCTCGGCAATGTTTTCCTTTGGCTCAACGATCACGCCGCCTGTGGGGAAATCGGGTCCGGGGATGTATTCCAGCAGAGTTTCATCACGGGCATTCGGCGCCTTGATCAGGTGCAGACAGGCGTCGATGAGTTCGTGCAGGTTATGGGGCGGGATGTTCGTGGCCATGCCCACGGCGATGCCGCTGGAGCCGTTGGCAAGCAGGTTGGGGAAGGTCGCGGGCAGGACGGCGGGTTCTTCAAGGCGGCCATCGTAATTGGGCCGGAAATCGACCGCGTTTTCATTCAGGCCCTCCAGCAGCGCCTCGGCAAAAGCGGTCATCCGCGCCTCGGTATAGCGTGACGCTGCCGGGTTATCCCCGTCGATATTCCCAAAATTCCCCTGCCCGTCCACCAGAGGGTAGCGCACGTTGAAATCCTGCGCGAGGCGCGCCATGGCGTCATAGATGGCAGCATCGCCGTGCGGGTGGAAATCGCCCATCGTGTCGCCGCTGATCTTCGCAGATTTCAGGAATCCCCCAGTGGGGGACAGCCGCAGGCGCGACATCGCGTAGAGGATGCGCCGATGGACCGGTTTCAGCCCGTCACGTGCGTCTGGCAGCGCACGATGCATGATCGTCGACAGCGCATAGGTCAGATAGCGGTCACCAATAGCGCGCCGTAGCGTTTCGGTCATGTCATTAGGACCAATATCGGTATCGCTGTCATCGTTCATCCCGCCGGTTTAGCGGGGTCCAAATGGAGCGTAAAGCGGCATTGAAGCGTGCCTGCGGCATCCGCGCGGTAGGGTCGTCGTCGAAAATGTGATATTATTGATTCCTAACAATCGGTTGGGGGGTAAACCGATGCCAAAATATATTCCCGTCACATGTGTTTTTTTGTTCTGGGCTTTTTATGAAATGTCGGGTGGTGCGGATTTTAAACCACCTGATCGCAATGTGGTTTTGGTTGAAACAGCCAAAGTCACCGTTGAAAACAAAGAGCCGATATCAACCATTAGCGCCACGCAATCGCCCGAACCCGTTTCTCAGGTGGTCATGGCAGCGTATGAAGAGGAACCGCTTTCCATCGCGACCGTGACAACGACGAGCACGATCGAAGCAATCGCATCACCCGCCTTTGTGGCACCGCTACCCATAGATATCCGCTTCGTGGCGGGGGATTGGGTGAATATGCGCGATGGTCCAAGCACGGATTACCAAGTGCTTGACACCCTTCCGCGCGGAACACAGGCGGAAGTGTTAGATGTCAATGGAGCCGGATGGGCACAAATCCGCCTGATCGAAAGCGGAAAGACTGGTTGGATGGCCGAGCGGCTTCTGCAGGCTCAATAGCCTGACTTGTCAGGCTGGCTCGGTCCGGGCACAAGAACCGGATGATGCAAAAGAGTGTATTGATTACCGGTTCGTCGTCGGGTCTTGGTCTGGATGCCGCGCGGGGTCTGCGCGATGCGGGATGGCGCGTATTTGCGAGTTGTCGACAACACGCGGATTGTGAACGTCTTCGGTCAGAAGGATTTGAAAGTCCGCGCATCGATTACACCGATCCCGACAGTATCGTAAATGGTCTTGCCGAAACGCTGGAAGCGACGGGCGGCACGCTGGATGCGCTTTACAACAACGGGGCTTATGCATGCCCAGGTGCGGTGGAGGATATGCCCGTCGCAGGATTGCGCGCAATTTTCGAGACAAATTTGTTTGGCTGGCATGAATTGACGCGTCTCGTCATCCCGATCATGCGCGCGCAGGGGCATGGGCGGATTGTGAACTGTTCCTCGGTTCTGGGCTTCGTGCCGATGAAATGGCGCGGGGCTTATGTGTCGACCAAGTATGCGCTTGAAGGGCTGACAGATGTGTTGCGGCTTGAGATGGCGAACACGCCGATCAAGGTGATCCTGATTGAACCGGGGCCGGTGACGTCGAAAATCCGCCAGAATGCGATCCCGCATTTTGAAAAGTGGATTGATTGGGAAAATTCGGCCCGTCGCGAGGAATACACAGAGGTGATGGACCGGCTCTATCAGGATCAAGAACCGGACCGGTTTGAGCTGCCGCCCTCGGCAGTGACCAAGAAGCTGCTGCACGCACTAACATCGCAGCGACCCCGCCCGCGCTATTACGTGACAACGCCGACATATCTGATGGGATTTCTGCGCCGGGTGTTGCCAACCCGTTTGCTGGACGCACTGATTTTGCGGGCGTGAAGGGTTTCCTTCGCCTGCCGGCCTGCTACATCGCGGGGGACGTGAAAGAAGGACATCAATATGGCAAGCGACCCGTTATTCTGGTTCATGGCACTGTCGGTCGCCGCAGTACTGATCATTCTGATGATGGGCATCGGAACATTCGGTAAAGGTGGTGATTTCAACAAAAAGCACGCCAACAGGATCATGCGCTGGCGGATCGGAGCACAGCTTTTCGCCGTCATTCTGATCCTATTATTCGTATTTCTGCGTGGCGAGGGAGGCTGAACGCATGGTGGTTTTGAACAAGATTTACACCAAAACCGGTGATGCGGGTGAGACCGCATTGGGCAACGGCAGCCGCGTGGCCAAGCATTCGCTGCGTGTGACGTCTTACGGGACGGTTGATGAAACCAATGCCACAGTCGGCTTGGCCCGGCTGCATGCGACAGGTGAGATGGATGCGCAACTGGCGATGATCCAGAACGACCTGTTCGATTTGGGTGCAGACCTGTGCCGCCCGGATATGGAGAAGGATGGAGAGGCAGAATATCCGCCGCTGCGGATGTCGGACGCGCAAGTTGAGCGGCTGGAGGCCGAAATTGATGCGATGACGAAAATGGTCGAGCCTTTGCGCAGTTTCATCCTGCCCGGCGGGTCGGCGTTGGCCGCGCATCTGCATCTTTGCCGCACGGTATCGCGTCGGGCAGAGCGGTTGACGGTAGAGCTTGCCACAATGGAATCCGTGAACCCGGCGGCGGTGAAATATCTGAACCGGTTATCAGATTGGTGCTTTCAGGCCGCACGCATTGCCAACGACAAAGGCAAAGATGATGTTTTGTGGGTTCCGGGGGCGAACCGCTGAGAGCGGCGGCTCGTCCAGTGGACGAGGTGGCACCCGGAAGGGCGAACCGCTGAAAGCAGCCTCATAGAGGTCCAATTGGTTGGTTCAGCCAGGCGCGCCCTTCTGGGACCATGACGACGTAAAAGGTCAGACCCGATACAATCACCAAGATAAGGATGTGCAGTCCAGCGTAGATTTTGTTGCCCTTTTCGCCGGTTTTGATGATCGCCCATGATCCCCGACCGAATGGCCAGATAACCCCAAGGACAAGCCCTATTGGATAAGCAAAGACGGCATCGCCCAAATCGGTCGGCGCATATTGCAGGAACACACCCAACGCACCGCCCAAAGCAGCCCCAAGAATAGCGGTGATGGCGCCTGTGCCCTTTTCCCACATACTGCCGTCGCTGATTGCCAATCCGATAACACCACCAACAAAAAGGCCCAAACATAACAATCCAAGATAGCTCAAATCAAAATCCCATTGGTCGAAAGGGCCGAAAGACGTCACAGATGAACGGCCCCATTAAAAGGGGTGTCTCTTCTTGGGCCAAGCTAGCATATCGCGGCAGGCTTCAGTAGATTGGCCGCGCCGCTAACCCGCAAATATCGCGCAATTGGTACCGATATCCGCGCGGTACCAGCCTAACCTCCATGGATCGCCAGCGATGTCGCCGCGCCACACGAAAGCAAAGTTCCACTCCCCCCATGGCAGGTGGGACAGGCTGAAGCTGAAACCTTGTTCGACGGTCCCGAGGACTGCAGCAGCGCTGTCCGGTGCGGCGAATAGTGGAAAGGGCCGACCCTGATATCCGATGCAGCCACCGCTGCTGCCATCGGTGGCCGGCTGGAATGCCACCTGCCGACGCAGGTCAATATACCGCACCTGATCAAGCGTCTGTTGCGATGTGTCGACCCGGCACCGCTGCTCTTCGATTGCAAATGGTGGATCGCGCTCAAGATTTTGAATGATGGAAATCTGCTCCGAGACACTTCGGTCGACTACGGGCTGACGTGTTGTGCAATCGGTATTGTCAAACAGGCTGCGCCCAAGCGGTGTTGTAAAGCAATAGCCTGCATCGTTCAGCATAGCATTACGGGCGAACCACAACTCATCGCACAGCGTCTGTGTGTTCGCCAAAACCAGCGTCGGCCAGATTGCCAGAAAAACAAGATAACAAAGTACGCGTTTCATTTTCATGTCCTCAACGTCGCCGGACGGTTTACGACGTCAATGTGCCTTGTTTTGTGACGCATTCGACCGCGATTTGTCCAGTCGATAGGGCCGCACCTGTACAAAACGGCAATGCCTGATGGTCAATGGCTTACCGGAAACGATCATTCAATGCGCGGGCTGTGACAAGTGCATCGTATTTTTCCGTATCAAACCACCAGAAATCAACACCCCGGTTGAAATCGTAAGGTGCGGGTTCCTCAGGCGTCCCAAAGATGTCCCAGACGGCCACCCAATGGGCACCTAGATGCCAGGTGCCGATCCAGATGTTCTTGGAACGCAATACACGGTCCAATGCGCGGGCAGCCACCACAACGTCTTCGCGTGTTTCTGCGGCGACCGCAATTTCAATCAGCGCATCAACGACCGGGTCGGCCAGACCTGTCAGGTTATTGCTTCCCTCCGCCGCGGCGGCGGCAGAGCCGTAAAAGGCCCGCAGTTCTGCACCCGGATTGGTCTGGACCTGCCAGGCGATAAACGCCATGTCGAAGTCAAATGTCTGGCGTCGTTCGGTCCAAGTGCTGGGATCGACGACGTCAAAACTGGCATCCACCCCGATACTGCGCAGATTTTCTATGAACGGCGTGATGACACGGCCCAGGCTGCGGCTGTCATCCACCAATGCCAGCGTCAGCAGGTCGCCATTGGCGTTGCGGCGCATCCCGTCATCGCCTGCGACCCATCCGGCTTCATCAAGCAAGCGCGAAGCGGCGCGCAGATCAGACCTTTCACGCGGGTTGGGGCCGCCAGCGGTAGGCACATGTGGCGGTGCGGTGAATACCTCTTCGGGGAGCTGATCACGGAACTCTTCCAAAAGCGCAAGTTCGGCGCCTTCGGGCAGGCCGGTCGCCTCCATCTCGGTGTTTTCAAAGAAACTGTCCGTGCGATTATAGCTGCCGTAGAACAGGGTTTCGTTGGTCCATTCCCAATTGAACGCATATTCCAGCGCCTGCCGAACCCGGATATCCTGCAAATGCGGCTGGCGCATGTTGAACCAGATGCCTTGCGCATTGGCCGGGCGGGCGTCGGGCAGGATCAGTTTCTGAACATGGCCCTGCTGAATTGCCGGAAAGGTATACCCGGTGGCCCAGCGGGCCGATCGGTTTTCGGTCCGCATGGCGTATTCGCCAGCGCTGAACGCCTCAAACCCAACCGTATCGTCGGCGAAGTATTCATAGGCGTAGCATTCGAAATTATTGCGCCCCACATTTACGGGCAGATCGGCGGCCCAATAATCAGGATCCTTGCAAAAGGTGAGCGTGCGGGGTTGGTCGACGCCCGTTACTTCGTAAGGCCCCGAACCCAAAGGTGGGGTCATCCAGCTTTCGTTGAACGGATTGGCATCATAGAAATGAGCAGGCAAGACGGGTAATTCCGCGATATCACCGGGGAAGTTGCTGCCAACGCCGGGCGCAAAGTCAAACCGGACCCGGTGGTCACCTTCGGCGACAACATCCTCCACATCCGACAAGAGGTTGCGGTAATACGGGTGTCCTTCGGTTTTCAGCGCATTGATCGTAAAGACGACATCATCCGCCGTGACCGGTTCTCCGTCATGAAACCGTGCCTCTGGCCTCATGTTAAACGCCACGTAAGACAGATCCTCTGGATATTCGATGGTCTCTGCGATCAGACCATACATTGCGTCAGGTTCATCATAGGCGCGCACCATCAGGCTGTCATAAACGTGGTGGATGATTTCGGGCGCGCTGTCCCCCTTGATGATGAAGATATTCAGGCTGTCGAAGGTTGTGGCACCATAAAGCTGGCGCTGGCTCATCGTGCCGCCCTGGGGGGCGTCTGGATTGGCGTAACCAAAATGCGTGAAATCGGGCCCGTATTTCAGGTCGCCAAATGCGGAATAGCCGTGGCTGATGGTCACCTCTGCCGATGCGGGGGCGGCAAGTACCGTGATCGCCAATGCTGCCAAGATGCGCGTTTGCATGTTTTGCCTCCGTCTGATCCCTATCCCCATCACAGCTAGCGTGGCGGGACTGTCAAGCAAACCCGCCGTCACGATTGCGTTTGCACGTATCAATTGCCGCTTATTTGCCCGTTGGCGCGATTGACGCGCACGTCAAGAACGTGGCGTCGGTGGCCCGTCCCGCGTCGATTTTGCACTGTTTTTGATCTGCGGCGCACGATAACAACGCACCGAGAACGCAAAATGTCAGATTCTTTGGGAGAGAAACGCAGATGAAGGTCCTCGTACCCGTCAAGCGCGTGATCGATTACAACGTGAAAGTCCGTGTGAAAGCGGACGGTTCCGGTGTTGATCTCGCCAACGTCAAAATGTCCATGAACCCGTTCGACGAAATCGCCGTCGAAGAGGCCATTCGCCTGCGCGAAGCGGGCAAGGTCGAAGAGGTCGTGGCGGTGTCTATCGGCGTCAAGCAGGCCCAGGAAACACTGCGCACGGCGCTGGCCATGGGTGCGGACCGGGCCATTCTGGTCGTTGCAACAGATGATGTGCATACGGATATTGAGCCTCTGGCGGTGGCCAAGATCCTGGCCGCGGTCGTCAAAGAGGAAGAACCAGGACTGGTTCTCTGCGGTAAACAGGCCATCGACAATGACATGAACGCGACCGGTCAGATGTTGTCGGCGTTGTTGGGCTGGTCACAGGCGACATTTGCCTCTGAGGTCAACCTTGACGGTGACAGCGCTGTTGTGACCCGTGAGGTCGATGGCGGTTTGCAGACGATCAAAGTCAAGATGCCGACGATTGTCACCGTTGACCTGCGCCTGAACGAACCGCGCTACGCATCATTGCCTAACATCATGAAAGCGAAGAAAAAGCCGCTGGATGAAAAGACACCTGCCGATTACGGCGTGGATGTCGCGCCACGCCTGACTGTGGTCAGCACGTCTGAACCCGAAGCCCGCAAAGCCGGGATCATGGTGGGTTCCGTTGATGAACTTGTCGAGAAACTCAAAGAAGCGGGGGCTGTATAATGGCTGTTCTTCTGATTGGTGAAGTAACCGATGGCGCATTGTCAGTTGATGCAACGGCCAAGGCTGTATCAGCGGCAACTGCGCTGGGTGATGTGACGGTGCTTTGCGCGGGTGCGTCGGCCGCGGATGCAGCTTCCGAAGCGGCGAAGATTGATGGCGTATCGAAAGTGCTTTGCGCCGAAGACGCGGCACTGGGTCACCGTTTGGCCGAACCGACCGCTGACCTGATTGTCTCGCTGGCCAGTGGTTACAGCCATATCGCCGCCCCCAGCACGACTGACGCAAAGAACGTCATGCCGCGCGTTGCTGCGTTATTGGACGCCATGGTGATTTCCGAAGTGACGGCCATTGTCGATGCCGACACGTTTGAACGCCCGATTTACGCCGGGAACGCAATCCAGACGGTTAAGTCTGCCGACGACAAAAAGGTCATGACAATCCGCACCGCTGGCTTTGACGCTGCAAGCATGGGTGGATCGGCTACAGTCGAAAACATCGGTGCCGCGGGTGATCCAGGCCTGTCCGAGTGGGTCGAGGACAAGGTTGCCGCATCTGATCGCCCCGAACTGACATCGGCCGGTGTTGTTGTCTCCGGCGGGCGCGGTGTGGGGTCCGAGGAAGACTTTGCGCTGATCGAAAAACTGGCTGATACGCTGAATGCTGCTGTGGGTGCATCCCGCGCTGCGGTGGATAGCGGTTATGCCCCAAACGACTGGCAGGTAGGTCAAACAGGTAAAGTGGTTGCACCCGATCTGTATGTCGCCGTCGGGATTTCTGGGGCCATCCAGCACCTTGCCGGAATGAAAGACAGCAAAGTCATCGTGGCCATCAACAAGGATGAAGAGGCACCGATTTTCCAAGTTGCTGACTTTGGTCTGGTGGCCGACTTGTTCGACGCAGTACCTGCGCTGACAGAAAAACTGGGGTAAGTTACAACAAACCTGTTACACAGGCCCGTTTGATCATTCAGGCGGGCCTGTTGCATTGATATGGGTAACAGGTTGGATCCAGATGCACCTGATGTCTGGCAGATGTCCGGTTTGAGCCCTAACTTGCTCGTTCGGAAAGTTGCAGCAAACGGCCGGTTTCATTCATTTTTGGCCGGTGTTGACGGCAATTGCGCGGGTTTGTGAACAGCGACTCCTATCATCACCAAAGCCACACCCAGCACGTCGATGGCGCTTGGAACCTGACGCAAGACGATCACGCCGATGATCGTGGCGGTCGCAGGCAGAAGAGCTAGCAGGAACGCGAAGCTAGCGCGTGGCAGGCGAGCCATAGCGAGCTGGTCACAGACATATGGTATAACCGACGAACAGATACCGACACCTATCCCGGCCAGAACCAGCAAGGGCGCACCGAAGGCGTCGAGTGCCTGTAGAAAGCCGATGGGCATCACGAATATGAACGCCGCCGTCATGGCCGCTCCGAGACGTTCTACACCACCAGATGCACCGCCTTCGGAAATTTTGTGCCCAAGAATGATGTAGAGGACGAATAGCGAACCATTCAGCACGGCCCAGAAGAGGCCCAAAAGATCAGATGCAAGGTCGGGCCCATCTGCCGCCAGTAGAGATGGCACGTCGATCAGGAGGGCCACACCGATAATGGCAAGGGCAAGGGCGAGATAGTTGCGCCCCGTGCGGAGGCCCCAGAGTGCGATGCCGATCGTACCGACAAACTCGATTGCCGCGACCAGCGAGATCGGTAGCCGGTCAAGCGCCAAATAGAAGGCACTGTTCATCACCGCAAGACAGCCGCCAAGCGCCAGAAGAAGGATGCGTTCACGCGCCGATGACTTCTTGAAAGTGCGCCAAGGCTTTGTGATGGGGGCAAAGACCAGTGCGGCTGACGCGATACGGAACCAGGCAACGCCAAGTACACCGACGACCGGGAACAGCAGAACGGCGAAAGCCGGGCCGAGATAATGGAAAACGGCCGAGACACCGAACCAAGCGTGCGGGGGAATGGCCTCGGACATGCGGGACATGGCGCCGGGCGCGCTGGCGGAGGCGGGGCTTTTAGGGGGTTGATTTCGCATGACATCATAATGATAGGTAAAAGCAGCCCTAGATATGGAGATCAAGAATGTCATTCACGGAGTTTCACGTAAGAAAGAAGGGCAAAACGATCCCAAACCTTCGATCCGAAGAAACTGGTCTCGACAGCATGGACGCCGCGATTCTGAGAGAGCTCTGCGCAGACGCCCGCATCCCGCGCGCTGAGCTATCTCGTCGTGTCGGTCTTTCAGCCCCCAGCGTCGCCGATCGCATACGACGCCTTGAGGATGTCGGCATCATCAGCGGATACGGGGCACGGATCGACCCCGCTCGACTTGGCTATGGCCTGACGATACTGATCCGCGCACGTCCGCTGCCGGGCGAAATGGCAAATATGATCGAGGCCATTCAGGATACACCCCAGATTGTCACCTGTGACCGTGTTTCGGGCGAAGACTGCTTTGTCGCCCGCGCCCATGTCCGCGATGTGGCTGAGATGGAAACTGTGATTGATCGGATTGTGCCGTTCGGAGCGACCAACTCGTCTATCGTTCAGTCCTCACCGGTAGAAGAGCGACTGGTCAAACTTTAGGATCGAGCAACTGAACCCGGACATTGACCCGATGGCTGCTTTGGTCCCCAACGCTAACTTTGGTTCAGCACTGTCGTAGCTCTTGTTGGTAACCTCAAAAAGCGTCAGAAGACGCGATCCGCCATGGAATACCGGCGTGAACTGCCTTGGCCCCAAAGCCCCCGGTTAAATCGCATAAAGTTGTTCCCGCAGGGCCGGGACGATCGCCGCACTGGCATCCACATGGCAGGCTGCACCCAACATTTCAGAGGCCGCGGCCTCTCGGGAGGCGGGGAAGAACATGCCTTCTGTTCCGCGGGCCAGCGACGCCTCGGACGGGTTTGACACCACAACATCTTTGACCAACGGTCGCAGCTCATCGACCATGCTGGCAGTTATGAAGAGCGGGTCGGCCTGCAATTGGTTTTCCCGCTCGGACCAGTGATCGTCGGTCAAGCCCTCTTCGGAAAACCACAAAAGGATCACACGCGGGCCGATCTGGGTCAGCATGCTGCGCATCCGGGCCACCCAAGCCTCACGCAGTTCATGGACGACCGTGTCAAACCGTTCCAGCGATTTGGCGTGCAATTCACCCAGCATGTGCCGTGTGAACGAGAATTCCGAAAAATCGACATCCTGATAGATCGCCTGCAGCACCGTGGAGGCTTTCAAGAAGCGGTCATTGCGGCGCGGATGGACCGAATAGAACCTGTTTGACAGATGATTGGCACCCATGATCTGAACGACGGTCATGTCGGCCTCACTGCAGATTTCCATGATCGTGGGATCATTGACGAACACATCGATCCCGCCATTCACACAACCGAAATTGACGCAAGTCTGGCGCATCGCCCGTTCCACGAGGACGGGAAACGGCTTTTCGATGAATTTGCCATATGTCTCTGTCCCGCCAACGAAGGCAATGTAGGGCCGATCTAGTCGGCGACGCGGGCCCCGAAATAGCATCCGCGATGCACCATAGCGGCATGGCGAGTAAGACAATTCGCCAAATTCGATACGTTCCTGCTTCATCGTTCCCACCTTTATGTTTTCACCCAAAGCGCAGATTCGTCGAAATGCTTTGCCATTTCGCTAACGTTTGAATTTGGGTCAAATTTTCGCGGCTGACCTGCCTTGAAGCTGCCCCCCGCGCAGTCCTATGGTGCCTGAGACGGGTCAAGGGGAATGGCATGGCAATTGAACGTGTGGGTATTGTGGGCGCGGGGCAGATGGGCAACGGGATTGCCCACGTCTTTGCCCTTGCCGGGTACGAAGTGCTGATGAACGACATCAGTGCTGATGCGCTGCAGACCGCAGTTGCATTGATTGACAAGAACCTTGATCGCCAGGTCGGTAAGGCATTGATCAGCGATACCGACAAAGCAGAGGCGATGCGCCGGATTGCCACGACCCAGACCCTGACCGATCTGGGGCAGACCGACCTGATCATCGAAGCTGCGACAGAGCGTGAAACCATCAAAACCGCCATTTTCGAAGACCTTGTTCCGCATCTGAAGCCTGACACGATCCTGACCTCGAACACCTCATCCATTTCGATCACGCGGCTTGCATCCCGCACGGATCGACCGGAAAAGTTCATGGGATTTCATTTCATGAACCCAGTGCCGATCATGCAATTGGTCGAGTTGATCCGCGGGATTGCCACGGATGAGGCGACATTCAAAACCTGTTACAGTGTCGTGGAAAAGCTGGGCAAGACCTCCGCAACGGCCGAAGATTTTCCTGCCTTCATCGTGAACCGTATCCTAATGCCGATGATCAACGAGGCGATTTACACGCTTTACGAAGGGGTCGGATCGGTCGAGTCGATCGATACCTCGTTGAAACTGGGGGCGAACCACCCGATGGGGCCGCTGGCATTGGCGGATTTCATCGGGCTGGATACGTGTCTTGCGATCATGAATGTGTTGCATGATGGTCTGGCCGATACCAAATATCGCCCCTGCCCGTTACTGACGAAATATGTCGAGGCGGGGTGGCTGGGCCGTAAGTCCCAGCGCGGCTTTTATGATTATCGGGGCGAGGTGCCCGTGCCGACCCGTTAGGCGCCCAGCGCAAGTTTCACAGCCAGCGCCAGCATCGTGATACCCACGATCCCGTCCAGCCAAGCCCATGCCTTTGGTTTTGCAAAGAATGGCGCAAGCAGGCGTGCGCCATAGCCCAAGATGGCGAAGAAGACGCAAGATGCAGTCAGCGCCCCAAAGCCGAACATCCAACGGCCGTCGTCATAGGTTGCCGAGACAGCACCAATCAACCCAAGCGTGTCAAGATAGACATGCGGGTTTGCCCAGGTCAGGATGGCCGTGGTTACCAATGCTGTGCGCAGGCTTTGTTCGGCCCGGCCGCCGGTCTGCAGGGCATCGTTGCCCTGAAATGCGGCGCGGAGTGAGCGCAGGCCATAAGCGAACAGAAATGTGACCCCACCCCAGCGCATCACCGCGAGCGCCAAGGGCGCGCGGTCTGCGATAACGCCGAAACCGGCAACACCACCAAAGATCAATACTCCTTCGGAGATGCAGCACACCGCCACGACCGGCCCTACATGGGCACGCCGCAACCCCTGGCGGAGAACGAACGCATTCTGTGCCCCAATGGCCAGGATCAATGACAGTGAGAGCGCGAAGCCAGCAACGAAGGTGGAGAACATGTGCAGTCCGTTCTGTGATCTGCGCCGTGACGTAGTGATCGATAAATGATAAGGCAAACGCATAATTTGGATGGAGTATTCAATTTTCTTATGTTTGATCGCGCAGCGTTGGCCGCCCTTTGCGTCGTTCTGGATACCGGATCATTTGAGGCGGCAGCCGCAAGATTGGGTATTTCGCAATCGGCGATTTCACAACGCATCAAGAAGTTGGAAGATCAGACTGGCGCAATCCTCATTCGTCGCACGCGCCCGGCAAGAGCTACCAAAGCAGGTCGCGCATTGCAGGCCCATGCCGAAACACTCAACCTGTTAGAGCGCGATGTTGCGCGCGCGATGAAACACACGCTCCACGGTTTGGACCACCCATTGCGCATCGCCGTCACGGCAGACACGCTGGCAAGTTGGGTCCTGCCCGCGTTGCCGCAAGAGGATCGGTTGTTTTACGATCTGGTCATTGATGATCAAGACCACTCAGCCGAGTTGTTGATGCGTGGAGAGGTTGCGGCGGCGGTCACATCACGCAAGGTACCGTTGACCGGATGCGACGTTATCGAACTGGGGCCATTGCGCTATGCGGCCTTTGCATCGTCGGACTTTGTCGAAAGGCATTTTCCGGTTGGCATAACGGCCGACGCGTTGGCGCAGGCGCCTGCCTTGACCTTTAATCGCAAGGATCGCCTGCAGCTGGCCTGGGCATCCAAGGTTGCCAACCATCCTTTTTCTTCTTTGCCAACACATTACGTGCCTTCAACCCATGGCATTACCGAAGCCGCAAGGGTGGGGCTAGGATGGGCCGTCAATCCGCTGCCACTGGTAGAACCGTTATTCGACAATGGCACCTTGGTCCAACTACGACCGGATATCACATTGGAGACGCCGCTCTACTGGCAGGTGCCGCGACAGAACAAGGACGCCCTGGCGAGATTGACCAGAAGACTAGTTGCGCATGCGCATGGGCAGCGTAGTGGCCAGAACTAGGTCTTAAGCGCCAGAGTCTCTTCGCGGAGCCAGCTCATAAAGCTGCGCGGGTCAGACAAACGCTCTTTCACCTCGGCCTCATCAAACGGCTCACCCACAACAGGCTTTTGTGGCTTGCCACAAGCATTGACAATTTCATGGATCAAGAGGCTTTGCCGCAACGTAGGCGAGAGCTGGTTGGCGATCTGGTACCAGCGGGAATTGGCACCCGGAAAGAACAGCGGAACGACCCGTGCGCCTGACGTGCGGATCATCTTTGCGGTGAAAAGGTTCCACTCATCTTCAATCACTGGGCCAAACATTGAGTTTGACGAAGCCACGACCCCCGACGGGAACAGTGCGATCAAACCGTCGTTTTTCAGATGCGCCATGGCATTTTTGCGCATTTCGACCATTTTGGCCTGTGCATCAGCATCGTGGGGAAACGGCACCGGGATCATGAATTCGCCGGCATCCTTGTCAATATCGGTAAGGAAAGCGCGTGTCAGGATCCTGTAATCAGAACGTGCCCGCCCGATCAGGTCAGCCAGGATCATGCCATCGACCATCCCGTGGGGATGATTGGCCACCAGCACGACGGGGCCGGTCTTTGGGATGCGGGCGATCTGCTCTGGCGGCGTGATCAGATCGATGCCCATCACGTCCAGCGCACCACGCCAAAATGCTGGCCCGTGTAGTTTGCCTTTTTTCTCAAACTTACGGATCATCCGGATGATGTGAATCTTGCCAGTAAACCATTCGATGGTCTTGATGATGTTGCGTTTGACTGGACTATCAAATGTTCCTGAATAGGTCAGGCTTCCCCGATCATAGACGCGCGGAGCCTGATTGCTACCGGCCGGGGGCGTATGGATTTTGGGCGTTGTATCGGTCAATCAACTGATCCTATCCGCGGGACCCTGCGGCCCTAGTTACCCTCACCGAACTTATCTGCGACCAGATCTGCAATCGCGTCGGATAGCGCCTCTGCATCAGGGCCGCTTGTCTCTACGTCAATAAAGGTTCCGATGGATGCTGCCAACATCAAAAGGCCCATGATGCTGTCCCCACTTGCGGTTTCGCCATCTTTGCTGATCGCCGCTTCGGCGTCGAAACCCTCAACAAGTTCAACAAGTTTTGCTGAGGCACGGGCGTGCAGCCCTTTGATGTTTTCAATCTTCAAGCGACGGTTCGTCATGGATGGGAACTGCCATTATGGCTGTTGATGTATTTGTGCGCCGCCGTAATGGCGGCTTCGACTGCATCGGGCACGCTGCGTTTGCGCGATTTGGCCAATTTGATCAGCATGGGCAGGTTGGCGCCGTAGACAATACGCCGGTTTTCAGGGCTACAAGCACGCAAGGACAGGTTGGAGGGGGAGCCGCCGAACATATCCGTCACAATGACCACGCCGTCACCGGTATCCACCGCATCGGCGGCATCGCAAATCTCGGCCTGTTTGGCTGCGCGGTCATCCTCGGGCGCGATTGCAATGGTGATAACGCCTGGTTGATGGCCCACCACATGTTCGACGGCCGCCAAATACTCCTTGGCCAATCCACCATGTGCAACAATCACGATACCAATCAAACCCGAGGTCCCTTGTCACCTTGTGCTTCGCGCCGCTCAATCTCTCGATGGCGTTTAGACACTTGCCATCCATCCTGTGCAAGGGCGGATGCCATACGTTCCGTAATGGCAACCGACCGGTGTTGCCCACCGGTACATCCAAACCCGATAGAGAGATGCGTTTTGCCTTCGTCCTTATGAGCGGGCAGAAGCAAGTCAATCAGTGATTTGACCCTGTCAAAGAAGGGATCAAACCGGGCATCCTCAGCAACATAATCCGCAACAGCACTGTCGCGCCCATCAAGTGGACGCAAATCCGGGTCCCAATGCGGATTACGCAGAAAGCGGCAATCCATCACGATATCAATGCCACGAGGCAGACCACGTTTGTAGGAAAACGAATGCAGGGTCACGCCAAGTTTGCGCCCTTCACCGGTCCCGAACCACCGGTCAATTTCAGCACGCAGGTCGTGCGGCGAAAGCCCAGTCGTGTTGATCAGCACATCTGCTCGCCCGCGCAGAGGCATCAGCAGTTCCTTTTCCTGCCCGATCCCGACAAGCGGTGGTCCGGCAGGGGCAAGCGGGTGCCGCCGGCGCGTTTCGGAATACCGCCGCACCAACTCCTCTTCATCCGCATCAACGTACAGGACCTGCGGTTCATGCTCAGGCTGAGCGGATAGCTGATCAATAATCTCAATCAGGGCATTCACCCCGAAATCGCGGTTTCGGACATCAAGACCCAAAGCGATAGGGCGGCTGGGCGGTGGCCCGTCCAAAAGCCGCGGCAAAAGCGACAGGGGCAGATTGTCGATCACCTCATAGCCCAGATCTTCCAGCGCATTGATCGCCGTTGACCGCCCAGCACCTGATGGGCCGGTGACAAGCACGACACTTGGCGCATTCGATTGGGTCGGTTCAGACATCACTCGCTCCGTCCTGCCTTGAGCATTTGCAGGATTGCTGGAGCGAAATGTGCACCCGCAATGCGGCTAATCAAGGGCAGATCACATCCCAGTCGTGTGATTTTGCAGTGAGGTGGCAATCGTGCCGCTTCGACCCTGTCGAGGTCGACAGCAAGGCCGATGGCCGTCGGCGGCGCAGGCGTGGCGTTCAGAATGCCCAAGCCGCGCGCCTCAATGATTCCGTTGATTGCGTCGGGACAACTTGCGATCAGCGCGTCGCCATCGCGATAGAGTGTGACCCGGTCATCGGCGACAAGTTCACAGCCGAATGCCATCAATTCCAGAGCCAGGGCCGACTTTCCGCTACCCGATTTGCCAAGGATTAAGACGGCCTTGTCCTGCCAGGCAACACATGTCGCATGGATCGTTTCGCGAGTGGCTGCGGGCGACATTTATAGCGGCAGGCCCACAACAAAACGTGCGCCGAGCGGTTCACTTGTTGGGTCGGCATCGGTGGGACGGATATTTTCGGCCCAAATCACACCGCCATGCGCCTCAACAATCTGTTTTGATATGGCAAGACCAAGCCCCGAATTGTTGCCAAACTGGCCCTCGGGCCGTTCTGAATAGAACCGCTGGAAAATCTTGGTTAGCGCATCCTCCGGGATGCCGGGGCCGGTATCCTCGACCACAACTAGAACCCGGTTTTGCCGGGTGCGCGCCCAGACACGAATGGCGTCACCTTCTTCACAGAACGAAATGGCGTTGGTGATCAGGTTGACAAAGACCTGGGCCAAGCGCCCTTCCAAACCTTGAACTTGAATAGGTGTTTCCGGCACATCAGCCACAAAATCGATGCCACGGGACTTCGCGTCCTTGCCCAGGAATTCCAGGATATTGTCGAGCATTGTCAAAAGATCGAACGATTGTTCTTCTTCCTTGACAAGCTCGCTATCCAACCGCGACGCATTTGAGATATCGCTGACCAAACGGTCAAGGCGCTTGACGTCATGTTCGATTACTTCCAGCAGCTTCTGGCGTTGATCATCACGCTTTGCGACCCGCATCGTGCCGACAGCGGACCGAAGCGAGGCAAGCGGGTTTTTGATTTCGTGCGATACGTCAGCAGCAAATTGTTCGTTCCCTTCAATCCGTTCGTAAAGGGCAGCCACCATCGAGCGTAAAGCCCCCGACAGGCGCCCGATTTCATCCGGTCGCGCGGTCAGGTCCGGAATGCGCACCCTGACAGGTGACATCTTGCGGGCGTTCTTGTCCTGGCTGATTTCAGCTGCGGTGGCCAAATCCGCCAGGGGGTTGGCGATCGTTGAAGCCAGGACCAAACTCAGACCGATGCTGACAAGGATGCCGACAAAAAACAGGCGCAAGACTTGTTCACGTTCGCGCCGCACCAGACTGTCTACCTCACCAGCAGCGGTGCGCACTGCAATCACGCCAACGGCCGTGTCACCGCGCATGATCGGCGTGGTCACGATAAAACTGGTGACACCGCCAATGTCGTTGAATTCCAGCTGCGTACCGTTTTCGATCGCATCGCGCACATTCTTTTGCGAGAGAGCTATCAGTTCCTGCTCCGGCGTCAGGCGTTCTGAGTTGAGTGAGACAATGCCAACTAGCCCATCCCATATCCGCACAAGGAAATCGGTGACATAGGTGCCACCGGTCTGCAATTCGAGATCTGCCACTTGCTCTGCGTTCAGCGCGCCGACGGCCTGCGCCACCAGGGTTGTATCCGTTGAAAACACAGATACCTCGACCCCGCCGCGCAGATTCATTTGGCGTAATGTACGCGCGGCATTGATCCCATCAGAGGTGACAAGATTGACAGGCGCAATACTGGGTAATTGCGCCTCAAACACGTCCGCTATCAGTTGCGCTTCGTTCACCAGGCCATTTGCACGCTGATAGGCCAAGCTGTCACGCGACGGGCTGAGGTAAAGAACCCCGGCAATCAGCAGGATCATGGCGATCAGGTTGAAAGTGACAATCTTGCGCGCAATGGGCGAGCTGCGCAGCGCAAAGAGACCGCGCCGCCGTGTATCTGTTTCGTCGAGCCGGTCACTAACAACATCGGGTTCAACCCAATCATCGCCAAGCACAAGGTCAGGGGATCGCGAACGCGCCGCAGCGCGCACGGACTGAAGGTCGCGCACGTCGATTTTTGGGGCGGCTGTCATGCCTTACTCTTCGTTGTAGCGGTACCCGATACCATAAAGTGTCTCGATCGCAGAAAACTCGTTATCAGTATTACGCATTTTCTTGCGCAAACGCTTAATGTGGCTGTCGATGGTCCGATCATCCACGTACACTTGATCATCATAGGCCACATCCATCAGCTGGTCGCGGCTTTTGACAAAACCGGGACGTTGGGCCAATGCCTGCAACAGCAGGAATTCCGTGACAGTCAGGGACACATCCTGACCTTTCCATTTCACAGCATGGCGTAGCGGGTCCATCACCAGATCGCCCCGCACCATGACTTTGGTTTCTTCGGTCTCTTCGACCTCTTCCCCGGCTATCGCATCTTGCCGGCGCAACAATGCACGGATGCGTTCGACCAGAAGACGTTGGGAAAACGGCTTTTTCACGTAATCATCCGCACCCATACGTAATCCGAGCACCTCGTCAATCTCATCATCTTTGGAGGTCAGGAAAATCACGGGCATTGATGTCTTCTGTCGCAGGCGTTGCAGCAGATCCATACCATCCATCCGTGGCATTTTGATGTCCAAAACGGCCATGTCTGGCATCCGTTTGTTAAACGCCTCTAACGCGGACTGGCCGTCATTGTATGTTTCAACTTCAAATCCCTCGGCCTCAAGCGTCATGGCGACGGAAGTGAGAATATTTCGATCATCGTCAACCAATGCAATTCTGGACATGCGTATCTTCCCTCAAACGACTTATTTATCTTCTTAACCCTGTCGTGCGAGTTTTCATCGTTTTATCCAAACGAATCAATCCCTAACTCGGTTTTCGCCACATTATTGCCTTAATTGGTTCATTTTTGCCAAAACCGCGATTGTTCTGCGCGTGGCGCAAGAACTGTCACCACTTGGTTGCGCTAACATTGAAATGGTTGCGCTAACTATGTTCCGGCACACTATCCGCCCTTCAAAACTTGATGTTATGCAGGTGCATCGCTGGCCGTCCCGGCCATATCAAAAAGGAGCGAACCCATGGACCACGGTACGGTCAACCCAACGATGAAACTTGAGGATCAAGGCATCACAGGGCTGGGTTATGTGTATTACAACCGCTCCGAAGCTGAATTGCACGAAGCCGCGGTTGCTGCGGGCGAAGGTGTCACCGGTAAAGGTGGTACGTTTCTGGTGACTACAGGCAAGCATACGGGCCGGTCCCCGAAAGACAAATTCGTCGTTCGCACCCCGTCTGTGGAGGATACGATCTGGTGGGAAAACAACCCGCCGATGCAGCCCGCAGATTTCGACGTGCTCTACGCGGACATGCTGGCACACATGAAAGGCGGCACCTACAACGTTCAGGATTTGTTTGGTGGCGCTGACCCAGCGCATCGTCTGGACGTGCGGGTCGTCACTGAACTTGCCTGGCATGGGCTATTTATCCGGCACATGTTGCGTCGCCCCGATGCAACGGAGCTGGAGACCTTTACCCCCGATTTCACGATCATCAACTGCCCCAGCTTTAAGGCAGATCCTAAAAAGCATGGCTGCCGGTCTGAAACGGTGATCGCGTTGAACTTTGATGCCAAGCTGATCCTGATCGCAGGCACCGAATATGCCGGTGAGAACAAGAAATCGGTGTTCACGTTGTTGAATTACTTGCTGCCGGAAAAAGGGATCATGCCGATGCATTGCTCGGCCAACCATGCCCCTGGCAATCCGGTGGATACCGCCGTTTTCTTTGGCCTGTCGGGCACTGGCAAGACAACTTTGTCGGCCGACCCCTCCCGCGTGCTGATCGGCGACGACGAACATGGCTGGTCAGACCGGGGGACCTTCAACTTCGAAGGCGGCTGTTATGCCAAAACCATCGGGTTGGACCCAGAAGCTGAACCGGAAATCTATGCTACATGTACGATGCCGCATACGGTGATCGAAAACATGATCTACGACAAAGAGACCATGGAGCTGGATTTCGAGGATGACAGCCTGACAGCGAATATGCGCTGTGCATATCCGCTGAACTATATCTCGAACGCATCTGACAATGCATTGGGCGGCCACCCTAAGAACATCATCATGCTGACCTGCGATGCATTTGGTGTTTTGCCTCCAATTGCGCGGCTGACGCCCGCGCAAGCGATGTATCATTTCCTGTCGGGCTTCACCGCAAAGGTCGCTGGTACAGAGCGCGGCGTGACCGAACCACAGCCGACCTTTTCGACCTGTTTTGGCGCCCCTTTCATGCCCCGTCGACCCGAAGTGTATGGCAACTTGTTGCGGACCAAGATTGCAAGCCATGGTGCAACTTGCTGGCTGGTGAATACCGGTTGGACCGGTGGTGCCTATGGCACCGGATCGCGGATGCCGATCAAGGCGACACGTGCGTTGCTGGCCGCGGCTTTAGATGGGACACTGATTGAAAGCACCTTCCGCAAAGACCCGCATTTCGGATTTGAGGTGCCAATTTCGGTCGATGGTCTGGACGACAAGCTCTTGAACCCGCGTGACACCTGGACCGATAAAGACGCGTATGATGCACAAGCCAGCAAATTGGTCACGATGTTCAGCGACAACTTTGAAAAATACGTCCCCTTTATTGATGACGATGTCAAAGCCGCTGCTATCGGATAAGGTCTGTAAGACGCGGTCAAACCTGTCTTACATCGTCTGCGCCGCTACCCTTTGTGTGTCAGCGGCGTTTGCGTTTGCCGACGCCACAATTTCATCCGTGCCGGTCAGTCCGGACATCTCGGTCATCGAAGCTGGGATCATTTGCCCGCCTGAAACGGTCGGTTCCAGCCCGGCACCCGACACGATTGCGGGCACCACACACATTATTGACGAAGAACCGCCATTCGTGTCGACCACGCGTGTTGTCCCGGCAGTTTTGGACATCGGCTTTGGCGTGAAGGCGCAGACGCCGATTGAAGGCGGGATCAACCAGATCACAATGGTCGTAACGCACCCGGCAATGGGCGACACAGGCGCTGAAAGCCAGAGCTTTCTTACCCGCATTAGCGATGTGGAACCTTCACTGACCTTTTATCAGTTCGATTACAGTTACGAGCTGTTGCCCGGTCCATGGACCATGACGGCCATGCGGGATGATGAAGTATTGTATCAGGTAGACTTCGAAGTTGTTCCCCCCGACGTTGTTCCGGAACTGGCCGGGGCTTGTGGATATGAGGATCTTTTGTCCTAACCCATCACACCGCGCCGGATCAGATTTGCTCCGGCAATAATGAGCACCCACAGCGTCGCGCGGCGGAATCGTTCCTGATCGAACCGATCACCCAGTTTGAACCCCAACCACATGCCGATCGTTGCCGGGATCACCAGCAATGCCGAAATTGGCCAGGTTTGTGCGTTCAATATTCCCGATTGCAAATGCCCCAGAAACAGCATGACGGATCCAAGCCCGTAGATCACTCCCTGAACTGCCATCTGGCGGTCTCGTGGTGTGTTCAAAGCCAGAAGATAAAGTACCGTTGGCGGCCCCCATGTACCGGCCAACCCGCCCAACGTACCTGACAGCGTGCCTGCCCCCCATTCAAACGGCCCACGCCATGCGGGGCTGATAGATGGGCGCCATCCGGCAATCTGTATCGCGCAAAGCACCACAACCGGAACGCCAAGCACAAAGAACATCGCATCTGTGGGAATGCTTTTCAGGAACTGTGCCGAGATAAGAATCATCACACAAACAAGCGTGATGTAGCGCCAGTGTTGACGTATGGCGTCTTTCGCGGGTCCCAGACCCGCACGTGCGACCTGCAGGCCATTTCCAAACAGGATCGGGATCACAATACAAGCAACGACAATCTGCGGGTCAATGAATATGCCCATGCCCGAGATCATGACCAAAGGCATCGCAAAACCCACCGCCCCTTTAACAAAGCCGCCAAGCAGGGTGACGGCACAGGCGTATGTGAACAAGACGGGGGACAATGTGGAAAAAATTGCGTCCATATGCCCTCTTACGCGGTTGCGCAAAGGACTGCATCATCAATTCCATTGCGACATTTTTATTCACTGCGGTGATCCCTAGTGAATTATTATTGCGCTGCAACTGCAAACACTTTATCTCTGCGCGTGCAAATTGAAAGGAATCCCCAGATGCCGCATGATGGTCAGGATATGACGTTGAAAACGAACCCGCTTCTGGCAGATCTGCTGGTGCTGACCAAGGCATCTTTGCCGGCGGTCGAAGGTATTCTGGGACGTGCGAAGGATGCTGTCCGCACGATGGTTGAACGCGATGGCCGCGTGTCGGGTGCGCTGATCGAAGAAAACCAGACTGCGGCGCATGGCCTCGCGTGGCTGGCGACATATGCCCAATCCCTGCACCAAATGCAGGGTTGGGCCGAGCGTCTGCAGGAAGCAGGCAAGTTTGGTGAGGTTGAACAACTGATCCATCAGATCGCATTCGGCGAATACCTCTGGCAGATCTATGGCGGCATCCAGATGAACCAGGGCGAGATGGTGCGCCTGCAGGATATGGGGCTGAGCCAGGACGACATGCGCGCCTTGATGGAACCTGCCGTGATGACGCTGACCCAGTCGGGCAATACCCAGGCTGCCCGTGGGCGGCTTGTCGAACTGATGGAAGAGCGATCCGCGAACATCACCGTGGGTGCGTCCGGTCTGGATGAAGAGCTGGAGATGATCCGTGAACAGTTCCGGCGCTTCAGCATCGAAAAGGTAGAACCTTACGCTCATGAATGGCACCTGAAGGACGAATTGATCCCCATGGAGATCATCACAGAGATGGCCGAGATGGGTGTCTTTGGCCTAACCATCCCAGAGGAATATGGTGGGTTTGGCCTGTCGAAGGCATCGATGTGCGTCGTGTCCGAAGAGCTCTCGCGCGGCTATATTGGCGTTGGATCGCTGGGCACCCGGTCCGAGATTGCCGCAGAATTGATTATCTGCGGCGGAACCGACGCACAGAAGGAAAAATGGCTACCCGGCCTGGCATCGGCCGAAATTTTGCCGACTGCGGTGTTTACAGAACCAAACACCGGGTCCGATCTTGGTAGCTTGCGCACACGGGCTCGCAAGGATGGCGATGACTGGATCATCACCGGCAACAAAACATGGATCACCCATGCGGCACGCACCCATGTGATGACGGTACTCGCCCGGACCATCCCGGATACCGACAACTACAAGGGTCTGTCGATGTTTCTGGCTGAGAAGACGCCGGGGTCGGACGAGGAGCCCTGGCAGGACCCCGGCATTTCCGGCGGTGAGATCGAGGTACTCGGCTACCGCGGCATGAAAGAGTACACGCTGAACTTTGACGACTTCAAAGTGAAGGGTGAGAACTTGCTGGGCGAAACCGAAGGCCAGGGTTTCAAGCAATTGATGCAGACGTTTGAGTCCGCGCGCATTCAGACAGCCGCGCGTGCGGTTGGCGTGGCGCAGTCCGCCTTGGATGAGGGCATGAAATATGCCCAAGACCGCAAGCAATTCGGCAAGGCACTGATCAACTTCCCCCGCGTGGCCGGGAAACTGGCGATGATGGCTGTTGAAATCATGGTCGCGCGACAGCTGACCTATTTTAGCGCGCATGAAAAGGACAATGATCGGCGGTGTGATCTGGAGGCTGGCATGGCCAAGCTGCTGGGTGCCCGCGTGGCCTGGGCGTGCGCCGACAATGCGCTGCAGATCCATGGCGGGAACGGTTTTGCGCTAGAATACAAGATCAGCCGGATTCTATGCGATGCACGCATCCTGAACATCTTTGAAGGAGCTGCCGAAATTCAGGCGCAGGTGATTGCGCGGCGTTTACTGGATTGAGCGATGAATGCCCCTATCTGAACTGGTGAGTTTAGATAGGAGACCCCGATGCCCCAAACTGTCCTGCTCACCGGCGCGTCCGGCTACATCGCCAAACATATCGCGCTGCAATTGCTTGAGGCGGGGTATCACGTGCGCGGTACGGTGCGCAGCCTGTCGCGTAGCGATGAAGTCACTGCAGCAATACGGCCTCATCTGAGTGACGACAACGATCTGAAGACTCGGCTGACCTTTGTCGCACTCGATCTGTCTTCGGATGACGGTTGGGATGCGGCGATGGCAGGGATTGATGTGCTGATGCACACAGCGTCCCCCTTTCCGATGGAGCAGCCGAAGAACGATGACGACCTCATCCGCCCTGCCGTGGATGGTGCCTTGCGCGCGCTGAAATCAGCGCAAAGGGCTGGCGTCACCCGCGTGGTGATGACCTCATCCACTGTGGCGATCAGTGGTTCAAAGCTGCCCGCTGGCGATACCGCTTATGATGAGACGAACTGGACGGACCCCGCTGATCAGAACGTTACGGCCTACGGCAAATCCAAGACATTGGCCGAGAAAGCCGCCTGGGAATTTCAGCGCATGCATGCGCCAGAGATGAACCTGACGATGATCAATCCCGGCTTTGTGGTCGGCGCTCCGCTGGACAACACATTCGGCACCTCGATCAGCGTGATTGTGCGAATTTTGCAGGCCAAAGACCCGATGTTGCCCAATTTCGGTTTCGGATCGGTCGATGTGCTGGACGTGGCTGAAATGCATGTGACCGTGATCGACAAGCCCCAGACATACGGTCAGCGCATCATGACCGTCGACCGGTTCATCTGGTTTGTGGATATGGCCAAGGCGATCAAGGTCGCCTTTCCCGACCGCAAAATCAGAACGATGGTCGCTCCTGATCTTATCGTGCGCTTCCTCGCCCTGTTTGATCCGGCGATCAAGTCCATTGTCCCGGCGCTTGGTCAGGAACAAAAGATGGATAACAGCCGCGCAGTGGCCACGCTGGGGCGCGGCATGCGGCAATCGCAGAAAAGCGTCGTTGCTTCCGCGAAACATCTGATCGATAACGGGCTAGTCTAAACGCCCAATCGCCTCAATTAACCGCGCGCGGGCTTCGGGCATGGGCTTGTCGCCAAGGCTTTGGATCAGACGGTTCTTGATAAAAAAGCCCGTCGTGCCGAGCGCCGCGACTATTTCAGGGTTGGATGCGTCGCCTTGTCCCGCCAGCACCGGCGGCAGCGGCAATAAACGGTCCGCCCATTCGCCCGCCCCTTCCCGGCTAACGGCCCGTCCTGATTTGGGTGAAACATAAATCAGATCTTTATCGGTTCCCGCAACTGCACATGCGCTGAGGTCAAGGCCAAAGCCCATCTCTTCGAGAAGCGCCTGTTCCCAACGCAGGTAAGCCAGCGGCCAGATGCCCGACTGGCCCAGCAGGTCCAACAGGTTGACCGTGCGTTCATAAAGCGGTGGGTGGGCCTCGCGTTCCGGCAGAACCATCGCCAGCAGGGCACACACCGCGTTCAGCCCCGCAAGCGCCAGCCTGTCGCCCATAGCCGCAGCCGCCCGGCTGCGGATCGGTTCAACGGTGAAAGTGCCCAGATGACTGTCCAGACGGGCTTTCCACGTTACCGACACTTGGGCTCCGGGTTGCAGAATGGGCGCAATCTTGCGGCTGGTCCCGCCACGCACGACGCCCGCATGACGGCCATGGTTTTCGCTGAAGACCTCGACGATGACGCTCGTTTCGCCGTGGGTGCGGCAGGTCAGAAGTGCGGCCTCATCCGTCCAGTCAATCATGTCTCGGCCACCGCCCTGGGAACTATTTCAGTCGGAGCGCTTAAAGAAACAAAGGGAACGCATTTGGATAGGTCGGACGCCTCCGGCGGGGGAGTATTTCGGGCAAGATGATAAACACCTTGCCCGACGGATAAACATTTCTGCTTATCACCTTGCACGGCCATCAGCTCTCCAGCCTGTTCCGCAATGTCACGATGCAATCTCATGGTTAAGAATGTCTTATCATCTTGCCCGAAATACTCCCGCCAGAGGCATAAAAGTCATGCGAGGCCCGGCTCATCCAAGAGATGTCGCCCCTCTTTATCCTCCACCTCAATCACCCAAAGGTCTGGATCAAACCCGCGCTGTTTGGCGATGGAGGCGTCAACCTCCGCCTCTGCCCCTTCCGTCAGGACCATCCACTGGCGTTCACCTGTCATCAGATCAAAGCTGCGCTGGTAGCAGCACGCCTGTCCGTCCAACGTATTCAGTTTGACCAGTACAGCGCCCGCCGTGCTGTCACCGCGTTTCACGACGAAAGCCGGGATGTTCAGCACCCGCAAGCGCGTGAGATAGGCCGATACCCAGATATCAGCGGTGAGTTTCACGCATTCCCATCTTTGAAATCAAGACCCATTTCGGAATAACGCTCTGACTCTTCCAGCCAGTTGGGCCGCACTTTAACCTGCATGAACAGATGCACGCGGCGGCCCAGAAATTCCTCAAGCTCCAGCCGTGCGGCCTTGCTGACCGCTTTGATCGTCTCGCCTCCTTTGCCCAACACGATCCCCTTGTGCCCGTCGCGGGCGACATAGATCAACTGGTCGATCCGAGCGGAGCCGTCTTTGCGCTCTTCCCAGTTCTCGGTCTCGACGGTCAGTTCGTAGGGAAGCTCCTGATGCAGGCGCAGGGTCAGTTTCTCGCGCGTCATTTCAGCAGCGATCATGCGCATCGGCAGATCGGCAATCTGATCTTCGGGGTAAAGGAACGGACCTTCAGGCACCTGGCTGACCAGCCAGTCTTTGAGCGTGTCACAGCCATGGCCCCGCTCTGCCGAGATCATGAAGGTTTCGGCGAAAGGATAGGCGTCGTTCATATCCTTGGTGAGCGCGAGCAGCACCTCTGATTTGACCTTATCGATCTTGTTGATGGCAAGCGCCACCGGCGATTTACCAGCCCTATCAGCCAGTGTTTCAAGGATTGCCTTGACCCCGTCCGTCATACCGCGATGCGCCTCGACCATCAGGACGACCACGTCAGCATCTGCCGCCCCACCCCATGCGGCGGCGACCATGGCGCGGTCCAAGCGGCGGCGCGGTTTGAAAAGGCCCGGTGTATCAATAAAGATCAGCTGCGCATTGTCTGCCATCGCGACGCCGCGGATGCGGGCGCGGGTGGTCTGCACTTTGTGAGTTACGATTGAGACTTTCGCGCCAACCATCCGGTTCAGCAGTGTGGATTTCCCCGCATTTGGTTCCCCGATCAGGGCAACAAAGCCAGCTTTGGTTGAGGCGTCGGTCATTGATCCACTTTCTGCAGTAGGGCGGCGGCAGCGGCCTGCTCTGCTTGACGCTTGGACCCGGCAGTCGCTCGTTCGGCAGGTCCGGATGCAAGCCGCACCTCAATCGTAAACACCGGTTGGTGGTCCGGTCCAGTGCGGGCGACCTCAATATATTGGGGCGGCACTTCACCCCGCGCCTGCGCCCATTCCTGCAAAGCGGTTTTGGCGTCGCGTGCGTCATCCGCTACGTTGTTGATCCGATCGCCCCAAAGCCGCAGCACAGCCTTGCGCGCTGCTTCAAACCCGCCGTCAATATATATCGCCGCGATCACAGCCTCCATCGCGTCAGCAAGCAGCGCCTCTTTCCGGCGACCGCCTGATTTCATCTCGGACCGGCCCAGTTTCAACACCGCACCCAGATCAATCTGACGGGCGACATCCGCGCAAGCCTCGCGCCGGACAAGGGCGTTATAGCGCGGGGCGAGCAAGCCTTCGGGGGCGTTTGGGTCGGCCTCCAGCAGTGCCTCGGCCATCACAAGGCCAAGCACCCGGTCGCCAAGAAATTCGAGCCGCTGATTGTCATCCCTGTGCGGGCTGGTGATGGATGCATGGGTGACTGCGCGGACCAGCAAATCGGGCTTTGCAAACTTGTGCCCAAGCCGATTTGAAAAAGCCGCAAGATCCGTTGACAACTTCACTCGAGCGCCTTGAAGAAACGATCGCCGCGCCATGTCCAGAATGCGAACATGGAACGGCCAGCAGATGAGAACATCACGCGATCTGCCCGTCCGACAAGGTCTTTACGTGCGACAAAGCCCAAGCCGTTTCGGGTCTGTGGCACGCGGCTGTCATTGGAATTGTCGCGATTGTCACCCATAAAGAAGAATTGGCCCTCAGGCACGGTGAAAACGCCCGTGTCATCCGTGGACAGGCGGCTTGCAGGCTGATCGATGATATTCAGGATATTGTGCTGCGCGCCCCCCGGCAGCGTTTCGATCTGGCGGCTTTTGTTGCACGCGGCGCCCGCGCCGACCGGACTGTTTTCGCACCGAGGGCGCAGTTGCAGCGGGCCTTGCGGCGCCATGATTTCGGTGAAGGTGCCCGCATCGCTGACCTCGACAGCCTCGTCATTGATATAAAGCCGCCCGCTTTGCATCTGCACACGGTCACCTGGCAGGCCAACCAGCCGTTTGATAAAGTCCATGCCCGTTACCGGATGGCGAAAAACCACGATATCCCCGCGTTCTGGATCGGACCCGAACAGCCGTTCCTCACGGTCTTCGAACCAGCCGCAGAAATCATCTGCGCCAATATCCAAACCTATCTGGGGAATGCGGATCGATGGGCAGGAGGCATAGGAATAGCCATAGGCCATTTTGTTCACGAACAGGAAGTCACCGATCAGCAACGTATCCTTCATCGACCCTGATGGGATCCAGAACGGCTGGAAAAAAACGGTCCGAAAGATGCCAGCAATGACAAGCGCCCAGAAGATCGTCTTTACCGTCTCGACAATGCCGCCGAGAAACCCAGATTTTTCGGCCATTGCCTGATCCCTTTGTTTGGTCTGCGGTTACATGCGGTGACGGGCTGGTCCTGTCAAGCGATGGGGCGTGCCTCGATCACCACAAAGGCCTGTGCCCAGGGGTGATCATCGGTCAAGGTTACGTGAATGATGGCCTCATAGCCTTCTGGGGTCATTTGATCCAGCCGCTCTTTGGCCCATCCGGTCACATGCATGACGGGCTGCCCGGTGCGCAGGTTGGACACGGCCATATCTTTCCAGGAAATCCCCATCCGCAGGCCGGTACCCAGCGCCTTGGAACAGGCTTCTTTCGCGGCCCAGCGTTTGGCATAGGTGCCGGCGACATCCTTGCGGCGTTCGGCCTTGCGCTGTTCTATTTCCGTAAAAACCCGGTTGCGGAAACGGTCACCAAACCGGTCCAGCGTTCCTGCAATCCGTTCAATATTGGCGAGGTCCGTCCCCACGCCAAGGATCACGCCGGTACCTCAAGATCGATCACCATGATCCCATCTGCGCCACCTTTGCATAGTGCCACAAGCCGCACACCCAATGCTTTATGGGTGCGGTCGTCGGCGTAGGTTTGCAGCGCTCTGGCATCCGCAAACGTGCAAATGAACCCATAAGGATAGCCGGTGGATTTCTGTTCGAAATCCAGGTTGGGCCCATGTTCGAACGCGACAAAGCCGGGCAACACGTCAACAAGTGCACCAAGTTCGCCCATGACCTGTTTCACGTTAGCAGTGTCGGAGCCTTTACGAAGTGCCAAAACGACAATGTGTCGGATCATGCGTTCATCCTGTCGATCTCATTGCTTATTGCAGTATTCGTAGCCAGACAGCACTAGAATTCAAATGCAATAGTACAAATAATTCCGCATACCTGGGCCCTGTTGCCGATTGTTACCTGACGCGCCGATCGGTAGATTTTTATGAAACGTTACGAGCGGAGTTGATGCAGCATGTGGTCAATAATCTTTAGCAGGATGCCCTACCCTGTTCGGCTCATCATGAACCTAATCGTGCTACCGATTGTTCTGGTTCGGGCGCTCATCTGGATTTGTACAGACTCAGTCGCCAACGCAGATATCCACATGATGGATTTCAACGAATTGAAATCAAAGATGAAATTCAGAGAGGCTGATACCGACCCAACCAGAGAGGCGTTCAAAAACCAAAAGGAAACTGCCAAGGAGCATGTGGAAGCCGGACGTTGGAGCGAATTGGCGACATGGATCGAAACCTTGGACCAGTCGCGGGCTACTGCACCAGATGACCGTCGTCTAACCCGACACCTGATCGACGCCATATGCGCCAACGCTTTGAAAGACGTGCGCACAGAGATGGGCGCATGCGGAGAATATGCGGTTGATGAAATTCGTTTTGAGGGTATTGATCCGTTTATTGAGGCGGCCAAGCTAAACCCTGAGAATTACAGTCTGAATTGCCTTGCTGCGAAAATATGCCTTGACGTTGGCACGCTGATCCGTGGCGGAGACTATGCCGCCTATACATCAAACAAGGCTTTTGAACGTATGGAGCAGCTCTTCAATTATGCCGATGTTTTTCTTGATCGCTTTGATGCACAAGCGCTGAATTCCCCGCTTGTGGCGGGCCTCAAATACAAAAGGCTGGCTGGTATCAATTGTGAATTACGCGACCTGCGTGCTGCATTTGACGTACGCATGCAGCTTGACCCGCACGACCTGGAAACCATGGCGGAACATGCCTTTTATCTTTTGCCGCGCTGGTATGGCGACTACGACATACTCAATGATGAGGCGCGCAAAGTGTTTGCAACAACCCATCTTGAACTGGGTGCTTCTGCATACGCGGCTTTCTACCTTGAACTGCTAGATGTCGACGAAGGTGCGTTGGCAACAGTTGATGTATCTCTTTTGGACCAAGGGATGGTGGACATGATCCGACATTCCGGCGACCCACAAACAACGGTCAACAGGATATTGGGGCTTGTGTCCACCGCCATGGCGAGCGAGATGGGCCAATCAAGGACCAGTGCGAAGCAAAAGCGTGAATTGCGGACGGTCTTCGCCCGGCTCGTCCGTGAAGAACTGGATGTCGTTCTTGTACCGCATTGGCGCACCAGCAGAAAGTCTGTGATCTACGGGCTAGCGGATGTATTCGCCAAAGAGCTTCGCGGGAATGAAGTCGTTACTATTGGACAGGTATCTTCCGGCGAAATGGCATAAGTAACGGCAAGATCGACGTTTAGATTGCGGCGAAAGCCGGTCTTCGCCATGAAGATTGTCGCATTCTAAACCCGCGCCCCGTCCATGATCTGGCGCATTTCGGTGATGGCGGGGCCAAGGCCGCGGAAAATCGCCTCGCCGATCAGGAAGTGGCCGATATTCAACTCAATCACTTGCGGCAATGCTGCGATAGGGCCGACGCAATCATAGGTCAGGCCGTGACCGGCATGGACCTCTAGCCCCAGGTCGTGGGCGAAGGCGGCCATGTCTGTGAGCTTTTGCAGCTCTGCGTCGCGTTCGTCAAAACGCCCCTCGGCATGAGCGTCGCAATAAGCACCGGTATGCAGTTCGATCACCTCGGCCCCGATGCGGTTCGCGGCCTCGATCTGGCGTTGGTCGGCTGCGATAAAGATCGACACGCGGCAACCGGCATCGCGCAACGGCGCGATGTAATGGGCGAGCGCATTTTCCTCGCGCGCGACCTCTAGCCCGCCTTCGGTCGTGCGCTCCTCACGCTTTTCGGGGACGATGCAGACCGCGTGGGGTTTGTGGCGCAGGGCGATCTCCTGCATTTCGGGCGTCGCCGCCATTTCGAAATTCAGCGGGCCCTTCAGCGCCTCCATCAGCTTTTCGATGTCGGTATCTGTGATGTGGCGCCGGTCTTCGCGCAGGTGCGCGGTGATGCCATCGGCGCCCGCCTCCTCTGCCATGATGGCCGCGCGCACCGGATCAGGCACAGCACCGCCACGGGCATTCCGCACGGTGGCCACATGATCAATATTCACGCCAAGACGCAGTTTTTTGATAGTCATCAGCTTTTCCCTTCACGGGCCAACCTAGGACGTTGATGCACCCTCGTCATCCGCTGACGTACTTTTTTTGGTGAGCTGTTCGAGCTTGGCCTGCAACACTTTTTTGCGCCGCTTTTGATAGGCTGTAATGACGGGGACCGAAAGGTAATAGCATACTCCACCACAGATCACGCCGGGAATGATGCCGCCAATCATGTAGGGATAGAACACCTCGTAATAAAATTCTGCCAGCCCGTGCCAATCGGCCACCTCGGTCGTGAACATGGCCATGAAGTTATGTGAGATGTCATAGAACGCGTTTCCGAAACGGCAGCCCAAGGTGCAGTAGTCAGGATCGGCATCCCTGCCAATGCCGAACAAGGCGGCGTTGAACGGACGGTCAATCAGCCAATAGCCTGTGCCCAGCGATGCGACGCCGATCGGGATATAAGTTAACGGATTGCCAAAGAAGGTGCCCAGCAGGGCTGCAAGAATATTCCCGCCCATCAACCGCGCGATGATGGCGGCCACGATGAAATGCAGGCCGTAGAACGGTGTAAAGGCAGTGAACACGCCGGCCGCGATCCCGCGCGAAATTTTTTCGGGCGTGTCCGGCAGCCGCCGCACCCGGTGTTTGACATATTGCGCCGCCCGTGACCAACCACCACGCGGATAGAAAAAGTCGAACACGACCCGCCAGATCGCCCGTCTATCCCTGCGTTTGAACACCACTGATCACTATCCTTACCTGCGGGATCAACCGCGCCCAGCGCTCGCCAATCCCGGGTCGCGATAGCGCGCGATGGACGATACGTTATTCTCTGCCTCAAGCGCGGTCATGACACGGTGGAGATGTTCGGCATCGCGCAAATCCACATCAATCAGCAACCTAAAATAATCGGGTTTCCGATCAATAAATCTCAGATCAGAAATATTGGCGTCCTGTTCGCCAATCAATGTGCAAATACGCCCCAGCACGCCGGATGCATTGGCAATGGTTGCATCGAACGTGACCGTGTTGACGGCGCTATGCGTCCCTTCTTGCCAATGCAGGTCAAGCCAGCGCTCTGGCTGGTCCTCATAATCCGCTAGTGCCGCACAATCGATAGCATGCACCATCACACCCTGACCGCGAAACGTGATGCCTAGAATGCGTTCACCCGGTACCGGCTGGCAACAGGCACCGCGATGTTGGACCTGATCGGGTGACAGCCCAATCACGGCGCGGCCCTGTTCGATCTCTTCGCCGTGCTTTTGTTCGAGTTCGGGATAGATTGCACGCACAACGTCACGCCCCGTAATCTCGGCACTGCCGAGCCGGGCCAGCAACTCATCAACAGTGTCAATGGCCAGCGCCTTTGCCGCGATGCCAAGCGCCTTTTCGGTGCTCTTCTTGCCGACATTCTCGAACGCCACACGCGCCAGTTCACGGCCCAGCCGCATGAAACGTTCCCGATCCTCTTCCCGCAAAGAGCGTCGGATCGCCGTTTTGGCCCGTCCAGTCACGGCAATATCGATCCACGTGACCTGCGGTGTCTGACCTTCCGCGGTGATGATCTCGACCGATTGACCATTTTTTAGTCTGGTCCATAACGGAACGCGCAACCCATCCACTTTGGCGCCCACGCATGCCGCCCCGATGCGCGTATGGATCGCATAGGCAAAGTCAATTGGGGTGGCCCCGCGTGGCAGCTTTATCACGTCCCCCTTGGGCGTGAAGCAAAACACCTGATCGGTATACATTTCCAGCTTGACGGCTTCGAGAAAGCCCTCGTGATCCTGGTCATCGTCAAGCCGTTCCGTCAGCGATGAAATCCAATGCACGGGATCGACTGCAAACCGATTTTCGACGCGTTCACCGTTTTTGTATGACCAATGGGCGGCAACGCCGGTTTCTGCCACCTCGTGCATCTCGCGCGTCCTGATCTGCACCTCGACCTGTTTACCATCGCGCCCCGAAACGGTCGTATGAAGTGATCGGTATCCGTTGGATTTCGGTTGGCTGATATAGTCCTTGAAGCGACCAGGGACTGCGCGCCAGCGCTGGTGGATTGCGCCAAGCACACGGTAACAGTCGGCCTCGGTCGCGACGATCACGCGGAACCCATAGATATCCGACAGGCGGCTAAAGCCCTGATCCTTTTCCTGCATCTTGCGCCAGATCGAGTAGGGCTTTTTGGCGCGTCCGACCACATCGGCCTCGATCCCGGCCTTCTCCATTTCCACCCGCATATCGGCGGTGATCTTTTGCACCACATCCCCTGCCTCGCGCTGCAGCGTGATAAAACGGCGGATGATGGAGTTGCGCCCTTCTGGGTTTAGTACGCGAAAGGACAGGTCTTCCAACTCTTCACGCATCCATTGCATGCCCATCCGACCGGCAAGCGGAGCAAAGATATCCATCGTCTCACGCGCCTTTTGCGCCTGCTTTTCAGGGCGCATCGACTTGATTGTGCGCATGTTGTGCAAACGGTCGGCCAGTTTAACCAGGGTCACCCGCAAATCGCGAGATGTCGCCATGAAAAGCTTGCGGAAGTTCTCGGCCTGTTTCGTCTGGGTAGAGGTCAGCTGCAGATTGGTCAGCTTTGTGACGCCATCGACCAGTTCGGCGACCTCACGGCCAAAGCGTTTTTCGACCTGCGCATAGGATGCTTTAGTGTCTTCGATCGTGTCGTGGAGCAAAGCCGTTACGATGGTCGCGTCATCCATCTGCTGACCCGCTAGAATAGAGGCCACCGCAACCGGATGGGTAAAATAGGGCTCACCTGAATGACGAAATTGCCCCTCGTGCATTTGGGCCCCGAAGACAAAAGCATCCTGCAGCAACGACTGGTTGGCGTTGGGGTTATAGCTACGAACCGTTGATATGAGATCGTCAGCCGTGGTCATATGCGCAATCTACCTTTCCACGTGAGCTTGCCGTGCTGTCACGGAATGCGCTCATTTTCAACTATCCGGCGGCATTTTCCGATCCCCAGACAGCAGAAACGCACAAAACCTCGCCATGCGTTGGGTTCAGGCCCCTTTGCCGCGTTATGTGGGAAAACGAGGCTACATAACACGATTGATATAAGCCTGGCAGTCATGGTGACCACATTTGGCGCATTTGCGCAACGCGCCATCAGTTTCGCCAAGTTGACGTTGCGCCACTCCTAACAATGCCACGTTTCAGGCCAAATTAGACCCAAAACCAAGTCAATGACCGCCCCTGCGCGGCGACATCGGGGCACCTGAGTCGAAGCCGCCAAGACTGCAAATCAAGAAATGCTCGAAACGGGCTTTGGGAAGTAGAAAGTATGAAGAGGACAAAACTATCAGCAACTGCAGGCGCCATTTGTGCGCTAACGCTGACAATGGGGGCAACGCTACCGTCGATCGTGCAAGCAGATGACGTTACATTAAGGTCACCGGATGGATCGATCAGCCTGACGGGCGAATTGGTCAGCCTGCAGGATGGCACCTACACTATTCGCACGGAACTGGCCGATCTGCGGATCGCCGCTTCACGGGTCACATGCATCGGTGACGCGTGTCCCGCAGACAAACCTGCGACCGAACAAGTTGCCGTGGTTGGGTCAGAGACGATCGGGCTCGGTCTGATGCCATTGTTGCTGGAAGGTTATGCTGCCCATATCGATGCCGAGGTGCAGCCCGGAGACAATATCAACAAGACAACATCCCAGACATCGCTGATCGCGGATGGTGGTTTTGGCGATGAGCTGGCGCATTACAGCGTGAACTGGATCAGGTCGTCATCCGCATTCGACGCTTTGATGGAAGAAACCGCGCAGATCGGCATGTCATCGCGCCGCATTCAGCCTGTTGAAGCGCGCGCGCTGCGTGACACGGGTGCGGGCAACATGATCAGCCCCGACCAGGAACATATCGTGGCGGTCGATAGTTTGGTTGTTGTCACCCATCCCGACAATCCTGTGCAGACCATCACAATGGACCAGTTGGCCAATATCTATTCCGGTGTGATTAAGAACTGGTCCGAAGTTGGCGGCGAAGATGCGGATATTCTTGTCATTGACCGGCCCGAACGCTCTGGAACACGCAGCGTGTTGGCTGAGGTTTTCAAGGCTGCGCTTGTTGCGACGATTGCGCCACTTGAAGTACGGATCGCCAATGACAGTGTGCGCGCGGCACAGCTCGTTCGTGAAAACGAAAATGCGATCGGTTTTCTGGGATATGCGTTCCAGCGCGGCACCAAGGCCTTGACCCTGGTCGACGCATGCGATCTGCCGATGGTTCCCGATGCATTTTCTGCAAGGACGGAGGAATATCCGCTCCAGCGCCGTCTGTACCTATATAACCGCGCTGACAATCTGTCTGGTCAGGCGCGTGGCTTTGTGGATTTTGCCACTTCACCAGCAGCCGACGCCTTCATTACAAAATCCGGCTTTATCGGCCTTGGCATCGAAAGCCGCCCGCAAACCGCAGATGGTGAACGGGCTGCAATGCTGACCGATCAGGACGCAGACCCTTATGAGGCGCCGTTCATGCGGGATATGTATGAACAAATGCTCGACTATGACCGCCTGTCGACGACGTTCCGCTTTCGCACGGCTTCGTCCAAACTTGATGAGCGTGGCCGGATCGATATGCAGCGTTTGATCGACTATCTGTCAGATCAGCCCGCGGGTACCCAGGTTATGTTGGTCGGCTTTACTGATGATGTTGGCCCGTTTGACAACAATCTGGCTCTGTCAAAAGAACGCGCACAGGATGCTTTCGACGCGTTGCTGACCGCGGCGGGCGACCGGATCAACCAGCTGAACATCAGTGCGACAGGCTTTGGTGAGATGGCGCCGTCAGGTTGCAACCTCAATGACGATGGGCGCCGGATCAATCGCCGGGTCGAGGTGTGGATCAAACGCGGTTCAACCTGATTGTATAGCCGATATTTTGCCCGCCAAACTTGATCTGTCGGGCGGCAAAAAAAGACCCGCGAACATATCCATGTTCGCGGGTTGTGCGATTCTGAGCGTCTAATTGCGCGGCGACAGATCAGCGCTGGCCTTGCGCATCCATCAGCGCGCGCAGCAACTTCTCTTCTGACATATCATCTTCAACCGGTTTGTCGGTCTCGGCACCCATTAACAACGACATGCTGTCTTCTTCGGGTTCATCCACCTCGATCTGCGTCTGATTGGATTCGATCATCCGTTCGCGCAGATCATCAGCCTGCTGCGTTTCCTCGGCGATTTCGCGCAGCGACACGACCGGGTTCTTGTCGTTGTCGCGGTTAACCGTGATCGGCGCACCGGCCGAGATTTCGCGCGCACGATGCGCCGCCAGCATCACAAGCTCAAACCGGTTGGGAACTTTATCGACGCAATCTTCGACAGTGACACGGGCCATGGACGTACTCCAGCAAGCAGATGTAATCGGAAGTCGCTTACTTAGAGAGTCAAAACAGCATTGACAAGCCCCGCAACCCTTTATTCGCGGCAGTCCTTATCGGGTTTGATCGCACCTTGCCTATGACAACGCAACAACTGACGCGATAGCATCTGGATCGCATTTGGACAGCATGTCGCGAACATTTGCGCCAAGCAGCGGATGTTGCCAATCGGGTGCCACATCTGCAAGCGGCACAAGCACGAATGCCCTGTCCTGCATTCGTGGATGTGGCAGGATCAGCTCAGACGGTGCGTGTTGTTGTTGCTTGGTCAACGGCAGGTTGCGCCAATGGCTTTGGGTTTCATCATCCGGCAAGACCAGCGCGCCCAAGGCGAGCAAATCCAGGTCAAGGGTCCGTTGGTTCCATCGACCATGACGTTCCCGGCCCGCGGCGGCCTCGATCTGATGTAGGGTGTCCAGCAGTTGATGTGCTGTCTTGTCGGTACGCATTGCGACAGCCGCATTCACAAAATCCGGACCCGCATCGGCGGGAAACGCCGGTGTGGCATAAAGGCGACTTTCATAGACACGTGCTTGCGCTAATTTTTCAAGTGTGCGCATGGCATTTTTGACCGTTTCCGTCGGGTCACCCCACGACGAATTTTTATTACTTCCCAATGCTATGAGCGCCAAATCGCCGAACTGATCCATTTTCGCCACTTGTCAGTTGGGGTGAAAGAGCTAAGGTAGCCAACGTTCTGCATGATGCAAGCCACTCAGCGAGACACAAAACGCGGGACACACATTTGGAAGGACACATTAATGTTTTATCGGGACGAGCGCTTGGCGCTCTTCATCGATGGCTCGAACCTCTACGCAGCCGCAAAGTCACTCGGGTTTGACATCGATTACAAATTGTTGCGTCAAGAGTTTATGCGTCGCGGCAAGATGTTGCGAGCGTTCTATTACACAGCGCTGCTAGAGAATGATGAATATTCGCCGATCCGCCCACTCGTGGACTGGTTGCACTATAACGGCTTTACGATGGTCACCAAACCGGCCAAGGAATACACCGACAGCATGGGCCGCCGGAAGGTCAAGGGCAACATGGACATCGAATTGGCTGTCGATGCGATGGAACTTGCCCCGCATGTCGACCACGTCGTTCTGTTTTCGGGCGACGGTGATTTTCGTCCGCTGATTGAGGCGCTACAACGCAAAGGCGTGCGTGTCTCGGTTGTTTCGACGATCCGTAGCCAGCCACCGATGATTGCGGATGAGTTGCGCAGACAAGCCGACAATTTCATAGAATTGGATGAACTGCGCGATGTCGTGGGCCGGCCGGCGCGAGAACCGCGTGTCGAACCCACCGAAGAGGTGACCGAGGAAAGCTGACGCGGCTGCGATAGCTTTACTGATACAGCGTAACCGCGCCAATTCATCACGTGCAATGCTACTGGACCTGAACAAACCAAGGCCTTAGGTCTTAGGCGTCTGGCGGAGAACGTGATGAGCAAACTACCCCTCACCCTTTACCTGGCCGCCCCGCGCGGGTTTTGTGCAGGCGTGGATCGCGCGATCAAGATTGTGGAAATGGCGCTGGAAAAGTGGGGGGCTCCCGTCTATGTCCGCCACGAGATCGTGCACAACAAATATGTCGTCGATGATCTGCGCGCCAAAGGGGCCGTTTTCGTCGAAGAACTGTCAGAGTGCCCCGATGACCGACCGGTGATCTTTTCGGCCCATGGCGTCCCCAAATCCGTCCCTGCTGCGGCGCAAGCGCGACAGATGGTTTTTGTGGATGCCACCTGTCCGCTCGTCAGCAAGGTCCATATCGAGGCGCAGCGCCACGCCGATAATGGCTTGCAGATGATCATGATCGGCCATGAAGGCCACCCCGAAACAGTTGGAACCATGGGGCAATTGCCGCCAGGCGAGGTGCTGCTGGTCGAAACTGTCGAGGATGTGACCAAGGTAGAGGTCCGCGACCCTGCAAAGCTTGCCTTTGTGACCCAAACCACCCTATCGGTCGATGATACTGCTGATATCGTGGCAGCGTTGCAAGCGCGCTTTCCTGCGATTGTGGGCCCCCACAAGGAAGACATCTGCTACGCCACCACCAACCGGCAAGAGGCGGTCAAGGCGATGGCCCCCAAATGTGACGCCATGCTGGTCGTGGGGGCGCCCAATTCATCGAATTCCAAACGGCTGGTTGAGGTGGGCGCGCGGGCTGGGTGCAACTATGCGCAGTTGGTCCAACGCGCCACCGATATCGACTGGCGGGCGCTTGAAGGGATCACATCCATGGGGATCACCGCAGGCGCATCCGCCCCCGAAGTGTTGATCAACGAGGTCATCGATGCGTTCCGCAATCGGTTTGACCTGACCATCGAACAGGTCGTGACCGCAGAGGAAAACGTGGAATTCAAGGTCCCCCGCGTGCTGCGCGAACCCGCGTGAACGCGACCGCCGCCCGACGTCTTGTCTGGGATTGGCCGGACAAGGGCACAGATCGCGCCACGGTTTTGACAACACCCGACGGGTTGCAGATATCCGGCCAACATGCGGAAACCAGATACTGGCTTCACACAGATCCCAATCATGCAGCGATATCGCTGAAAGTTCAGGTTGATAGGGCGCAGCCGCTCGACCTGCGGCGTGACAGGGACGGCTGGCATCACCTGGACGGCTCCCTTATTCCGGGAAGCGCCATGGCCATCGACCCCGATATCGCCTGCACAGCGCTAACCAACACATTGCCGATCCGACGGCTGGGTCCCGGCATCGGCGACACCGCCGCAATGGATGTTCTATACCTCCCGGTCCCCGACCTGACCCCGCGCATCGTCCAACAGCGCTACACCCGGACAGACGACGGATATCGCTATCAAAACCTGCAAAGCGGGTTCGAGGCCTTGTTGAGCGTAGACAATGACGGTTGGGTGACCGATTATCCTGGTGTTTGCCGCATGATGGAGCCGCCCCAATGATCAGCCTGCAATTTCTTCTGACCGCACTTGTGGTCTGTATCGCACCCGGGACAGGCGTCATCTACACGCTGGCTCTGGGCTTGGGCCAGGGCCGCAAGGCAGCGATTGCCGCTGCTGTGGGCTGCACTTTCGGGATTGTGCCGCACTTGGCCGCAGCGACTTTGGGCCTCGCAGCGTTGCTGCATACCAGCGCGCTCTTGTTCAACATCGTGAAATTCGCAGGTGTCGCCTATCTGCTCTACCTCGCCTGGCAGGCGCTCAAATCCGATGGCGCCCTGGCCGTCAACAGCGACAAGACCGCGACACCGATGGGCAAGATCGCCATACGCGGCGCGCTGATCAATATCCTGAACCCGAAGCTGTCGATCTTCTTTCTCGCCCTGTTGCCGCCCTTCCTGTCCGGAAACCCCGCCACCGTCACGTCAGAGATGATACTGCTGGGTGCAGTGTTCATGGCGCTGACCTTTGTCATCTTCGTCCTTTATGGCGTCTTCGCCGCTTTCGCCCGCGACTGGTTGTTGCAAAGCGAAAAGGTCATGCGCTGGCTCAACCGATCCTTTGCAGCGATGTTTGCGGCCCTGGGCCTGCGGCTGGCATTTGAGAAAGCATGAGCGACTACCTGTCCTTCGAAGGGCAGGTTGTGCCTATGGAATGGGGCAAATCGGTCTACACTGTGCTGCCCCTGCCCGACGATATCGCTAAGGCACTGCAAGCCGACGGCGCCAGACGCGTGGAGGGCGAGATCAATGACCACCCCGTCAATCTTGCGCTGACCAAGGCGCCCGTGATCGACCAAGTCTTCCTCTGGACCGGCAAATCACTGTTGCAAGAGATCGGCATCGCACCGGGCGAACCCGTGTATGTGCGCCTGCGCAAAGCAGATGACAGCGTTGAAACGCCCGAAGACGTCATGCTGGCCTTGCGGCAGGCAGATGCGACAGCCAAATGGGAGGCCTTGACCCCCGGCAAAAAACGCGGCCTCTTGCACGGCGTGAATACCGCCAAACGGGCCGAAACCCGCGCCAAACGCATCGCCAAACTGATCGCCGATACCTTATGACTGCCATTCCCCGCTCTGCCCTCATCCTTGGACTGGCCGGTCTGATCCCGTTTTTGTGGGGGGCTGCCACAACGCTGTCCCCTTCCTTAAATCAATGGGGTCTAACGACTTTTGGGCCACGGTTTTCGGGTTACTTTGTCGGGCTGCAATACGGCACGATCATCCTAGCATTTATGTCCGGCGTTCTGTGGGGCTTTGCGACCAAGGCAAAGGGGCGCGCAGCAACGGCGGGCTACATCTTATCGGTTATCCCTGCGCTCTGGGCGTTCTTCATGGTGGGTGCTGGCCCCGTGTCAAGCGCGACAAACCTGATCGTCGGCTTCTTGGCCCTTTTGCTGCTCGACTGGCATTTCTGGAAGCTGGAGCTTGCGCCACCCTGGTGGATGCACCTGCGGGTGCTGCTCACCGCGATTGTCATCCTCTCCTATCTGCCCTTGGTACTCTGATGCCGGATCCAAAAACCATCGCCACCTATGACGCCAAAGCGGATGAATACATCAAGCTGACCGGGCGGGATAAGCCCGATGCGTCATTGCAAGCCTTTATCGACCTGATGCCGGATGGCGGCCATGTGCTTGATCTGGGCTGCGGACCCGCCACAGCATCCGCCCATATGCGCGCGGTAGGGCTGGTGCCCGATCCGGTGGATGCCTCGCAAGGCATGGTGGATATCGCCAACCAGACCCATGATATCGGCGCGCGACTGGCAACCTTCGATGATATCTCGGGCAAGGACATCTATGACGGGGTCTGGGCCAATTTCAGCCTGTTGCACGCGCCGCGCGATGCCTTGCCTCGGCATCTGACCGCGCTCCACAACGCTCTCAGACCCGCCGGGACGCTGCATATCGCGATGAAAACCGGCACCGGGGCCGAGCGGGACGCGATTGACCGGCTCTACACATACGTGACGGTGGCCGAGCTTAAGGAATTACTTGCACATGCCGGATTTCGGGTGACCCATACGCACGAAGGGACGGAACGCGGCATGGCGGGCACGATCGATCCCTTTGTCGTCATGCGGGCGCGCAAAGATGCCTGATCTTTTCGCCTATACCGATGGGGCCTGTTCCGGCAATCCCGGCCCCGGCGGCTGGGGGGCGCTTCTGATCGCGCGCGACGGCGACCGCGTGGTCAAGGAACGCGCATTGAAAGGCGGTGCAGCGGAAACGACCAACAACCGGATGGAACTCATGGCCGCGATCACAGCGCTGGAAACGCTGGACCGGCCCACAACGCTGACCGTCGTGACCGACAGCAAATACGTCATGGACGGGATCACCAAGTGGATCCATGGCTGGAAAGCCAAGAACTGGACCAAGAAGGGGCTGAAGAATATAGAGCTTTGGCAACGTCTTGATGCCGCCGCGTCCCGCCACAATGTGACCTGGGAATGGGTCAAGGGCCATGCAGGTCATCCCGAAAACGAACGGGCCGATGAACTGGCCCGCGCCGGGATGGCCCCGTTCAAATGACCGAACCGCTGCTGCTATTGCCCGGTATGATGTGCGACGCGCGGCTCTATGGCCCTCAGA
>JBCBDL010000011.1:0-43197 GCA_038529695.1 Pseudomonadota bacterium | reverse complement strand
ACTGTCCGGTTGTGCTGTTCGACATAGGCATTTTGCTGGGACTAGCCCGGTTGAATGTAGATCAAGCCAATCCCCGCCTTCTCAACCCCTGTCTGGAGCGGACCAAGGGCTCATTCAGGCGCATGAGACACGATCTGAAGCATGTGCAGCGAAAGTCTCGTTTCCGCTACGGGTGCTGCATACATATCCGGCAGGTCTCACCTATCGGGGGCAGTTCTTGGAAGTGTGAGAACACGCCACGTGAGTGAGTGAGGAAGCGACCCTCAAAAGTGTCAAGATTAGTCGAAGTCGCGTTCTTCCCCGACAAAAGCTTTAATTCTCGCCGGACAAGTCGGAATTCATGCCGGACGACACAAAAAAAGGAATAGCTGGCTGGGATGGTAGGATTCGAACCTACGGTACACTGTACCAAAAACAGTTGCCTTACCACTTGGCTACATCCCAGCAGCGATGCGCTAGATACTGCGAAGGTGCCAGTGGTTCAAGTCCCGTTTGCAAAGAAATCGATCATTCCGTTGGGCTGTCTTCGCGTAACAGGTCTTCAGTAGCGTCCGTTCCGCGTTCTGCATCGACAATCCGCTCCAGCGCGGCATCGTCGCTGGCATCGACCGTTTCAACCTGGGTGCTTTCGGCAATTTCGGGTTGCGCTGCCTCCCTTGTCAGCATGATTGATTGGGTCGCGTCTGGGATCACGATGCCTGCGCCCTGGATCGCCAGTTTGACCTGGCGCAGAGCTTCACCTTTGGCGCGCACGATGGATGTCGCGTTCTGGTCCACCCAGCCAGTGATCACCAATTCCACGCCCGCCGTGTGCAAAGCCTCAATCCAAGTCTGCGCGGCGGGTTCTTCCAGAACAAATGGCAGATCTTGCACAATCTGCGCCACCAGTGCGCGTGTCGCCTGCAGATCGCAATCGCGTTCGACCATCACGCTGAACATGAACCGCCGTTCAGCATTTTGCGTGTAATTGATGATGCGGCTCTTAAAGACAGTCGCATTTGGGATGCGGATGTGGTTGCCATCAAACGACAGCAGGATCGTCGCGCGGCTTGTCAGACGGATGACCTTGCCGATATCGCCGTTGATCTCGACTGTGTCATTGGGCCGAAATGGCTGGCGAAATGACAGCATGACCGATGCGATGAAGTTTTCAACCGTATCGCGGACAGCGAAACCCAAGGCCAGACCGATGATGCCTGCAGCGCCGAGAATTGTGCTGAGCAGCGCGGTTGCATTCACGATGTCGAGCGCGATCACAATGCCGAACACAACAAACGCGAGGCGCAAAAGCTGCCGGTAGATTTCGGCAATGAACATATTCGGTGCGATGCGTTCCCACGGATTGCGCAATCGGGCGATCGCAAAACCGATCAGGACCACGATTGTAAAGGCAGCGGCGGCAATCAGCGCGAGCGGCAAAAACACCACAAATTGGTCAAAGCGCGCCCGAAACCGGTCCAAAGCAGGGTCCAGCCGTTCGGCGATATCTGCCGTTTCCGTGACCTGGTTTCGCACGGCAACAACACCTTCGATCCGCGCGGCCAAGGGATCAAGCGCATCGGCCTGGAGGGCTGATGCCGTGGTGCCGCGCAAGGTGACGACGCCTTCGCTGACAATGACAGTCACGTTGTCGTAATTGCCGAGCTCTGTCAGGATTTCGCGGATCCGATTGGCAATTGCTGCGTCCTGCTGCGCGGTATTTTCAGTTGTGATCGTGCCGGTCGCCTCTTGCGCCGCAACTGGCAGAGCAAGCGACAGCACAAGGGCAAGAAGGAGGAAGAAACGCATGTGTTTGGCCTGAATGTGTCAGACTGACACTAGGCGCATGATGCCCTGTCGAAAAGCCCTGTTGTCAGACGCGCAACGGGTCCGCCTTCGCTAGCGCGTCAAAGGCCATCAGGCTTTTGATAAGCGCATCCATTTGGTCGAGCGGGATCATGTTGGGCCCGTCAGAGGGTGCGTTGTCGGGGTCCTGATGTGTTTCGATGAACACAGCCGCAATCCCCAACGACACCGCCGCACGGGCCATCACGGGCGCAAATTCGCGTTGCCCGCCGGACGACCCCCCTTGGCCGCCGGGTTGCTGGACCGAATGTGTGGCATCCATCACCACCGGATAGCCGGTGCGCGCCATTGTCGGCAATGACCGCATATCAGCGACCAAAGTGTTATACCCAAAAGAAGCACCGCGTTCGGTGAGCATGATCTTGCGGTTGCCGGAACTTTCGATCTTGGTGATGACATTTGTCATGTCCCAGGGTGCCAGGAACTGCCCCTTTTTGACGTTGATCACGGCGCCCGTGTCGCCTGCGGCCAGTAGCAGATCTGTTTGGCGGCACAGGAAAGCAGGTATTTGCAACACATCACAAACCTCGGCCACCGGGGCGCATTGGGCGGCAGTGTGAATGTCCGTCACAACCGGACAGCCGATGCTGTCTTTGACGCTTTGCATGATCTGCAGGCCAGTTTCGAGGCCGGCGCCACGCTGCCCGGAAACCGATGTCCGGTTCGCTTTGTCAAAACTGCCTTTGAAAATGTACTGTGCACCGTGGGTCGCACAAATTTCGGCCATGTGGCCAGCGATCATCTGGGCATGATCTGCGGTTTCCAGGGCGCAGGGCCCGGACATGATCAGCAACGGGCTATCATTGCTGACCTCAAGCGGCCCAATATCGATATGATGCATTAGGAACTGACCTGTTCGCGAAGGACTGAAACGGTGAGTGAGATCATCAGGTATATGCCAGAAAAAATCAGAAAGGCCAGGATCGTATTTTCAAATGCGCGGGGATATGTCGCCTCGTCCGGGGCGATGGGCCGGACGCTTTGCGAAAGATAACGCACCTGGCGGTTCGCTTCGATCCGGGCGGTTTCCATCTGGGTCAGCGCCTGTTGGACCATTGCAACCTGAAAGCGGTAATCCTCTTCTGCGGTGAGCAGGTCGAGGTTGCGCGACGCTTGCGACACGACCGTATCATCGCCACCCGCCATCTCTTCGCGTATCTCGGCAATCTGGATCTGCACATTCGCAATCTGATCGCGCAAGGATTGGACCTGCGCCTCACTTGGGCGTTCGACGCTCAGCCGCGCAAGCAATATCCCTTCGAGCCGGTCCTGTTCAGCTTCGAGTGTTGAGATACGCGCGCGCTGGGCCGTGGCCTCACCGCGCGGATCGATCTGCTGCGTCCGTTCCTGGATGGACAGCCATTTTTCCAGGGCCTCCGAGCGACGACGTTCGGCGTCTTCGTAGCTTGCAAGCGCTCCGCGCATCTGGTCTGCGCGCAGGCGGGCTGTCAATTGATCGACTTGTTCCTCCGCATAGCCGATCAAAGCCTCGGAAAAAAGTTGGCTTGTTTCGGGGTCAACGGCGATGACCTCCATCCGGATGATGCCCTCGGTCGGGTCATAGCTGATGCGCACGTGATCTGTGTAAAGGCCGAAAGCATCCTCGTTGGTTGCACCTTCGGGCAGGCGCTGGATTTCGTCGATATCGGGGTTGCTGAAATGCGCTTTGAAATTGTGATCAGCATCCAGACGCAGCATCGCCTCACGCGAGGCAAGATAGGATTGCACGGCGATGCTGTCTTGCTGCGTCGCGATGGACGTGCCTTGAAACAAGGTTCCCAAGCCACCCGGTGCCGCACCTTGCGCCTGTGCCTGTTGGATGACGATTTCGGAATTTGTGGCAAACATCGGCGTGGCCACTTTGTAGAAATACCATCCCATCAATGCCGTGGGCAAAAAAATGAAAATGGCAAGCCGCGTGAACAAAAGCGCCAGTTTGCGCCGCCGTCTTTGCGCGATCTCACGCTGGATGCGCCGTATTTCAGAGACCTGACTGCCCGGCTTTTGCGGTTGCGCGGGGGCGGGCATGATTTCTTTTGGATCGGTCGTCTCTGGCAGTTGGATACGGTCGGTATCGGCGCGGGATTTGGCGGCATCCGGCTTGACCAGTTCAAGCACTGAATTGCGCTGAAACGGGTCAATGCCCGCTTCGCGCAGTTTCATGACCGCAACAAAGTCAGAGGATGCCTCTATCCCGTTTTTCTGGGCGACCCGGCGGGCCATGCGCAATTGTCGGCCCGTCAGCCCCTCTTTACTGATTGCATCCAGAATTTCGGCGCGCGATGGTTTTGCATCCTGCGGCGTGTCACCCGACACCTCTGACGCGGGCGTTTCATCGCCTTGCGCGACCTTGCCGCGGCGAATGCGAAATCGCTTAACCTTGGGTTTCGTAGTCATAGAGCACTTTCGCCTCTTCCAAGGTATCAAACATGTGTAGTTGCCCATTCTTCAGCACAGCTGCAGAGCGTGCGAACCGTTCCAGTGTTGCCGCCTGATGGGATACGATGATTACTGTTGCCCTTTCCAGCCGTTCGCGCAGGATTTCACCTGCTTTGCGGTTGAATTCAACATCCGTCGCCCCCGGCATCCCTTCGTCGATCAGATAAATATCGAACTCCAGTGCCAGCATCAGCGCGAACGAGAACCGCGCGCGCATCCCGCTGGAATAGGTGCCGACCGGCATTTCAAAATACTCTTCAAGGCCGCAAAGCCACCGGCAAAACGCCTCAACATAATCCGGATCAAGCCCGTAAAGTCGCGCGATGTAGCGGCTGTTTTCAAGCGCGCTGAGCTTGCCAACAACGCCGCCCATGAACCCAAGCGGAAACGAGATTTTGCAGCCACGGGTGATCGTGCCCTCATCAGGCTTTTCAAGACCGGCCATCATGTTGATGAGGGTGGTCTTACCTGTCCCGTTGGGGGCCAGAATGCCCAGCGAATTGCCCAGTTCCACGCGGAAAGACACGCGATCAAGGATCACCTTGCGCTGCGTGCCCGTCCAAAAGGACTTGCTGACTTCTGCAAATTCCAGCATCTGAGCCTTGTTTTCGCCTCACCCGACTGCGTGATAGCCCTAGCCTGATTTCATTAACAGCCCATCACGGCATTTCCATATTACGCCAATATTGCAAAAATGGGGCACAAATACGAGCGACGTCTGCGTGACTTGGTTGTTCATTCTCGCTTATGTCATATCATCATGTTGGCTGGGCCATTGTCTTTTGGTGCGAATGATTATGTTTGGTCGTACATGCAACGCAGACCAACGATACATTGCGCGCCGCCGCCATTTCATGATGCGAGATTGGTTGCATAATGCGTCTGCAGGACGAAATTGCGTCATGCAGGCTTTGTGCTGAACGATTTGCACAAACGGCCACGCGTCATGCGCCGCGTCCGGTCGTGTGGTTCGAAAATACACCGCGTATATTGATTGCGGGGCAGGCGCCGGGCATGCGGGTCTATGAGGCTGGTAGGCCTTTCTGGGACCGCTCGGGCGACAGGTTGCGTGACTGGTTAGGCATTGATACGGAGGTGTTTTATGACCGCGCCAAGGTTGCCATCGTACCAATGGCCTTCTGTTTTCCCGGCTATGATGCGAAGGGAAGCGATCTTCCCCCGCCGCCGATTTGCAAGGCGACATGGCATGACCGTGTGATGGCGCAGTTGGGGTCTGTGCCGTTGACCATTCTGGTGGGCGGCTATGCCCATAAGTGGCATATGGGTGCGCACGGTGGTGTCACGCAAACCGTCGCAAACTGGCGTGGCCATGCGCCTGCCGTGTTTCCCTTGCCTCACCCGTCGTGGCGCAATACCGGATGGCTGAACAAAAACCCGTGGTTCGCCAGTGACCTGTTGCCAGAACTACGCCGTGCCGTGAAAGATGTGCTGCGATGACCGATCTTGATAACGCCCATGCCGCGATGCAGGCCGCACCCGATGATGACACCGCACGCCTGCGGTTTTACGAGCGTCTGGCTGATACAGAGCTGTTTCTGCTACTCGCAGCTGAACCGGACGGTGACCGGGTTGAACCCGCTTTATTTGAGGTGGAAGGTCAACAGTTTGCCCTTGTCTTTGACCGCGAGGAACGGCTGTCGCAATTCGTCGGTCGCGTGGCGCCTTATGCCGGTTTGCCGGGGCGGGCCTTGGCGCAAATGCTGGCGGGGCAGGGGGTTGGGCTGGCGCTCAATCTTGATGTGGCGCCGTCGGCGATGCTGATCCCGGCTGAGGCCGTGGATTGGCTTGTCGCGACGCTGGACAATACACCAGCAGAGACCGAGGCGCGGCTGACCGAGCTTTCCGCGCCACATGTGCCAGAGATCGTTGTGGCGGGTCTTGATCGCAAACTGGCGATTGCGGGCGGGATGGCGCGTTTTGCCTATTTGGCGGCCGCGACATATGACGACGGGGCACAGGGTCATGTGCTTGTTTTTATTGATGCTTTGGAAGGTTCGGAACAGGCATTGGCCTCTGCCGCCAGTGAAGCATTGACCTTTTCGGGGATCGAGGCGGGCGTGATGGACGTGATGTTTGCGCGGGCGGCTGATCCGTTGGCGGCACATCTGGCGCGGGTCGGTTTGCGGTTCGATTTGCCGGAGCCTACAGCACCAGAGGTCCCCGGCGCGCCTGGGATGGACCCGGCAAAGCCGCCGAAACTGCGGTGATTTGGCCCCGGTTTGACGGGCTTATTTTGGCGTATGTAACCCGTACAGAACCTGTACATATCCTGTACGTACACCCCGAATGCCGTCGCCGGTGACCTCACACATCGATTGGGTGTCTGTCGCGATGTTTCAAGACGCTGCCTGACTGTGCTGTTATCTCGCCACTATGAACAGTTTCTGAGAGGTGCGTTCCAATGAAATTTCGCTACACAATCCTGTATGTCAAAGACGTGCCTGCGGCGCTGGATTTCTATCATGCGGCCTTCGGGTTCGATGTCGCGTTTTTGCATGACGGGAAGGATTACGGTGAATTGGTGACTGGCGATACCAAGCTTGCCTTTGCCGCCCGTGACCTGGTCCGGCAATTGGGCGAGCAACCAATGGTCATGTCACCAGAAACACCTGCCTTTGGGTTGTCGTTTGAGACGGAAGATGTGCCAGGCAGTTTAGACCGCGCCGTTGCTGCAGGCGCAGAGCTGATCAAGCCCATTGTCGAACAACCTTGGGGCCAGACGACATGTTCGGTCAGCGATCACGACGGGTATTTGATTGAGATTTGTTCAGCTGTCACAGGGAATTAAGACTTTCGCGGGCCCTGGCACATGAATTCGGCAGCTGTCAGGGCAAATTGGCCATGAGTTTCAACGGTTCACGCGGTTCATTCGATCAGGCTCTCTAAGCTTGACGCAACATCTACGACGGATTTTACATCACCGATATCCGTATCAGTGAGTACATTTCCGTCTTCGAGGACGGCCTTGAGAACCGCGAATATTTCCGTCGCGGTCTTGGCGAGGGAAATGTCCTCATTTTTAGTAACGTTCACTTCGGCCTTGGCCAAATCGACCGATAGCTTCATCAGGTCAATGCGTTGGGCGACATTCAGCATCTTTGCTCTCTCGTTTTGATGGTGCGACCAAAGGATATGTCAGAGCCAACCCGAAAATGAGTGAGTCACCGTGAAGCCGTGCGGGGTGACAATGCACCAACAGCGTTCAGGCCGGTTCGAATACGATGGGCCATGTCATCGGGGACTTGCCAGACCTGCAACATGGCTTCCAGATATTCCGCCGGATTTTCGACTTTCTGGTGGAAACGCGCAACGACGTCTTTGGTTTTTGCCGTATCTGTATGCTGATCGAACTGTCCCAGACACATTAGGATCAACATCTCTGATCCATTCCACATGCCCCGCCCAATCTGATGGGCCGAGGCCAGCGCTGCGGCATAGTCGCCTGACTGAAAATGCAAAAGACAGGTGCCCGCATGGTACCAGCCCGGCGGATTGGGGCAGAGCTCGATCGCGCGGACGTTCAGCGCAAAACCCTGTTCGATATCGCCGCACAGCGCCTCGCAGACCGCCATGTCGGCCAGCATGTCAGCGTAGTTCGGGTTCGCCTTCAACGCCTTTTGCGCCGCGTCGCGATAGCCGTCAAACATGCCCAAGTGAAAGCGGGTCAAAAACAGGGCGTGCTGACCTGTGGCGTTCAGGGGATCACGCCTGACGGATTTCTCAGCCGCCTCCAATGCGCGCGCCAGGGGCGGCGGATCTTGTCTGACATTGAAGCCGCCACGCACCTCATCGCCATAAACGATGGCGAGCATGCCCCAGGCGCCCGCATAATCAGGATCGATCTGGACGGCGCGTTCCAGTAGGTCGCGGACACGCGCATGTTGTTCTTGCGTCGGATGCCGCCAATATTCAGTCGCCAAAAGCCTGCATTGGTACGCGTCAAAAGCGTTGGTTTCTGCCTTTCGCTGGGCCCTGCCTGTCCGATGGATCACGCCGTGCGGATCAGCAATTTCAGTCGCGATGCGGGCGGCGACATCTTCTTGCACGGCAAACAGGCTTTCGGCGCTCAGATCGCGATCATAGGTCTCTGCAAAGATGTGTTCGCCGGTTTCTGCATCAACAAGCTGTGCGACGACACGCAGGTTGCCATCCCAATGCCGTATACTGCCTTCGACCAGATAGCGGACCCCCAGCTCTTGCCCGACATCGCGTGGATCACGCGCCCGGTCATTGAAACGGTAGGTGACATGGCGCGATAGTACACTTACCTCACGAAATCGGGCGATGGCGGCGATTAGCTCTTCGGTCAGGCCGCTGGCCAGGTATTCCTGATCCTTGTCACCGCTGAGATTGTCAAATGGCATGACTGCCAGCGATGTGCGCCTTTCGCGTGTCGTCCGGGGCCCCGTAGAGGCATCAGATGTTGCAGGATCGAATGCGATTTCAAAGACCGGTGCGTAAGACCCTTTTGGAATGTGAATACGCACAGGGTCTTCGCGCCCCTCCTGACTGTAGTAAAGATCAAGACGGGTGCGTAGTTTGTTGGCCTGAACGCGCACAATCGTATCGATGCCGGGGTCAAAATCATCCGGTTTGTCAAAGACATCGACACCCAGCGCATAGCCTTTGAGATCATCTGCGCGCCCTGCCAGTGCCTCACCCACCAGATGCGACAGAAACCGTTTTGTCCGTGTCGTATCGCTGAACTGCGGGCTTTCCAGAACGCGCTTGAGCTGTTCATCAATCACCTTGGGATCAATGGATGTTGTGATAGCCGGCGACAAGGCCCCCTCCCTATGCCCCGAAAATCTTAGGCGCAGCGCGTAGGTTAACGCAAGGTTACCGTGACTCACTTAGCCGAGACGGCGCGTTCCGGCAGGTTGGTGGCGTGGCCCGAATATCGGGTCAGCACACAAATCCAAATCCAACATAGGAACACGCTATGACCACATTTTCCGATTTCATCCAGAAAGCCAAAGACGACTACAACCGCGTCGAGGCCGAACTGAAAGCAACCGAAAAAAAGATCAAAGATGCTGGTGAAGCAGCAGATACATGGACCAAGGATCAGGCCGCCAAGCTGAAGGCCGACCTGCACGACGCCAAGCAGAAGGTTACCGACCTGGCCGAACGGATTGATCGCGAAGGCGAGGAAGCCGTGACAGAAGCGCATGACCAGGCAAAGCGCCATTGGGATGCCTTGCATGCGGCCGTTGCAACCTATCGCGAACATGTCGCCAAAACAGTCGACGCATAATGCAAAAGGGGGGAACACCATGAAAACCATTGCATTCACATTCATGGCGCTACTGGCAGCTTCGCCCGTCGTCGCCGACAACACAGCGCCTGTCGCAGGTCAGACAGTGCTGGGTATTGAGGTCAACGTCGCCGCGATCAACGCCAGTGGCCACAGTGCAAACCGGCTGATCGGTGCGGATGTCCACAATGGCGCCGATGAGGTGATCGGCTCTGTCCATGATCTTATCGTCGGCGTGGAGGGTGAGGTGAGCCTTGCCATCCTTGAGGTTGGCGGCTTTCTCGGTCTCGGCTCGAAATGGGTCGCCGTACCGGCACATCTGTTCAAGGCAGATGCTGACAGCAAGGTTGTTTTGGCTGATGCAAGCGAGGCCGCGCTCAAAGCAATGCCGCCGTTCGCTTACGCAAATTGATGAGATGTGGAGGATAAGACAATGACAGTTTCTGAAACCGATATTGAAGGTGGCGACGCCGCCTTCGCGGTCAAGTTGAAGAATATCCACCCCGGCTGGATGATCGCCTTGGGTGTCCTGACGGTTCTCACCGGGGTCGTGGCGATTGCCTTCCCGCTCGCCTCAACGCTCGCGGCGGAACTTTTGGTGGGCAGCCTGTTTCTGGCCATTGGTGTGGTCACAACGGCGCATGCGATTATGGAGCGTCAGGCAGATGGCATGTGGTGGGAGCTGCTGATCGGGCTTGTCCATATCGTGGCAGGTGTCCTTTTCCTCGCCAACCCGTTCGGCGGTATTGTTGCCCTGACTGTCTTGCTGGGGGCCACGTTCCTTACAGAGGGTGTGTTCCGCATCATCATGGCCACGCAGATGGAGCGGTCCCGGCGCCTATTCCTGGTTATCGCGTCAGGTGGTCTGTCAATTCTCTTGGGCATCCTGGTCTTTGGTGGCTTGGCGAATGGGGCTTCGCTGACGTTGATCGGTGTCTTATTGGGGGTCAACTTCATGTTCTCTGGCGCGGCAGCCATCGCGATCGGCATTGCAGGCACGGCGTCGGATGCTGAAAACGACTAAAGCGACGTTCGTCAGCCAGCATCTTGCCCGGAAACGCCTCCGCGCTTCCGGGTGAGGTTTGTTGGCAGGCATTTTGTGGATTTCCATTGGGACAGCACATCTTAGCCAACGTCTGCAAGGAACGGGACATGCGAAACCTCGCGTCAACGGCGGCAAAGGCCGCACGGCAGATCTTTGCACGGCTGCAACCATGACCGGTCGCTTCAGAATGTGCATGCGTGACGCCTGAGCCAATGATGCGCGGCGCGGCCGCTTGATGAGGTCCGAGAAATTCACGAAACTGCAGTAAAGCCGCGCAATGCTAAACAGTTTATCCTATCCAGTTCCCCAAGGCGGGTTGGTTCATCTCATCAAGAATAGCGCGACTTTGACGGATCTGCATGGGTGTGTGCCCAAACCAATACCGGCAGGCGCGGGTCATGTGGGATTGGTCACTATAGCCGTGCATGCCTGCAATATCCGCAAGCGGCAGGTCAGATGCGAGTGCGGCGGCTGACCGGCGCGCGCGTCCAAGAAGCCGCCAGAACTCCGGCGGTGGCATTTTTTGGCGGGCCAGCTTGCGTTGCAAGCTACGCAAGCTGACGCCAAGCCTTTTGGCAACTTTGTGGACTGGGGTACCATCGGTTCCGAGCGCCTCAATAGCATCGCGTAAATCGGTTTTCGCTGTCTTTGCATGTGCAATAGCGTCGGGAATGTCCGATGCCCTCAGGTTGTGTACGTCAAGTTGCAGCCCTGGACGCAGACGATATCCGATCATTTCGTCACCCGGTCGCAGAATGGTCGGGCGCGGTCTGAAATCGATGTCGGTCAGGCTGATGGTCGTTTCTGCAGCGCTTTTGTGAACAAGGATATCCCGACAGCCGTCAGGCAGGACCGTAAAGACCTGCGGCTGACTGATCCGACTGGTCCAGCGGATGAAATCAAGCGGATCAGTAGCCAAGGGACCGGTCAACCACATGAAGAAATGGTTTGCCCGCCTCGCCGCGTGCGATGTTTTCGGCGATGACCTGGGATGCGGTTTCGGGACGCGTGCTGGACGCGATATGGGGTGTGACAGTCACCTGTGGATGCACCCAGAAAGGATGGTCTTGGGGTAGCGGTTCGGTGCGGAACACGTCCAGCGTCGCGTGGTTGATCTGCCCGCTTTCGAGAGCTGCGAGCAAGGCTGCGTCGTCAATCAGCGGCCCGCGTCCGGGGTTGATGATGAAAGCGCCCTTGGCCAGCAGGCCGAGCGTTTTTTCGTTCAGGATGTTTTCTGTTTGCGGCGTTTGCGGCAAGAGGAGGATGACGATTTCGGCGTTCGAGAGCGCGTCTTTCAGCCCATCATCACCATGCAAGCAGCGGATATTCGGGATGTCTTTGGCGCTGCGGCTCCACCCTGTTACGGGGAAGCCCAAGTGATGAAGCGCCTGGCCGCAAGCTGCCCCAAGCGCACCGATGCCGAGGATCGTCACGGGCCGGTGCTTTGCGACCGGCGGGTAAATGTAATTGCGCCAGACACCATCCTGTTTGGTGATGTGATCATCCATGCCAAGATGATGGCGTAAGGTATGCCCGGTGACCCATTCAACCATACCGTTTGTCAGGCTGTAATCGACGAGGCGGCAGAGCGGTTGCGTGAGCGTTGTGTTGTCCACAACGGTTTCGACACCGGCCCAAAGGCTCATGATCGCTTTGGTTTTCGTGTACGGGCGGAAATCGGTGACCGGGCCGTTCGGGGCGAAGACGATGTAGTCGACCGTTTCGGGGGCGTGGTCGCGGGAGAGATTGGCTGTGAGGCCCGCCTTGGCAAGGGCGGTGTTCAGCGGGGTTTCGTATTCGTCCCAGCGATCGGGTTGGGCGGAGAAGAGGATGTTGAGCATGAGGGCCTTGCATGTCCGGGATGGATTGAATGATGTGTTGAGGGTAGCGCCCGGCCTGGAGGGCGTTCACGACAAAGGTGTTGTGCAGACCATATCCTGAATTGCTGACGGTCATGCTATACGAAATGTTGCAAGAGCGCCCTCCGGGGAGAGGTCGGGCGCTGCCCGGCGTTGCCGCAGGGCGGGACCTTGGTTGTTAGCGTGGTCTATGGACATGCGCGCTTTGGACAAGCCCGAAGGCGACCAAAAGGACCAGCATGGCCGAACCGCCATAGCTGACGAGCGGCAACGGCACACCAACAACAGGCGCAAGGCCTGTCACCATCGCCATATTGACCGCGAAAAAGAGAAAGAACGTCATCGCAATCCCAAGTGTCAGCAGCGAGGCAAATCTGTCGCGGTTGCCCAGTGCGGAGATGATACAGAAGACCACAATGAGCAGGTACATGGTCAACAGGGTGAAGGCGCCGACAAAGCCGAATTCCTCGGCCAGGGTGGTGAAGATGAAGTCGGTGTGTTTTTCGGGCAGGAAGTTCAGGCGGCTTTGTGTGCCTTGCATGAAACCGCGCCCGGTCCAGCCGCCAGAGCCGAGCGCGATCTTGGCTTGCGTGATGTGATAGCCCGCGCCAAGCGGGTCATTGGCGGGGTCAAGGAATGTGTCGATGCGGCGGTATTGGTAGTCTTGCAAAAGTTGCCAGGGTGTCCCGCGGCTTTGGAACACGGCGACAATTCCTGCGACGCCGGTGCCGACGACCGTCGCGAAATAGGCCCAGTGGACACCGGCGAGGAACATGACGCTGGCCCCACCCATCAACAACAGTAGTGCGGTGCCAAGGTCGGGCTGGTTCAGGACCAATGCGACCGGGGCGAGGATGAAAAACACCGGAAGCGCCACCCAAATCGGGTGCGAGGTTTTGTTGTTTGGCAGCCAGTCATAGTAAGCAGCAAGAAACATCACCAGGGTAATTTTCGTCAGTTCAGACGGTTGTAAAAGCATGAAGCGTAGATCGAGCCAGCGTTGCGCGCCCTGCCTGACCTCGCCGAAGAACTCGACCCCCAAGAGCAGGATGATCGAACCGCCATAGGCGACAAAGGCCATGTTGCGCCAGAACCAGATTGGCACCATCGCAACGAACAGCATCAGCCCCATGCCCAATGCAAAACGCTTCATCTGCGGCTCGACCCATGGCGAGGTAGACCCGCCAGCAACCGAATAGAGCATCAGGAACCCTGCCGCCGACACCGCAATCAACAGCATGATGATCGGCCAGTTCAGATACCAGAGCTTACGGAACCCTGTTGGCGTGAATTTGGTGTTATACTCTAAATAGCTCATACCCGGCTGCGACCCTTTGCGCCGGGCGGGATGCGCGCCTCTATCCGGCGTTGTTGTTCGGCGATTTTGTCACGGACGCTGGATGGGTATGCCTCTAATGGGGGCGGCCCGCCATATTGGGCCTGTAGCAGGATATCACGCGCGATTGGCGCGGCAGAGCGGGAGCCGCTGCCGCCATGTTCGACCACGACGGCGCAGGCATAGCGCGGGTTGTCGTAAGGTGCATAGCCCACGAATAAGCCGTGATCACGGCGTTCCCAGGGCAGGTCTTCGTTCTTGGTGACACCTGCGGCGCGTTCTTCGGGCGTGATGCGGCGCACCTGACTTGTGCCGGTTTTACCGGCCATCTTGTGCGCCTCATCCACGATGCGCGAGCCATAGGCGGTGCCGCGCCTGTGGTTGCAGACATCGTTCATCGAAGCCCGCATGCGGCGCAGTGTGTTTTCATTCAGTTCAAGGCTTTCGCCCAGACCCGAAGGCTGTTCGACACCGTCAATCAGCTTGATCAGGCGTGGCGTGACCACCCGCCCGGTGGCAAGTCGCGCCATCATCACGGCCAGTTGCAGCGGTGACGACAGGACATAACCCTGCCCGATGGAGGCGTTGACCGTGTCGCCGATGCGCCAGTCCTCGCCGCGCACTTCGGCCTTCCATTTCTTGTCGGGGGCGAGGCCCTGTGCCACCGCAGAGAGTGGCAGATCGTGGCGGATGCCGAGGCCCAGTTTGCGCGCCATTTCGGCCATTTTGTCGATGCCAACGCGCTGGGCGATTTCATAGTAATAGCAGTCGCAGGATTGCTTGAGGCTTTCATGCAGGTTCATGTTGCCATGCCCGCCGCGTTTCCAGCAGTGAAAGCGAATGTTGAAGACATCCGTAAAGCCGGGGCAATAGACGGTTTCGTCGGGAGCAACCAATCCTTCTTCCATGGCGGCAAGCAGTGTCACCATCTTGAAGGTGGAACCGGGCGGGTAGGTGCCTTGCACGGCCTTGGCCGCGAGGGGGCGGTATTTGTCTTCGTTCAGCGCTTTCCAATCGGTGGTCGAGATGCCGCGCACAAAAAGGTTGGGGTCAAAGGCAGGTGCAGAGGCGACGGCACGCAGATCGCCGTTTTCAAGGTCGATCACCACGGCGCCTGCACTTTCGCCATCCATGCGGGCCTGCACATAGGATTGCAGGCGGCTGTCAAGCGTGAGCTGGATGTCCTTGCCCGGATCGCCTTCTTGTCGGTCAAGTTCGCGCATGATGCGGCCAGCGGCGTTGACCTCGATCCGCCGCGTGCCTGCGCTGCCACGTAAGGTCTGCTCCAGTTTGTTCTCCGCTCCCGTCTTGCCAATCTGGAATTTCGGAATTTGGAGCAGTGGATCAGGGTCGTCGATCCGGCTCAGGTCATAATCACTGACCGGGCCGACATAGCCCACCACATGGGCCAGGTCGGCACCCCACGGATAAACACGGCTCAGGCCGACCTCGGCTTGAATACCAGGCAAGGCGGGGGTGTTGAGGTTGATCTCGGCTACATCCTCCCACGATAGCCGGTCCGCAATGGTCACGGGCACGAAGGGAGAGCGCCGCTGCATTTCGTCCATGGCGCGGGTCAGATCGTCGGGGTCAATATCCACGATCTCTGTCAGTTTGGCGAGAACTTCGCCCACATCGCCCGCATCTTCGCGGACCATCACAACACGGTAATTCTGTTCGTTGTCAGCGATGGGGATGCCATTGCGATCAAAGATCAGCCCGCGTGCGGGCGGTAGCAGGCGGATGTTGATCCGGTTTTCTTCGGCCAGAAGCCGAAATTCATCAGCCTGTTCAACCTGCATCGACCGCAGGCGCCATCCCAGCGCACCGATGATCCCAAGCTGTACGCCGCCCATCACCAAAGCGCGCCTGCTGATCGTGCGGGCGCTTTCGATGATATCCTTGGGCGGTCGCTTCATATCCTTTGTCCTCGGCTGCCGATCTCACCTGGGGCAGAGCGGCTGACCCCGAATATGAAATGCGCGATCAGCACGACAAGAGGATAGATCGCGATTGTGGCGATCATTTGGATCAGGCTAAGCCCCAGTGGGGCCTGCGGGACCATTGTGATGATCAAGATCAGCCGGTTGACCAGGGTGATGCCAACGATCCCGATGGTGATCGTGCCCCATTCAACCATCAGCGGCATGTTGCGAAAATCGCGGTTCTGGCGCCGGATCGTTTCGGTCAGGATCACGACAAGTGCAGCCCACAGGCCGGGCGGGCGCTGGAACAAAAGGTCAGCGGCCAAGAACAGAAAAGCGATGACAAAGACGGGTAGGTAATGCGGTCTGCGCGCCACCCAGACAAGGGTGATGACCAGCAGCAGGTCAGGTGGCGACCACGTGATGGGGCGCATGTCGAGCGGCACCAGTTGTGCGACGATGATCACGAACGCCAGTGCCATAAAGATGCAGCGGTGGGTCCAGGTGCGGGCATCTGCGCGGTCAGCCATCGCCGACCTCAGATGCTGTCAGGGCCGATGGCGTCAGCGCGGCGGGGCCGAAGAATTCGGCCTCGGGTGCCAGCAGATCAGTCGGATCGGGGATGTCTTCATGCGGTTGCGAGCGCAGGACGCGCAGGAATTCGAGGCGTTGGTAGTCAGCGGCCAGGCGGACGCGCAGCCGGTTGTCCGTGCCAAGGGCGACCTGGCCCACAAGCAAATCAGCCGGGAAGACGCCGCCATCACCGGAGGATACGACGCGGTCGCCCGGCCGGACCATGGCAGTGTCTTCGAGGAATTCGAGTGGGGGGTTCAGCGTGTTGTCACCCCCCAAGATCGCCTTTTGTCCCGACGGTTGGATCGTTACTGGGATGCGGCTGGAGGTGTCGGTGAGCAGCATGACCCGGCTGGTGTTTTGGCCCACACCAGCAATCCGGCCCACGAGGCCGATCCCGTCCATCGTCGGCCAGCCATCGATGATCCCGTCACGTGCGCCGACATTGACCAGCACCGATTGCCGGAAGGGGGAGCCGCTATCGGTGATGACGACGCCGGTCACATAGGTCAGCTGTGGGTCGAGGCTCACATTGTTCAGGTCCAGCAGCTTTGCGTTTTCCTGTTCAAGCTGCAGGGCTGCCTCTTTCCACGCCTTCATTTGTTGCAGTTCGCGGCGCAGGTCCTGGTTTTGCGCGCGAAGCTGCTGGTAGCTTTCGAAATCGCTGACCAGGTTGATGACCCCGTTGATGGGCGCCATCGCCCATGCAAAGGACGGCACGAAGGTGTCGATGACTTCGGCCCGCAGCCGCTCGGCGCGGGGGCTGTCAATGCGCCAGAACAGGAAGATACCGAAAAGAACGAGCACCAACAGTCCGACAGCCAAACGGCGGATCGGGCCGATATAGTCCTCGCTGTTTTTGTCCTTTGCCAAGATGCTCCTCGGGTCAGGTTAACTGTCGTAATCGATGACGTGCCGGAGTTGTTTTTCGTATTCTAGCGCGCGGCCTGTGCCCAAGGCCACACAATTGAGTGACTCGTCGGCGACAGAAATGGCAAGGCCGGTTTGTTCGCGCAATGCGAGGTCAAGCTGGCCCAGCAAAGCGCCGCCACCGGTGAGCATCACGCCGCGGTCCACGATATCGGCGGCGAGGTCGGGTGGGGTGGCCTCAAGCGCGGTCATGACCGCCTCGCAGATGGATTGGACGGGTTCGGCGAGGGCTTCGGCGACTTGCGCCTGGCTGATCTCGGTTTCCTTCGGGACACCATTCAATAGATCGCGGCCCCGGATATGCATCGACTGCCCACGCCCGTCATCGGGCATGCGGGCGGTGCCGATACTGGTCTTGATCCGTTCGGCGGTGGATTCACCGATCAAGAGGTTATGCTGGCGCCGCAGGTAGTTGATGATCGCCTCATCCATGCGGTCGCCACCGACGCGGACGGAGCGGGCATAAACAATATCGCCGAGCGACAGGACTGCCACCTCGGTCGTTCCGCCGCCGATATCGACAACCATGTTGCCGGTGGGGTCGGTGATCGGCATGCCTGCGCCAATGGCCGCCGCGATGGGTTCGGCGATCAGGCCCGCGCGGCGGGCACCAGCCTGCAAAACCGATGTGCGGATGGCGCGCTTTTCAACAGGCGTAGCGCCATGTGGGACGCAGACGATAATTTTGGGTTTAGAGAAAGTAGAGCGGCGATGCACCTTGCGGATGAAGTGCTTGATCATCTCTTCAGCGGTGTCAAAATCTGCGATGACGCCATCACGCATTGGGCGAATTGCTTCGATACTGCCTGGCGTGCGGCCTAACATAAGCTTGGCGTCTTCGCCAACGGCGAGCACTTTCTTGACGCCTTCTTTGACATGGTAGGCGACCACCGACGGCTCTGACAGAATGACGCCGCGGCCCTTCACATAGACCAGCGTGTTCGCTGTGCCCAAGTCAATTGCCATATCCGATGAAAACAGTCCGCCTAAGCCTGCCATGCGCTTGGTCTTCCCCACGTCACATTGTTTCTTGCCGCACGGTCCCGTTATGCGGCGTCCACAGGGTTATAAGGCGGCTTGTGAACAGAGAGAACCCCCTGTGCAACAGAACCCGGCGGCAATTTGAGTCTTGTCTTTTTACGATGGGATTTGGATGAAGCTGGCTTCAATTCTGCAATAAAATTTCACTTTTTCAACATATGCTGTGGCGGTTGTGCCATTGCTGTTCAATTGTTTTGCATCTGGGAACAAAAATGGCGGCCCACATAGGTGGATCGCCATTCTGGAAACGAGTCGCCGTTCGCCCGCTCAGGCGTCTTTGTAACTGACGCCTTTCACATCATAACCGGGCGCGGATTGTTCGCGCCGCACGAGCAGGCGGTTGAGTGCGTTGATATAGGCTTTGGCGCTGGCGACGACCGTATCGGTATCGGCAGATTGGCCAGTCGCGATGCGTCCCTCTTCCTCCATTCGGACGCTGACGGTGGCCTGGGCGTCGGTGCCTTCGGTCACGGCGCTGACCTGATAAAGCTGCAGATGCGCGCCGTGGCTGAAGATGGATTTCACCGCGTTGAATGTTGCGTCAACGGGGCCGTCACCGGTGGCGGATGTTTCGATGTCCTTGCCATCCACCTCCATCACCATGTCGGCCTTTTGCGGGCCATCTGTGCCGCAAACGACGCGCAGTGATTTCAATTTCAGCCGGTCGTTTTCAGTGTCATTCTGATAGACCAGCGCCATCAGGTCGTCGTCAAAGACTTCCTTTTTGCGGTCGGCCAGATCCTTGAACCGGACGAAGACGTCGTTGAGCTGGTTGTCGGCCAGATCGAAGCCCAGTTCGCTGAGTTTGGCGCGCAAGGCTGCGCGGCCTGAATGCTTGCCCAAGGGCAGGGAGGTGCCGGAGAGACCGACATCTTCGGGCTTCATCACCTCAAACGTTTCGCGGTTCTTGAGCATGCCATCTTGGTGGATGCCGCTTTCATGGGCAAAGGCGTTCTTACCCACGATTGCCTTGTTGAACTGCACTGGGAAGCCCGAGACTGTGGCGACCCGGCGCGAGATGTTCATGATTTTGCGGGTGTCGATACCCGTCTCAAACGGCATGATGTCGCCGCGGACTTTGAGGGCCATCACGACCTCTTCGAGGGCCGTATTGCCCGCGCGCTCGCCCAGCCCGTTGATCGTGCATTCGATCTGGCGTGCGCCACCTTCGACAGCTGCGAGGCTGTTGGCCGTCGCCATACCGAGGTCGTTGTGGCAGTGGGTGGCGAAGACGACTTCATCCGCGCCCGGCACTTTGTTGATCAGCATGCGGATCAGATCGGCGCTTTCGACAGGTGCGGTGTAGCCGACGGTGTCTGGGATATTGATCGTCGTGGCACCCGCCTTGATGGCGATTTCGACCACACGGCAGAGGTAATCCTCTTCCGTCCGCGTCGCATCCATGGGCGACCATTGCACGTTGTCGCAGAGGTTGCGGGCATGGGTGACGGTATCGTGGATCCGCTCGGCCATTTCGTCCATGTTCAGGTTCGGGATCGCCCGGTGCAGCGGCGAGGTGCCGATGAACGTGTGGATACGCGGGGATTTGGCGTGTTTCACGGCCTCCCAACAACGGTCGATATCCTTGTAATTGGCCCGTGCCAGTCCGCAGATCGTGGCGGATTTGGCTTGATTTGCGATCTCGCTTACGGCTTTGAAGTCGCCTTCTGAGGCGATGGGAAACCCGGCCTCGATAATGTCGACGCCCATTTCGTCGAGAAGTTCGGCGATTTCCAGTTTCTCGTCGTGGGTCATCGTCGCGCCGGGGGATTGTTCGCCATCGCGCAGGGTGGTGTCGAAGATCAACACTTTGTCTGTCGCACCGGAGGTGCGCGTTTCTTTAGAAGTCGTCATTTTCGTATTCCTTGTTTCTTAGCAAAAACCCGGCGCTGGTCCCCTCTGAGCGGTCGCGCCGAATGGCACGCTCAGAGGTTGCTAAGAAGTAGGATGTCGCGCAGAAGCAGGCCGGTGGGGCCTGTACTTGGGATATGTGCGCGCTTCATCATGCGGTGCACTATACAAGCGTTTCGCCTGTTGAAAAGTGTGGAATGCCTCCTGCAAGAGTATTTTTGACGAGATGATGGGTGGGGTTAGAACATCAGGCAGTCGGGACCGGGTGGTAGCGGGTCTGATCCGGCGGGCATCGTCGGGTTGTAAGTGAAGGACGCGATGCTGGCGCCGCCGTCGAAGGCGATGAAAAGTTCGTTCGAGCCGGGGCGCAAAGCGATGCCTTCGGGGTCGCGGCCATAAGGCAAGAGCGAGGTGGTGCCGAGCAGAGTACCGTCGGCGTCGAATTCATACAGGCTGTTGGTGCCTTCCCAATCATCGACGATCAGAAGGTATCCGGTGCGCGGGTCATAGGCGATGCCCTGCGCCTCGGTCAGGGGTGGATCGAGATTGAGGGTGTTGATTTGCCGTTGGACACTGCCGTCCGGGTTCATCCATGTCATGCGTTCAGGGTCGTCCTCGACCATGATGATCGTGCCGTCGCTTGTCACCGTCAGCCCCTCCGTGTCAGCCCAGTTCATGGCCAGACGAAATGGCTCAGCCAGTGCTTCGCCGTCTTTGGTGATCCGCTGCATATTGCCGAGACCATCGCCGACCAACAGGTGATCATCTTCGATAGTGATGGCCTTGATCCGGGAAAGGTCGCTGGAGATGCGGCGCAGTTCATCACCTTGCAGCGTGACGAGGATCACCTCTGGCCCTTCATTTGCGATCCACAGGCCGCAAAATGTCGGGTCGTAGTCCAGGCTGGCCGGGCGGTTGAGGTCGTAACTGGTCTGATAGGTCAGGTCCAGCGCTGACGCGGATGTGCTGAGGATTGCGAAGGTTGTGATCCAGAAGCGCATTATCGTCCTCCTTGCTGAGTGAGGAGGTGGCGCTAAGTCGCGTCAAGTCAAAGGGGAGTTTTGCATGCGGGCATTGGTGATTGGGGCCAGTGGCGGAATCGGGTCGGCGGTTTATCAGCAATTACAGGGTGATGGTTGGGACGTGGCAGGGCTGTCGCGGTCGGTTGACGGGTTTGATGTGGCCAATGAGGCATCGGTCAAGCGTGGGTTGGAGCGGCTGGAGGGGCCGTTTGATCTGGTATTCATCGCAGTGGGAATTCTGGCGCCGTTGTGGGGTCGCCCGGAAAAGACGATTTCGGCGCTCAAGCACGACGATATGGCGCGGGTGTTTCAGGTGAATACGATTGGCCCAGCTTTGATCTTGGCGCAGGTGGCGCGGCTTTTGCCCAAGGATCGGCGCGCTGTCGTGGCGACCTTGTCTGCACGCGTGGGGTCGATTGGGGATAACCAGATTGGTGGGTGGTATTCCTATCGTGCGTCCAAGGCCGCGCTGAACCAGATTGTGCATGGGGCGGCGATTGAACTGGGGCGGTCGCATAAGCAGTCAATTTGTGTGGCGTTGCATCCGGGGACGGTGGAGACGCCTTTTACCGCGAATTACGCAGGGCGGCACAAGACAGTGCCGGCGGACGAGGCGGCGCGGAATTTGCTGGGTGTGATTGAGGGGCTGACCTCGGAGCAGTCCGGTGGGTTCTACGATTATGCAGGGCAGGAGATTGTCTGGTGAGGTTGGTTCTGGTTCTTGGTGATCAGCTCTCAGTTGGTTTGTCGGCGCTGTCCAAGACCGACAAGGACGCGGATGTTGTCGTGATGGCTGAGGTGATGGGTGAGGCGACATATGTGCCGCATCATCCAAAGAAAATCGCGTTCACCTTTTCGGCGATGCGCAAATTTGCCGAGTGGCTGCGGCGGGAAGGCTGGCAGGTCGCCTATACGCGGTTGGATGACCGGGATAATACCGGGTCGATCACGGGGGAGTTGATCCGTCGCGCGTCGGAATATGACGCGGCGGGGGTCGTTTACACCGAGCCGGGCGAGTGGCGGTTGATTGAGGCCTTGGCTGACATGCCGCTGAAGACCCATTGCCTGCCTGACACGCGGTTCATTGCCTCGCATCAGGAGTTTGAGGACTGGGCCGAGGGCCGCAAGCAGCTGCGCATGGAGTATTTCTATCGCGACATGCGCCGGAAGACGGGCCTGCTGATGGACGGTGATCAGCCGGAAGGGGGCAAGTGGAATTATGACCACGACAACCGCAAGCCTGCCCCGGATCAGGTGGATTATGGCGGACCGATGCGGTTTCACCCCGATGAGGAGGTTCTGGACCTTGTTGAGGATCGGTTCGGCGATAATTTCGGGGAACTCCGCCCGTTCTGGTTTGCCACAGATACCGGGCAGGCCCGCCAACATCTGGCGCATTGGATCAAGGGCGGTTTGCCGAAATTCGGCGATTATCAGGATGCGATGCTGAATGATCATCGGTTCCTCTATCATGCAATTATCGGGCTTTACCTGAATGCGGGGCTGCTTGACCCGCTAGAGGTTTGTCAGAAGGCGGAACAGGCCTACAAAGACGGTGATGCCCCGCTGAACGCGGTCGAAGGGTTCATCCGCCAGATCATCGGGTGGCGCGAATATGTGCGCGGCATCTATTTTCGTGAGGGGCCGGATTATGTGACCCGCAACGCGCTGGGCCACGACCGGAAACTGCCTGCGATGTATTGGGGCGGCGAGACGAGGATGAACTGCATCGCAAAATCCGTGGGTCAGACACGGGACGAAGCCTATGCGCATCATATCCAGCGTCTGATGGTGACGGGAAACTTCGCATTGCTGGCGGGGATTGCGCCAAGTGAAGTGCATGAATGGTATCTGGCCGTCTATGCGGACGCATATGAATGGGTGGAGGCCCCGAATGTGATCGGGATGAGCCTTTTTGCCGATGACGGGATCATTGCGTCAAAGCCCTACATCTCGTCGGGGAATTACATTCACAAGATGTCCGATTATTGTGGGTCCTGTGCTTACCGCGTGCAGGACAAGACCGGGGAAAAGGCTTGCCCGTTTAACCTGCTTTATTGGCATTTTCTAAACCGGCATCGGGACCGGTTTTCTGGCAATCCGCGCATGGGAAATATGTATCGGGTTTGGGACCGGATGGATGCGGAGCGGCGTGACCTGGTTTTGTCAGAGGCTGATGCATTTCTAAAGCGGTTGGATGCCGGCGAGACCGTTTGAACGCGGGGGGGTGCCTTGCAGGATCGTCCACGATCAGCTGTGCAAATACTGCCGACACGCGCATACGATGTCACGACGCCAGACGCACCTGCATCTAACCGTTACCACCGGGCGGTGGCCGGCCGCCGCGTCCACCAAGAAAATCACCCGATACCGTGCCTTTGAAACAGCGTGGGAAAAATGGGTAAGTGTCGGTTGCGAAATAGACGTACTGCCCGTCAAGCATGCCGCCATTGCATTCATCCAGGTCACCGGATCCGGCGACAAATTCGTAATCCTGAACATAGGTGCCGTCATGTGGGCCACCAGGGCCGGAAGCGCGCTCTCCGGTTTTGAGTTGCCAGGATGATTGCACCTGATCGCCCAAATAGTGAATTTCGAAACCATCTGCGGCATAGCCAAAGAGCGTCCCCTCCAGCGCGCCTGTGACCGCAGAAGGAATGCCGTGATAGTGATACATCCCATCACCATCTACATGCGCGTTTTGTGCATCCATGATCAGCCCGCCGATACCTTCGACATTCCAGCCTGACGATGGATCGCGTGAATAGCCGCGTTCTGTCGTTGGGTCATAGTATTCCGCTGTACCCGGGCGTAGCGGGATGCCTGTCACGGTGATGCCGGAAATGCGGACCCGATGCGTGATTGTGTCAGTCAGTGCAGGCGTGGCGTCCATACAAAAACCATGGTCTTGTTCTATGAGGGTTGCCCCTTCCCGCCAGAGGCCTGTTTCGTGCTCGGGCACGCCATCTGACGTGATGCAGCGTTGATCGCCCTCCACGGTCATTGTCATATGCGCCTGAACCGCGCTGGCGGACAAAAGCGTGAGAGCGAGCGTTGTGCCGCGTGTTTTCATGATGATGGCCTCCGGGTGCATGGATACGTCTTTAACGCCCCAGAAAGGTGTTTCCGTCGTTTTTTGTATCAGAGAATTTTGGCCTTTGGTCGAACACCGTAGTCATGCCTCAATGACCTAGCTTTCAACTTCAAGTTGATCGTGGTTCATGGCTGTGCGGCAAGATCGCTTGCGCAATCCCTAATGCGGATACCCGTATTCCCGACATATCGCCCAGATCGTCTGGTTGATGTCTTGTAGTTCCGCAATCGCATCACTGATCCCTTTGGCGGCTTTTTCATCGACGGCGTCGACCTGTCCCATCTTGATGGCGTCCTTGCGGTCGGCGATGCGCATCAGAATGGTGTGGGACACCTCAGCGTTGCCGTCAAACGCATAGATGCAATGATTGTATCGGTTGCGCAGGTGGCTGACCTTTTGCATGCGCCCTGTCACGTCAAGAATTGCGCGGCGCGTGTCGGTCGTAACACGATCAAGTTTCGATAAGCGCTGCACCAGATCAATCCGCGCGCGCGAGGTGTTGAGGGTCAGGAAAATGACGGTGGCGGTTTCTGTATCGGTTTGCGATAGCCCGCCAATCAGGTGGATCAGCAGGCTTTCGGTATTGGTCCATGCATAGTTGAGCTTGCCCACACGCAGCAGGAAAGCATCAAAGTTGATATCTGTTTGTGCGTTCATGGGGCGGCCTTCGGCCGCGGTGCCATCCGTGCAGCCAGATAGGCTACTGCCGCCTCGGTCCTGTTGCGTACGCCGAGTTTGGCAATGATGTGATGGATATGCAGCTTGACCGTACTTGGCGACAGGTCGAGATCTTTGGCGATGGCTTTGTTGGGCGCACCTTCGGCCAAAAGCGACAGTACTTCGACCTCGCGTGTGGTAAGCGCGTCAAGATCAGATTGGCCTATGCCTTGTTTGGGCGTTGGTGCACCGGTGGTATTGGCTGCCTGATCAGCCAGCAGCATTTTCATCACGTCGTTTGAGACGTGACATTCCCCTGACACCAGCAGATGCAGGATCGAAATCACCGCATCGACTCGTGCCTTCATCGGCAGAAAGCTGAGGCGCTGAAATGGCGCATAATCGTCGGCCGATCTTAGAACGCTGCGGACCTCGTTCATGGCCCCGTAGGCGAGGACGGGGTGAATAGTCGGATGGTTTTTCACAACCTCGCGAAGTGTGATCAGTGCGGGTGTGCCAAACCGGCAGCACATCACCAAAAATGCGATGTCTGGCCCCTCTATCCGGGCGCGCTGTCGCGCGTCGTCGAGGCTGCGGTCACACAGAATGCGGTAGTGCCCAAACTCTTCAGCAATGAGCCGCAGATAGATTTCAGAGAAGCAATTATGATCCCCCACAAAAAGGATAGCGGGGCTGTCGTCTTGGATCTTTGGCAGAGCAAAATCCCTGTTCATCGAAATAGTCCCTTTCGTCAAAATAGCGTCGGAAACCGAAAGCGCAGCCTTGAAATAAAGGCCACGTTTGCCCCCGCAGATATGCGGTTTGCGGTGTTCTGATATCTTCAAGATCGGCGACACGAAAAGGCTCGTCGCCTGCCCAAGAGCTTATCATATTCTTCGTGATCTGCACAACGAATCGGCATGAACCTGTACTTTTGTTGCGCGATCAGCAGCTTAGATAGATCGTAAGTTTAGCTGAAAAGGGCATTCTGGCCCAGAGCTACACCTTTTGATCTATGCTAGGTACGTCCAAGAGATTCGTTTTTTGACCAAATGGTCGAATCATGGATTGACCGTCTTGTCAGCTAGGCAGGCAGCCCTGCCCATGGCAATTTGGGTCTTGTCACATATTGCGTGGCTAAGACAACCAACGCACCGAGCGATGAGCGCAATTAAATCACGCGCTGATCCGCGTTCTTGAGAACGACGACGCATGATCTGCCGCATTTCGCGGCCCGGTATCGCTTGGTTCAAAGACAGGGGGATTAGATAGCAGACCAAACGACCGTCGCGCGTCTCTCCGGCGGACAAACAATCGCAATCAGCGCCAGGCCTGTGTCCATCTTTGAAATGAGTGATGGTCGTGCAAGGCGCATCATCGAAAGATTGAAAAAATGTCTAACAGAAATAACCTTTTTGTACCCTGGAATCATCAACATCAGGGACAGCATCAAGCCCAGGCAGAGGCGCAGCTTCAAGGCCAATTGCAAGGGCAAGGCCAAGGCCAGCATCAGGCACAGTCCAGCGAGAATGTGAGTGCGAATGAGAACGGTAATCTCAACGGTTCGCTGAACCTCAACGGCAATGCCAATGGCAACCTCAATTACAACGAAAACGGTGCTGCCAATTATGCCGACAATGTTGCGGTGAATGAGGCCTATAACCACACCGATGTGGCGACCAGCGTGCACACGGATGTCTCTGTCGATGCCAGTGTGGATCTCAGCGGTTATGAGCCCACGGATGACGACTTTGCCGATATCGACATGTCTTACACGACAGTGGACGATATCATCATGGCCAAGGGTGACGTGAATTACGACCCCGGCAATGAGCTGAACCTTGAGGATGTGCTCAATGATGCACTCACTGGGGCCGGCAACGATGTTGGCACGGTCAACGCCCAGTCCAATAACCTGGTCGACAACGACAATATCGAAAACGCGTCTGTCGATGGCAATCTGCAGCAGACCAATACGTCAACCGGCGGATCGGCGTCTTCGGATGACGGGATTGAGGCTGGCGATGACGATGGCTTTGACTTTCCGATCCTGCGGGTTGAGCAGGAAGACCCGGATGGTGAAATGGCCGAAGATGGCTTTGACACCGGCAACTGGGGTAGCGGCAATGGCGATGACGGCTTTGTCTCGGGCGAGTCGCTGTCTTCTGCGGCGTCTTCGATCGACACGACTGCCTTTAACCAGAGCATCGTGATGGGTGCCAACGTGCTGGGCAACACAGTTGATATGTCTGTCGTCGGTGGCAACATGAATTCTACCTATGTGGGCGACGACAGCACCGACACTGTCTAACCCTTAAAAAACGTCTTCGGCCCCGGCGCATTTCGCCTTTGGGGCCGGAGGCACCACCGTCTGTCCCTGAATTTCGCTTGTGACAGCAAAGCCCAAAAACAGAACCGAACCCCGCAATTTCAGCACAGGTTGGTCACATGATACAGGATCGCGTTTCTCAGTTCATTTCGCACTTCATCGGGGAGTTTTCACTGACAGAGCCCGAAGACCGTCTGCGCGACCAGGCTGAGGCGTTTCGCCACCAGGGTCAGCCGGGCACGGACTTTACGGCGCATGCTCCTGGTGACGTGATACTGCATGCGCCCTTTGATGCCGCTGGGCACGAGGCGGGATTGACGCCCTTTTGGTTTTTGCAAGCGGCACAACCTGCCGCACTTTTCCCACCGAATGGTGCGTTTTTTGCAGCGCCCGCCGTGCAGATGTCATTCTATGCGCCTGACCCGGTTTATGCCGGGGCGCGGTTTGGCGATGTGGTATTGCCGCAATATTTCGTCTTCGATGTGCCGCCGCCGGGATCCGTTATTGTCATCACCCACCAGTTCAACGGATTGATCGACAATGACCTGATGCTGTCGGGGCAGGGGATTGTCTTTACGGACCCATATATTTTTGACGCCCAGTTGGACGGGCTGGTGTCACTGGCGGGGTGGCTGTCGGTGCCTGAATTTGGCGATCCGCTAGCGGCAATCACCGATGCGCCCGGCTTTTTCACAACCACGGTCGACGCTTTTGAGGCGGCTGTCGCGGGCGCGCCGGCTGATGCCACAGTGACTGTATTGACAAGTTCGGATGCCGTCGGCGTCACGATCAACGGTCTGTCCGCCGAAGAGGCGCCGGGTCTTGCTGATCTGTTACCGACATTTCTTAGATCGCCCGACGCACCAGAGGAGGATGCCGGTCCGCGGATCGATCCGATCACCTCGGCTCAGATTTCGGCCGAGATTTTTGATGTTGCCGACGGGCATGGGGTGGTCGCAGGTGGCAATCTGGTTGTGAATGAGGTTGTTCTGGTGTCTGCACGCGTTGACGCAGAGGTGATTGCGGTGATGGGCGATGCAATATCGCTGACCGCGATTTCGCAAGTCAATGTGGTGCAGGACCATGATGCCGGCGCCATGGAGATTGCGCCGACGCAGGCCATCAATGCCACCACGCTGGCCATTGAAAACAGCGAAACCCCGCCGCCGCCAACAGAGGATGTCTATGAAGGCCTGCCGCTGGGCTGGGGTGTGACGCGGATTGAGGCGGATTTGGTGACCCTGAACTGGATGCATCAGGTCAATCTAATCAGCGATCATGATCGGGCAGAGGTGACGTTTTCAGGGGAAGACACCTATCTGAATTTCGGCGGTAATACCGCATTGAACCAGGTCAGCCTGCTCGCGCTGGGTCAGGGTTACGATGTGATCATCGTCGGCGGTCAGATGATCGACATGAAGCTGATCCAGCAAACCAATGTGCTGCTGGACAATGACAGCGTCACATATGGCGGGGATTGGCCCGCGGATCTGTCGCTGGGTGACAATCTTGCCTTCAACAGCGCCACGATTTCGCAGGTGGGTGTTGATACACATACCGGGCTTTCGGGTGCTTTTGCCGCCGCCGGTGAAGCGCTGGCGGATGGGGCCGCGACCCTGTCGGCGACGCTGACACAGGACGCGATGTTTTCAGGCATGCCAACGCTGAGCGTGCTGTATATCGCGGGCGATCTGATCAACGTTGCGTCCATCACACAGACGAATATCGTCGGCGATGCCGATCAGATATCGGTGCAGCTTGCCGCATTAGATGATCGGGCAGAGGAGCCGGATGGCCCGGTGACCGTGACCACGGGATCGAACGCGGTCGTTAATCTGGCCACGATCCTGGATTTCGGGCTGGATTCTGAGATCCAGGTTGGTGGCGAGGTTTACGATGACCTGCTGCTGCATCAGGCCAATTTGATTGAGAGCGGCGATGATCCGCTGTCGAGTGGGATTGCTCCGCTTGCGACCGAGGCGGTTGCGTTTCTGGCCGATGACATGATTGCAACACCGTCCGAGGACGACCCGACCCTTATCACCCCAACCGATGATGGTGCCGTCACCACGGACGCCATGCAAAGCATGCTCGCCTAACCCCATTTGCCGGAGCCTTGATGTGAAAGATTTTGTGTTTGCGACCCAAAGGGCGCGTGACGATAGTGATACGCCGCCACTCAGGCTGGATGCCGATATGCGGGTGACGCCGATGAAGGATGAAGGCCCGCTAAGTGGTGCGGTGATTGACCAAAAGCCGGGCGAAGCGGTGCCTGTGACCGGTGGCGGCGGCGGCAAGGATGGCCGCAATGGCGCGTTTCACAAGCGCATTGGCCCGGATGGTTTTGCCGACGCGCTAAACAAGGGAATCCGCGCCGTCCGTCGCAACATGGCTTTTGTCATGGTGCTGACCTTTGGGACGAACCTTTTGATCCTCGCCATCCCGATTTACCTATTCCAAATCTCTGACCGCGTGCTGACCAGCCGGTCGATTGATACGCTGGTGATGCTGACGGTCGTGATTGTGGGTGCTGTGATCGTGCAGACGATGCTGGACGCCTTGCGCCGGTTTATCCTGATGCGCAGCGCGGTCGAGGTCGCAGCCCGTCTGGGCGCCCCGATCTTAAGTGCGGCGGCGCATGCCTCGCTTCACGGGAATGGCAAGGAATATCAGACACTTGCCGATCTGCAGCAGATGCGCGGGTTCTTGGTGTCGGGCACGCTGATTTCGTTTCTCGATGTGCCTTTTGCGCCGATCTTTCTGGGCGTGATCTTTCTGATCCACCCGCATCTGGGCAGTATCGTGGTTGCAACCTCGCTGATCCTGTTGGTGATCGCGCTGATCAACCAGAAAATGACCGCGAAACCCTTTGCCGAGGCGAATGTGGCGCAGAGCCGCGCGAACATGCATCTCGATTCCATGGCGCGAAACAGCCAGATCATCAACGCGCTGGCGATGGTGCCAGAGGCGGTTCGCATCTGGGGTAAGGATACCGCTGCGTCGCTGACCGCGCAGGTCCATGCGCAGGATCGCAATATCGTCTTTGCCTCACTGTCGCGCGCCGTGCGCCTGCTGACCCAGATCGCGATGTTGGGCTGGGGGGCCAATCTGGCCATCCAAGGCGAGATTACGGGCGGGATGGTGATTGCGGCCTCCATTATTGCAGGCCGTGCCTTGGCCCCGATTGAAGGGTCGATTGAGGGGTGGAATGCGTTTCTGTTGTCGCGCGCGGCTTATGGCCGGATCGCTGATCTGATGCGCCGGACCCGCAGCAAGTTTGAACGGTTGGTCCTGCCCCATCCTGAAGGCCGGTTGGATGTAGAGCGTCTGCTCTATGTTCCGGGCGGGACCAAGCAGGTTATCCTGAACGGGCTGAGCTTTAGCTTGAACCCCGGTGAGACCTTGGCTGTCATCGGCAATTCAGGCGCGGGCAAGACGACGCTGGGCAAGATGCTGGTGGGGTCGATCCTGCCCACATCAGGCTCGGTCCGCCTGGATCTGATGGATCTGCGCAATTGGGACCCGCGGCAATTGGGTGAATGCATTGGCTATGTGCCACAAGACGTGCAGCTTTTCCCCGGCACGATCAAAGACAATATCGGGCGGATGCGCGATGACGCGACCGATGAGGCGATCCACCGTGCTGCAGTATTGGCCGACGTGCATGAAATGATTGCAGAGTTGCCCCATGGCTATGAAACGGTTGTGGCCGCCGATGGTGCGCCGCTTTCTGGCGGGCAAAAGCAAAGGGTGGCGCTGGCGCGCGCGTTTTTTGGGGACACGCGGTTGCTGGTTTTGGATGAACCAAACTCCAACCTCGACGCTGCTGGCGACCGGGCGCTGGCCCGCGCGATCCAGCATGCCAAGGATAGCAAGATCACGGTCGTGGTGATCACGCAAAAGCCGTCGCTTTTGAAAGTGGCGGACAAGATCATGATGGTCGCGGACGGCAATGTGGGCATGTTCGGCGCACGTGATCAGGTGCTGGAAAAGCTCGCCGAACGCAACAAGGGCAATAAGGAGATCACCAAATGAGTACGACACTGCCTGCCGTTGTTGCGGATGCGAATTGGTATGATGAAGTCCCGCGCTCTGTCCGCCGTCACGTTGTCTTTGGCGTGCTGTTGCTGGTCACGGCCTTTGGCGGTTTTGGCGTTTGGGCGACGACGGCCCCACTGGCCGCTGCGGTCATCTCCCAAGGCAGTTTCATCGCCACGGGCCGCAACCGGATCGTCCAGCACCTGGAAGGCGGGATCATCGAAAGCATCTATTTCAAAGAGGGCGACCGCGTGGAGGCGGGTGATGTGCTGGTGCGCCTGGACGAGACCGAGGCGCTGGGGCGCGAACGTGAATTGTTCCTGCGGCAGGTGCGGCTGGAGGCTGCGCGGGCCCGGTATCTGGCAGAATATGAACAGCGCGACCATCTGGTTTATCCCGCCATGGTCGAAGAATTGCGCGCAGACCATGAGGTGGCCACAATGCTGGAAGGCCATAGCCTGGGATTTAAAGTGTCGATGCAAGGGCTGGACAATGATCTGTCGCTGTTGCGCCGCAGTATTGACGCGCTGGGCATTCGCAGCAGCGGCTATGCCAGCCAATTGGACGCGACGCGGACGCAAGTGGACATCATGGCGGAGGAATTGGCCGACAAATCCGAACTGCTTGACAAGGGGTTGATCCGGCGGACGGATGTAAATGTGGTGCGGCGGGCCATTGCCGAGGCTGAAGGGCAGATTGGTCGATTGGAGGCAGAGATATCGGAGATCGCCAAGGTGCGGGACCGGTATGAGGCACAGATTGAACAGACGCTTGGAGAGCACCGTGACGCGGCACTGGATGAGTTACAAATCGTCGAGGCTGAGCTTGATGGTATCCGCGAGCAGGTGCGCACAGCACAGGCTGTGCTGAACCGGGTTGAGATTACGGCGCCCGTGTCGGGTACAATTGTCCGCCTTTACTATCATACAGCTGGCGGTGTCGTCGAAAGTGGCAAGGCGATTGCTGAAATCCTGCCTGCTGACGAACCGCTGATTATCGAGGCACAGGTGCCGCGGACCGAGATTGACAGCGTTCAGATCGGCTTTCCGGCGACCATTCGGCTGTCTGCGTTGAACCAGCGGACAACGCCAGTTTTGGATGGTGAGGTTTACTATGTCTCTGCCGATACAATTTCAAACGGGGCGGAGGCTGCGCAGTCCGAAGTTTATGTCGCGCGCATTTCAATTGAACCCGATGAACTGCAGCGCGTTCCGGGTTTTACACCAACCCCCGGCATGCCTGCAGAGATCATGATTCAGACTGCAGAAAGGACATTCGTCCAATACCTGACAAAACCAATTGCCGACAGCATGTCGCGTGCTTTTCGCGAGCAATGACCGTTGCTCGCAACGCCGTTCCAGCAATGCCAACGATTTGCCATATCCCATTCATCTAAATGAGAAATCCCTGGATATGTGGGGGGTTTACAACAGTGCTGTCAATGGTGGAAACCATATTTGACCAAACGGTAAGTTCGTGCGACGGTTGTGGCAGGATTCATTATTTTTAGGAAGCGTTATGGCGGACGATAAGAAACAAAAAAGCCTTGAGATGCGGGTCGCGGATTTAGAGGACAAGCAAAATAGTCTGAATGTCAGTGAAGAGGATATGGCGACTTATTGTAAGGTCGCAGCGGCGCTTGGCGCGTGCATGTCCCCTGGCGCGTGCATGCAGGTCACACCAGCCTGCATGTCACCCGGTGCTTGCATGCAAGCCGGCGCGTGTATGGCCCCTGGTGCCTGCATGCAAGCCGCCCCTGCCTGCATGACGCCAGGTGCCTGTATGCAGGCGGCCCCCGCCTGCATGTCTCCGGGCGCCTGCATGCAAGCCGCCGCCTGTATGAAACCTGGTGCCTGTATGCAAGCTGGCGCGTGTATGTCTCCCGGCGCGTGTATGCAAGCAGCCCCGGCCTGCATGGCGCCGGGTGCCTGTATGCAAGCGGCCCCGGCCTGCATGATGCCCGGCGCATGTATGCAAGCCGCAGCCTGCATGATGCCAGGTGCATGCATGAGCGACGAGGACGACAAGTCGAAGTAAGCGCGCCAGATTGCAGACCGAACATTTGTGATGGTCCAGCCCATGCTGGGCCATCATTCACGGGCCGATCACAATTGGAAGCAGGTGTTTCCGCCATCATCGTGATGCCTATTTGCCGGACAATCCCCAAAACTGCGCGTCGCGCAGCTGAAAACCTAGGCTTGGACTTGGTCTTTGTGTTATGAGGTTTCGCATCGGCAAGGGTAATCGGCGTGCGTCAGGTTGGCGCGGCGTCTTGTTGGGGATTGGGCTTCATGTCAGACATCGGCTCATGGCTGGACAGCCTCGGTTTGAAGAAATATCAGCCTGTTTTCGATGCGGCCGAGATTGACTTCCAGACGCTGCCCGCGTTGCGCGAGGAAGACCTGAAAGAACTTGGCCTGCCGCTGGGTCCTCGTCGCAAGATCAGTGCAGCGCTCATGCGGATGTCGCCTCATGGGTTGGCTGAAGTTGGCGCGACAGGCACAATGGCGTTTTCGCCATCACAAGCAGAGCGGCGTCATCTGACAGTGATGTTCGTCGATCTTGTTGGTTCGACGGAAATGGTCATGCGCATGGATGCCGAAGATATGCGCGGGATCATCACCGCCTATCAAAAGGCAGTTGCAAAGGTCGTGGACGAATTCAACGGCTTCGTTGCCACCCTTCTTGGCGACGGTATGTTGTGCTATTTTGGTTGGCCGCATGCCAATGAAGATGACACCGATCGCGCCGTGCGGGCAGGGCTTGCCATTATTGAGGCGACCAAGCGGATCAGGACACCGGACGGCATCCCGCTCGCATCGCGGGTCGGCGTCGCATCGGGCATTGTTGTCGTCGGCGATCTAACCGGCGGTGCGGCACGTCAGGAAGCGGCTGCAATTGGCGAAACACCAAACCTGGCAGCGCGGCTGCAAGGCCTTGCGGGCACAAATCAGCTTGTCGTCCCGGCAGAGGTACTACCGCTTTTGGGAAGCAATTTCGCGCTGACCCAACTGGGTCCACAAAAGCTCAAAGGTGTGGACCGGGCAGTGGATGCCTATGTCGTTGAAGGCGAGACATTTGTTGAAAGCCGCTTTTCCGCAAGACGGTCCGGAAACATCATGCCGATTGTTGGGCGCAACCGCGAAATTGATATCGTGGTTGACCGCTGGGCCAAGGCTGTCGCGGGGCATGCCCAGATGGTTTTGGTCAGCGGCGAAGCCGGGATCGGAAAATCGCGGATCGTGAAATCAATTGTCGATGTCGCCGCATTGAACAACCACACCCGTAACTTTTACCAATGTTCCGCCTATCATTCGGAAAGTGCGTTTTATCCGTTTATTCAGCAGATGACGCACCGGGCTGGCATTGCTGTTGATGATACTGTCGATCAGCGGCTCGATAAGATTGAGACGTTGACAGATGGCAACTTGAAACATGCAGCTGCAATCGCATTTCTGTTGGATGTCGACGGTGCCGACCGGTACGGTGAGGTCGAGGCGTCGCCGATCGAACAGCGTGCCCTGCTGATGAAAGCTGTGGTGAGCATTGTCACCAATCCCGCAGCGCAGAAACCCCTATTATTGGTCTTTGAGGATTTGCATTGGATTGATCCGACCTCGCTTGAGGTTTTGGATATGATCTTATCTGTCTCGGCCCAGTCGAAGATCATGGTTCTTGCAACATGTCGGCCGTCATTTGCCCATGAATTTCCTACGGAAACGGTTTTCACGCAACTGAAACTCAACCGCCTTGGCCGTGATGAGATCTATGCCATGGTCGCGCGACTGACAGACGACAAACCGCTGCCGTTCGAGATCTTGCAGCTTATTGCGCAACGTACCGATGGTGTCCCGCTATTCGTCGAAGAATTGACGAAGACAATTCTGGAATCGGACGCCCTCTCTGAGGAAGAGGAAGGGTTTGTGTTGAATGAGGCGCTGGGCGATATTGCGATCCCGGCGACCTTGCATGACAGCCTGATGGCGCGATTGGACCGTTTGGGTGGCACCAAGGAAGTCGCGCAGATTGCCGCCTGCATCGGCCGGGAGTTTAGTCGCGAGTTAATCTCGAAAGTTTGTGATTGGCCAAACGATGAACTTGATCAGGCGCTTGATGAGTTGATTGCGGCAGAATTGATTCAGCGGCAGGGCGGATCGGAACCGGCCAACTATCTGTTCAAGCACGCGTTGGTACGCGATGCAGCCTATGAAAGTCTGCTTAGGCAGGTGCGTCGGAATTACCACAGTCGGGTTCTAGGCGTCCTTGAAACAGAGACCGAAGCTCCGGCAGAATTGCTTGCCGCGCACGCCGAAGCGGCAGACATGACTGATCGCGCAATCGAATTGTGGGAAGCCGCTGGGAATGCCGCCATTTCCCGACCCGCATATAAGGAAAGTGAGGCGCATTTGCGCCGTGCCATTGCGTTGAATGCGCCGAAGGTTGCCGCGAATGATGATGATGCCGTGATGCGGGCGATAGATCTGAAAGTGCAACTGTTTGTTGCCCTTGCGCCTGGCAAAGGGCTGTGGGCTGATGAGGCGCTGAGCACACTCGAAGAAGCGTTGGACCTGGCGGATAAGGTTGAAGAGCACCCGCTGCAGGGTGACATCATTTATGGCTTGCTTCTGAGCACATATTTCCGCGGCAGTTTGATGATCAGCATGGCCCGGGCGGATGATTTGATCGCTATCGCGCACGCATCCGGCGACGTGGCGCAGTTGTTGGTGGCAAAGCGGCTTGCGGGGATTGTCCGGCTTAAGATGGGTCAGTTTGAACAGGCGCAATCCTACCTTGATGAAGCGGAAGTGCTTTGCAACACGGCAGCGAAAGAAAATCTTGCGGCACGCTTTGGACATGACCCGGTTGTGGGCGTGCAGATTTATCAGGCATTTAACGCGCTGTTCCGTGGGCAGAGCGCGGTTTTTGAACGCTATCAATCCATGGCAGAACAACGCGCAGAAGAGTTGGCACATACGAATACGAGTTGTGCCATGCATGGTTTGTTGGTGGCATGCGCACATCTGGCCAATGACACAGATGCCGAACGGCGGCATGTGGAAGTCTTGAAAAAGCTGGTTGAGGAACATGACGTCTCGGCCTCACGGATGTGGAACAATGCCAGCGTCGCGCTCTTGCAGATGGCGGATGGTGATCCGGAGGGGCTTGAGGTCTACAAAGACGCAGACGCCAAGATGATCGCGGCCAATATTCGCCTTTTGGTACCGGGTAATCGGGTTGTTGCAGCGCGTCGGGCCATCGCACTGGGTCTTATGGATGAAGCGCGTGCGCTGATGCAATCGGCGGGCGCCTTGATGAATGAAACGGGCGAGAAAAGCTGGCTACCGGATATCTACCGTCTTCGCGCGACTTTTGCGCGTGAGGTCGGCGATGATGATGCAGCGGAAAAGAACCTAAAAAAGGCGATTGACCTGTCCAAACGTTCGGGCGGGATATTGTGGGAATTGCGGGCCGGCATTGATCTGGCGCGGCTTTATCAGGAAACCGGGCGTGATGATCTGGTGATTTCGGCTATTCGGCCTGTCTTTGACAAAATCGGCGAAGGCGATTGCCGCCAGGAAATGGCGGCGGCAAAGGATCTTATGCTGGGCTTCATTTCGGCAAAATAGCCACAGACATGCAGCATTGACCAACAAGATGTGGTGGTCATCAGACTGTCACATGCAAAATATAAACGACGGCCAACCGAAACCACGGGGCATGTCGCATGCTGTACCGGACGTTGTTTATCTCGGATATCCACTTGGGCACGCGGGGGTGCCGTGCGGATTTACTGGTCGATTTCCTGCGCAGTCACAGTGCGAGCACGATTTATCTGGTTGGCGATATCTTTGACGGCTGGGCGATCAGCAGACGCGGCTGGCATTGGCCGCAGACCCACAACAATGTCGTTCAGACCCTGCTGGATAAGGCCCGCCGCGGCACCCGCGTAATCTTTATCCCCGGCAATCATGATGAGGTGATGCGCAATTACCTGGGTACCCACTTTGGTGGGCTTGAGGTGATGCAAACGGCTGATTTCACAGGGATTGACGGCAAACGCTATCTGGTCACCCATGGTGATCAGTTTGACGCCGTAGTGATGCATGCAAAGTGGCTGGCCCACTTTGGCGATGCGGCCTATGACTTTCTGATCTGGCTCAACCCCAAGATCAATCGGCTGCGCTCGCTTTGGGGCGGGCGTTATTGGTCCTTGTCGAAATGGGCCAAACAGCAGGTCAAAACAGCCGTCAATTTCATTGGACAATACGAAGATGTGCTGGCTGAAGAGGCGCGACGCGGTGGTTATGACGGTGTCATTTGCGGGCATATCCACCATGCGAATATCCGGCAGATCAAGGACATCGCGTACATCAACACCGGCGATTGGGTCGAAAGCTGTACGGCGATTGTCGAACACCCGACCGGTAAGATCGAACTGATCGACTGGGAGGAAAAGGCGACCCAAGAACAGCCGCGCAAGCCCAAGCGCAAGCGGTCAAGGCAATTGGCCGAACTCGACAGCTAAGCAGGAGAAAATCCAGTGACATCAACCCCGACGGTGACAGAGCAGCTTGGCGCGGCGGTCAACCAAAATGCGACCATGAGCCGGGAGGGGCTGCTGGAACGTACATTCGCGCGTCTGTTTCATGGGCTGGTCTATGCGCAGATCTGGGAGGACCCGGTCGTCGATATGCAGGCGCTGCAAATCGGGCCAGAAGACAATGTGGTTTGCATCGCGTCAGGTGGTTGCAACATGCTGTCCTATCTGACGGCCAGCCCGGCCTCGATCACAACGGTAGATTTGTCGCCAGCCCATGTGATGTTGAACAAGCTGAAACTGGCCATCGTGCAGCAGGTCCCAAATCACGCCACGCTTTATGAGATGCTGGGGCAAGCGGACCGGCCCGACAATGTCGCCACATTCGACCGATATGTGGCGCCACATTTGGACGATGAGACATTGGCCTATTGGAACGGTTGGGGTCTGCGCGGGCCGCGCAAGAAGATGCTGGCGCGGGGTCTTTACCGGCATGGGGTGCTGGGCCGCTTTATCGGTCTTGTACATGTTGTCGCAAGACTGGCCCGCGTTGATTTTGCACCGCTTCTGGCCGCGAAGACGCTGGAAGAGCAGCAGGCGTTTTACGACAGCCAGCTTGTGCCGCTTTACGAAAGCCGCCTGGTGCGGTTTCTCGCCAATCGGCGCGCATCGCTCTTTGGTCTTGGCATCCCGCCTGCGCAATACGACAAGCTGGCCGCAGATGCGGGGGGCGACATTGTTGCGGTGCTCAAGGAACGCACGCGCAAGCTGTTTTGCGACTTTCCCATCCAGGACAATTACTTTGCGTGGCAGGCGGCCTATCGCGGGTATCAGCCAAGTGTAGGGGCCGCAGTGCCCCCATATCTGCAGCCGCAGCACTTTCGGGCGGTGCGGGCCAATGCAGCGCGGGTGAAGGTGTTGAACCGGTCGCTAACGGATGTGTTGGCCCAGCAACCGAACGCGTCCAAGCAGTGTTACGTCTTGCTGGATGCGCAGGATTGGATGAATGACGCGCAACTCAACGCGCTGTGGGCGCAGATCACGCGGACCGCGGCACCAGGTGCCCGTGTGATTTTCCGGACCGGCGGCAAGGATGACATTCTGCCAGGTCGGGTTGCAGACAACATAATGTCGCGCTGGGCCTATCAGGCCGCGGCTTCGGCGAAAGGCTTCGCGCATGATCGATCTGCGATCTATGGTGGCTTTCACCTCTACCGTTTTGAGGGTTAGGTCATGACCGATACGCATGGCGCTTTGATGGATCAGGTCTATCGCCGGCAGCGGTGGGTCTATGATGCGACGCGCAAATACTACCTTCTGGGCCGCGACTATGCCTTGCGCGAACTGCGCCCCTCCGACAATGCGCATGTGCTAGAGGTCGCATGCGGCACAGGTCGCAACCTGGATCAGATCAATATGCGATATCCAGACAGACAGCTTTATGGGCTTGATATCTCGTCTGAAATGTTGCGATCTGCTTCCGTCAAACTCGGCAGCCGCGCCAAACTGGCGCTGGGTGATGCCTGTGACTTTGACCCGGTTGATCTGTTTGGGCAGGCGAAATTCGACCGGATCGTGATGTCTTACTGCGTTTCGATGATCCCGGCCTGGCAGGATTCAATCGCCCAAGCGATCGATCATTTGATGCAGGGGGGCGAGCTGCATATCGTAGATTTTGGCGATCAGTCGCGCATGCCGAGCTGGTTCAACCTGAGGTTGCGCGACTGGCTTGCGCGATTTCACGTCGAACCGCGCGATGATCTGGCTGAGGCTATCGGCAAGCTGCCCAAGGTTGAGGTTCACCATCAACCGCTTTTGCGCAGCTACGCGCAATATGCCCGGTTACGCCGCCTGTAAGAATCATTTCGGTCTCGTGTGCTGGCAATATCGTGATGCCCGAACGCCGCCTATCGATCCGAGACCGCACAGTTTTTGAGCGAATCTGCTTAAGTCTTGGGTGAAGCACAAAGTGCAAAACCTTTCATCAATTCCCGCCAAATCGGCGGCAATCCGCAATCGTTTGCGCAATAATGCTGCGCGGCGTTGAATTGTGGCACCGGGTGGGTGCAATACAGTTACAATCACAAACAGCACGTACAATTGTTTTCAAAATGTCACCAAAGTAAACCGGCCTAAGACACTCAAAACAATATCAACTTGGATTTGAGTGGCGGTGAACCGCCGGTTCAAAAAATGAGTGTTTGAGAAATACCACCAGCAATTCATATCGTTTTATCAATGGGATGCGGTATTGGTGCTGGGTACGACTTGATAAAAGGGATGACGAAATGAATTAGGGAGGAGGCCTCGAAACTGTGGTGGGAGTTCGCGTGTAAGATGCCTTCGAATTCAACGAATATTGATTTGGCAAAACCGGCTGTTGGCGCTGCCAGATCACCCAAACAATTGGTCGTTATTGCTGACAGAAACCCTGTGCTGGGCGAGGTTCTGGCCAATCATCTGAGTGCTGATAGTGATCTGGTATGCGATTTCGTTGCGACAGACGAAAATCTATGCTCGGAAATCGCACGGCTCGCGCCCGATGTATTCATGCTCGACCCGATGCACCTGAAACTGCGACCGGACAACGACATTTCCGACTTTGTCAAAAAGGTTCGGGTGGCGCATCCGCAAACGAAATTGCTAGGCTACAGCTTTAAGGTGTCACTGGCGATGATCCGCGCCACAATCGAGGCGGGATTTCATGGCTGCATTTCAAAGAATGCACGCTTGCAAGAGGTTGAAGCTGCGCTGGCTGTTGTTCTGGCAGGCGGTATGTGTTTCGACAAAGAGTGCGGTAGTCAATTGCGCCCGATGCTGGCCGAGAACACGACCGACGATCCGCTGAGCGAACGCGAGAAAGAGGTGCTGATTGGGTTTGCACGGGGTCAAAGTGCCAAACAGATTGCGCATGACCTGCAGATCAGCAGCAAAACGGTCGATACATATAAGGCGCGCGCGACCCAAAAACTCGATTTGGGAGACCGCGCAAAGCTGGTGCATTACGTGATGACGCAAGGCTGGTTGAACTAGACCCTGGCCCTGCCGAATAGCAATGCAGGACGCGACTCATAGCGTCGCTGCGTTGCAGCAATAAGCCCGCTCGAACGGGTGATTTGACACCGTTGACCCACACCAAGTCCTGGTGTCTGGGCCTTTTCTGTTGCGAATGCAAAGTGACACAATGGCCGCCCTCAGTGTCGGTCGTCGGCAGAAAAATGTGTAATAAAAACAGTATTATAGATTGAAAACGACTTTAACGTCAGGGAATCCCTACACTGTAGGGTATTTCCTGACTAACAAGATTTGCCGCACTGCCGCACCGTTTTCGCAATAGCAGCATTTGTTGCTGCGCAGATCTGATTGGGGTTTTGGAACGTGGCAAATATTAGCATTTTTGGAATTGGTTATGTTGGCGTAGTGGCGGCGGGATGTCTGGCAAAAGATGGACATACCGTCATCGCCGTCGATGTGGACGCAGGCAAGATCGATGCGATCAACAATGGCCTGTCGCCGATCGTTGAAAATGGTCTGGACACATTGGTTGCCGAGGTCGTCGAGGCCGGGCGCCTGACGGCGACAGACGATGTGCAATATGCCATCGATAACAGCGATGCATCTTTCATCTGCGTTGGCACGCCGAGCGCGCCAAACGGTGCGGTTGGTCTGACTTATGTTGAGGCGGTGTGCCAGAATATCGGTACGGCGCTTGCCAAGAAGGACGGTTTCCATTCGGTCATCGTCCGGTCGACCATCGTGCCGGGCAGCACCGAAGGGACCTGTATCCCAACATTGGAAGCGGCATCAGGGATGGTTGCCGGTGTTGATTTCGGCGTCGGCTACTATCCGGAATTCCTGCGCGAAAGCACCGCGATTGAGGACTATTACGATCCCGGTCTGATTGTCTTTGGCGCGTTGGAAAGCCACACTGCGGCTTTGCTGACAGATCTGAACAAGGATCTGGGTGCAGAAATCCATGTGGTCGATGTGCGCACGGCCGAGATGGTGAAATACACCTCGAATACCTGGCGCGCAGTCAAAGTGACCTTTGCCAATGAGATCGGGAACATCGCCAAGGCCTGTGGTCTGGACGGTCAGGTCGTGATGGACATTCTGTGTTCGGACGAGAAGGTGAATATCTCGCGTTACTTCATGCGGCCCGGCTTTGCATTTGGCGGGTCGTGCCTGCCCAAGGATGTGCGCGCATTGCGGCATCTGGCGGAAGTGAAGAACACGCCTGCACCGATGCTGCAGGCGGTGCTGGAGGCCAACGAAAAACAGATCGCCAAGGCTGAGGCGATGGTGGCCAGTTCAAAGGCCAAGAAGGTTGGTTTTATCGGGATCAGTTTCAAACCCGGTACCGATGATATGCGGGAAAGCCCGCTCGCTGAACTGGCGTCGCGCCTGATCAAATCGGGCATCGGCGTCGAGATTTACGACCCGTTCGTGCACGAGGCGTATGCCAATGACAATTCGACTGCCGGGCGTGGGAATGACGTGGTGCCGGACCTAAAACAACGCCTTGTACCGGAACTCCAAGCGCTGATTGACGGCTCTGACGCGATTGTCGTGGGCAATATGTACAAGGACACGGTGGATGCGCTGGATGTCGCCTCCAAATCCAAACCAATGGTCGACCTGACGCGGATCAACCGCAATCGGGTCACCGGCGGCGGATATGACGGGATCTGCTGGTAAGCCCCCCGATGCTGTCCCATCTCGCATATCTGTCGGTGATCGTCCTGCTGACCTCGCTCGTGCCACCTGGATTTCTAGGTGAGGTTCAGCAGGCGGTCCTCGTCATCGGCGTGCTGGGCATGTGGCGCTATAGCTGGGCGGCGATCAACTTTACCCGCGCGGTGATTTTCCGGCGGCTGGTTTATCCGCGACGCAAGGCGCGCGCGCATGCGGCCTATGCTGCACAGCCAAACCGGGCGCATGCGTTTTTTCTGACGACATCTTACAAGATCGATACTGAGGTCACCATCCCGGTCTATCGCAGCATCTTTCTGGCCGCGTCCAAATCCGAGAATGGTGCGACGATTGTGTCATCGGTCGTGGATGGGGCCGATGCGCGGCTGATCCAGAAAATTTATGACACGATGCCGGTCAATATGGGGCGTGAAGCTGATCATTGACCGCATTCCTGGCACCGGCAAGCGCGATGCGCTGGCCAAATCCCTGAACTTGATTGCGCGGGAATGCCCGACACCGCATGACATCATCGTCTTTGTCGATGGCGATAGCTGTGTGCCAGAGAATATCGTCGCGCAATCTGCCCCGGTCTTTACCGACCGTAAGGTGGGCGCCCTGACGACGGACGAAAAGGTCGATATCCCGCAACCCGGCCTGTTTCGCGACTGGTTCGAGCTGCGCTTTGACCAACGTCAGGTCATG
>JBCBDL010000010.1:0-43823 GCA_038529695.1 Pseudomonadota bacterium | reverse complement strand
TGCAATTCCCGCATCATGAAAACGAGATTGCGCAATCGGCCTGCGCCCATCCGACGGGTGAGTTCGCGCGCTATTGGGTCCACAATGAGATGCTTCAGGTCGAGGGCAAGAAGATGTCCAAATCCTTGGGCAACTTCTTTACCATCCGCGATTTGCTGGACCAAGGCATTCCGGGTGAGGTGATCCGTTTGGTCATGCTGGGCACGCATTACGGCAAGACGATGGACTGGACGCAGACGCGACAGACCGAGGCAGATGGGACATTGCGAAAGTGGTACGGCATCCTGCATGGGCACGGGTTTGGGCCTGATCTGATTGCGGCGCTCAAGGCGGATGGCAAATGGGAACCGGACGCAGAATTTGTTGGTGTATTGGCGAATGATCTGAATACACCGGGTGCCCTGGCGCGGTTACATGTCCTGTCCAAGGGCAAGACGCCCGCCACATTGGCTGGCTTTGCCCATGGGCTAGAGATGTTGGGTTTGGTGAACGACTGGGCTGCAATCCCGCAATTTGACGGCGGTGAGGCAGGGCCGGACGTGGCGCCCGCCATTGCGGAGCGCGTCGATGCGCTACTGGCGGATCGGGCCAGGGCGCGGGCCGCCAAGGATTGGGTCCGCGCAGATGAGGTGCGCGATATCCTGACGGCTGCAGGTGTTCAGGTGACGGATGTCGGCGGGCAGGCCACATGGACACCGGGCCCTGATTTTGATGCGGCCAAACTGGGGGATGTGTGATGGAGAATTTTCGTGACGAAAATTCTCGCTTGCGGCAAAATTTTGGCCAAAATTTTGTGGGGGCAGTGTGTTGAAGGAACGTCTCTATCTTTTTGACACGACTTTGCGGGATGGGGCGCAAACGCAAGGGGTGCAGTTTTCGGCCGAGGAAAAGCAACAGATTGCGACCGTACTGGATAATCTTGGCCTTGACTACATCGAAGGCGGTTGGCCAGGGGCAAACCCGACCGATACCGCATTCTTTGCCAAACTGCCCAAGACCAAGGCGATATTCACCGCATTCGGCATGACAAAACGTGCTGGACGCTCGGCCGAGAATGATGATGTGCTGGCAGCCGTGATGAATGCTGGAACGTCAGCCGTTTGTCTCGTCGGCAAGGCGCATGATTTTCACGTGACTGATGCGTTGGGGATCACGTTGGAGGAAAATCTTGAAAACCTGTCCGCCAGCTTTGCCCATATCGGCGCGCAAGGGCGGGAAGGGTTGTATGATGCGGAGCATTTTTTCGATGGTTATAAGGCCAATCCGGATTATGCTTTGCAGTGTATCCATGCGGCATATGATGCTGGTGCGCGGTGGATCGTGCTTTGCGACACCAATGGCGGGACGCTGCCACATGAGATTGCTGATATCGTCAAGGCGGTCATTGCGAGCGGCATTCCGGGCGACCATGTTGCGATCCATACGCATAATGACACGGAAAACGCTGTTGCGGGCAGTTTGGCAGCGGTCATGGCCGGTGCACGGCAGGTTCAAGGCACGCTGAATGGGCTGGGCGAACGTTGCGGCAATGCGAACCTGACCACGTTGATCCCGACACTTTTGCTGAAAGAACCCTTTGCCAGCATGTTTGAAACCGGCGTTTCGTTGGATGCGCTGAAGGGGCTTCGCCGTGCGTCGCGAATGCTGGATGACATTCTGAACAGGGTCCCTGCGAAACAGGCGCCTTATGTGGGGGCCTCGGCTTTTGCGCATAAATCGGGGCTGCATGCGTCTGCCATTGCCAAGAACCCGGCGACTTATGAACATGTTGATCCGGCCGCAGTGGGGAATAGCCGCATCGTGCCGATGTCCAATCAGGCGGGGCAATCGAACTTGCGCGCGCGGTTGGCGGAGGCGGGGATTGAGGTGGCAAGCAACAACCCGGCGCTGGCGCGGATCATCGCGCGGATCAAGGAAAAGGAGGCGCAAGGGTTCTCTTACGACACGGCGCAGGCGAGCTTTGAGCTGCTTGCGCGCGATGAACTTGGGATGATGCCGGAATTCTTCGAGGTGAAGCGCTACCGTGTGACGGTTGAGCGCCGCAAGAACAAGCGCAACCAGATGGTGTCGCTGTCCGAGGCGGTGGTTGTGACCAAGGTGAATGGCAAGAAGGTGCTGAATGTCAGCGAAAGCCTGGGCGAAGATGGGTCGGACCAAGGCCCAGTCAATGCGCTAAGCCGCGCCTTGGCCAAGGATCTTGGCCCTTATCAAGAGATCATCGACGATATGCGTCTTGTCGACTTCAAGGTGCGCATCACCAATGGCGGGACCGAGGCGGTCACCCGCGTCATCATCGACAGCGAAGACGGTCATGGGCGGCGGTGGTCGACCGTGGGGGTGAGCGCGAATATCGTGGATGCCTCCTTTGGTGCGTTGGTCGATGCGATCAATTGGAAACTGATCCGGGACGGGGCCGGCGCGTGAGCTTGCATGCTTGCGCAAAGTTGGTTGAAAAGGCGGACCCCGTCCGATTTCGCGCAGCCATGGCGGCACCAGTTCCGGCCCGTGCAACCCTGTTTCCCCTTTATGCGTTCAACGTCGAGGTCAGCCGTGCGCCGTGGGTGACAGAAGAAGCCATGATCGCGGAAATGCGCCTGCAATGGTGGCGTGACGCTTTGGAAGAGATTGCCGCGGGTGGGTCGGTGCGCAAACATGAGGTAGTGGATGCGCTTGCAGAGATTTTGGACGCGGAAGGGGCCAATTGTCTGGATTTACTGGTACAGGCACGCCGCTGGGACATTTACAAAGATGCGTTTGAGGGCCCGGAGCATCTGGAAGAGTATATAGACGCGACCTCTGGCCACTTAATGTGGACCGCCGCCCGCCTGCTGGGCGCGGCTGAGGAAAAACCCGTGCGCAAATATGCTTTCGCGGTTGGTGTCGCCAATCTGTTTGTCGCGGTACCTGAATTGGAGGCGCGGGGGCGCAAGCCCCTGGTCGATGGGACCCCGACCGGTGTCTATGAACTTACCAAGAAGGCCATGGCGGGCTGCCGTTATGCCAGAAAAGCCAGGCGTTCAGTATCGCGCGCGGCAGCGCCTGCATTGTTGGCGGGCTATGCTGCGGGGCCGGTGTTGCAGCACGTTTATCGTGACCCGGCAAGTGTTGCACGCGGATTGCCTGAGCCGAACCCGTTGCGCGACCGTCTTCGGCTGGCCCGTGTTGCGCTGCAAGGTTGGTGGGTCTAAACAGCCATCTTTGGTTGGCGCACTAACCAAATCAGCGATCCACCCGCAAGCACAAGGAATGGCACCATGGCGAGGTTCACGGCATTCCAGCCTTCAACCGCTGAACTGCCCGAGCAATTCATCAATCCGCCCGAAGCCAAAGATGCCACGGTCACCATCCCAAAGACGACCATATCATTCATGCCCTGCACCACCCCACGCTCTTCTGGGGGATGTGCGCCTGCAAGCATCGTTGTGGCCCCGATGAAGCCAAAGTTCCATCCCAGGCCAAGCAGGATCAGGGCAATGTAGAAGTTCGAAAGCGTGACCCCCGACAAGGCGACGACGCCCGCAAAGGCGAGAATAACAAGACCGGCAGAGACGACCTTTTCAACGCCAAACCGCGCGATCAAATGCCCCGTAAAGAACGACGGTGCAAACATGGCCAGTACATGCGCAGAGACAATGTCATTGGCATTGTTTGTTGTGAAGCCGCAGCCCACCACGGCAAGCGGCGTTGATGTCATCACCAGGTTCATCAGGGAATAAGAGACCATGCCGCAGATAATCGCCACCACGATACGCGGGTCGCGCAGCAACTCTTTTCGACTGCGACCCTGGACTGTTGGGGTTTCGGGCGCAGATTTCGTGCCTTTCGGCAGGTCGAGAAAGAAAAACAACAGCATGCCGACAAGGTTGAGCACCGCAATCGCAACATAGGTTCCCAGGAACGGCACAACAAAGGCATCCTGCACCAGTTTGTTCAATTGCGGTCCCACGATCGCAGATAGCAAACCACCGGCCATGACGTAAGAAATCGCTTTGGGCCGGAAGGTCTCGGATGCGGTATCGGTTGCTGCAAACCGGTAGAAACCCTGCGCGGACATGTAGATCCCGGTCAAATAGGATCCGGCGAGAAGCATGATGAAAGAACTTGTGTAAAGCCCATAAGCGGCGACCAAGGCGCCGGCGGCTCCGGCAAAAGCGCCCAAAAAGAAACCAAAGCGCCGCCCGTTGCGTTGCATCAATGGACTGATCCACGGTGCTGTGGTCATGGAGCCAAACACGATGAACGAGATGGGTAGGGTTGCAAGGCATGGATTGGTGGCCAACTGGCTTCCGGCCAGGCCGCCAATCACGAAAATCATTGGAAGTTGTGCACCCAAGATCGCCTGTGCGAGGACAAGCACAGCCACATTGCGTTTCGCACGGGTGTCATCGGTGTCGGTCATTGTGGTATCGGTACGCCTGCCTGCTGGTGCATGCAATGGGTGATCAGCACGCGTCGATGATATGGGCGAAAGAGCCAAAGACATTGTCCTGGATCAAGCCCATGGGCGGCAGGTCCGTTCCTTCGGCATCCGTCGCTGTAAAGAGTGGCTTGCCCGCCGCATGAATGGTTGTTGCATAGTGGAATTCATGTCCAGTCCAGGCGCCTGCAAATGGCCCTTCTGCGGCGGTCAGATGGCGATACCCCAGATGCAGTTTGCGGCGTGCAAATGACGTCTTTAGCGACAAAAGCCCTGCCATCTGATGTGTCACTCCATCGGCATCTGTCAGCGCATTGCCCAACACCATGTACCCGCCGCATTCCCCGTAAATGCGCGCCTTTGTTGTTTGCAATGCATCCAGAAAGGTGGAATTGCTAGCGATCTGGCCTGCATGCAGTTCCGGGTACCCACCCGGCAGATAGATCAGATCGGCCTCGGCCGGGCGTTCATCGGCCAGAGGTGAGAAGAAACTGATCTCTGCACCTGCATTGCGCCAGTCTTCCATGATATGTGGATAGGTGAAGGCAAAGGCCCTGTCCTGCGCGATGGCAACTCTTTGTGCGGGTGGGGTGATCCTTGTGGTCTGACCGGACGACATCGGCGCGCTGTCGAGTGCCAGAAGTGCCGCCAGATCGATATGCTGCGTCACCTGATCAGCCACGTTGTTCAGGTAGGTTTCCAGATCGGTATGCTCCTGGGCCTGAACAAGTCCCAGATGCCGCGATGGCTGGGTCAGGCCCGCATTGCGGGGCAATGCGCCGAAAATGGTTGTATCCGGCAGGGCCGCGCGCAGCATCCTTTCGTGCCGGGGTGAGCCCACATTGTTCAGGATCACGCCAGCAATCTGCACCCCTGGATCGTGGTCTGCGAATCCGCGCACCAATGGCGCAACGGATCCGGCCATTTTGGCGGCATCGATGACCAAAACCACCGGAAGGTTAAGGATCCGGGCAAGATCGGCAGTCGCGCCTTTGCCGTTTGGCGGCGCACCGTCGAAAAGCCCCATCGCGCCTTCGATGATCAGTGGATGCGGTCCCGCGGCGAGGGCTCGGATCCGGCCCGGCGACATCGCCCAGGCATCAAGATTGACGCAAGGCTGCCCACATGCAGCTTCATGAAAGCGCGGATCGATGTAATCTGGTCCTGACTTGGCCGCGCGTACCACATGGTTGCGGCTGATCGCCCGCAAAAGACCCAAAGTAATGGTGGTTTTCCCGCTGCCAGAGGCCGGGGCGGCGACGATAAAGCTCATCGCTCGTGGCACCGGCGGGATGCCTCCGGCGGAAGTTTGATGAAACAAAGAAAGAATGGGGCGTGCATCGGGTCAGGCGGTTTCGGCAGGCCGACCGCGCCCCAGCGGGTCAGTATTGCGTGGGGGGATGCCTGCGGCCATGGCCTGCCAGTCAAGCACCTGACGCATCAGAACCGATTGACCGACGCAAATGATGGCGGGCGGTTCAAGGCCGGCATCATTGATATCCTGCACGATTGTTCCCAGCGTGGTTTCCAACACTTTCTGATCATCCGTTGTGGCCGTTGTGACCACCGCAACGGGCTCAGAAGCATTGCGCCCCGCCGCGATCAGCTTGGCCGCGATCTGGGCGATATGCTTCATCCCCATATAGATGACGATCACCTGGCTACCTTTGGAGATGCTGTCCCAGTCCAATGAACCGGGCGTGTTGCCGGATTGGTCATGCCCAGTCACGAAGGTGACGGATTGGTTTACATCGCGATGGGTGACGGGGATGCCCGCATAGGCGAGCCCACCGATGCCCGCGCTGATACCTGGGATGATCCGAATGGGGATACCGTGCTGTACGAGTGTCTGCGCCTCTTCACCGCCGCGGCCAAAGACAAATGGGTCGCCACCTTTCAGGCGCAGCACTTTTTTACCATCACGGGCCAATTCGACCAGATGCAACGAGATATCGCGCTGCTTTGCAGAGGGCTTGCCTCCGCGTTTGCCTGCATAGACATGGTCCGCCTGCGGGGCCCAGTCGAGGATCTGTTCCTGTACCAGCGCGTCATAAATCACGACATCCGCCTGCCTCAATGCGTTGACGGCATGGAGCGTCAAAAGACCTGGGTCGCCAGGACCCGCACCGCACAGCCATACCCATCCTGGCGCCATGACGGGCCAGTGATGTGCGGGAAGGGGAGTCGTTTCTGTCATACCGTCTTTATGCAGGGCCAAACCCCGCTTGGAAAGATGGCAAGCGACTGTGAATTGTCGATTGGCGGCATCTGCAGCGCTGCCTATAGTCGCGCCGATGACACGCAAACCCACAGGTGAATTAAGGCGCGGATGGACCACCGGCGCCTGTGCGACGGCCGCAACCAAGGCCGCGCTGATCCGTCTTTGGGGGGGTGCCTTTCCGGCTGAGGTCAGCATCACACTGCCCAAGGGCGAAGAGCCTGTTTTTCAACTTGCGTTGCACGCGGCGGGGGACGGCTGGGCCAAGGTGGGGATCACGAAGGATGCGGGCGATGATCCCGATGTGACCCATGGCGCACTGATTGTTGTGCGCGTCTCGGCCTCGGATGGGGGGGTGGTGTTCAAGGCGGGCGAGGGCGTGGGCAAAGTCACCAAACCCGGTTTGCCGATCGCGGTGGGTGAGCCGGCCATCAACCCTGTACCGCGTCAGATGATCGGCGATGTGGTGGCGGCTTGTGCACGAGAATTTGGTCAACCCGGTGATGTCACCGTTGAAATTTCGGTCCCCGGTGGCCGCGAACTGGCACAGAAAACCTGGAATCCACGTTTGGGGATTGCGGGCGGGCTGTCCATTTTGGGCACTACGGGCGTTGTGCGCCCCTTTAGCTGCGCGGCATGGATCGCGTCTATCCATCGCGGCATTGATGTGGCGCGCGCAGATGGGCTGACCCATGTTGCGGGCTGCACTGGCGCCACGTCTGAGCGGACCGTGCAGGCCCTTTATGACCTGCCGGATCATGCCATGCTTGATATGGGGGATTTTGCAGGGGGGATGCTGAAATACCTGACCAAACATCCGGTGGCCCATGTCACAATTGGCGGTGGCATCGGCAAAATGACGAAACTGGCGCAAGGGGCGATGGATCTGCATTCGGGCCGCAGCCAGGTGGATTTTGCTGCGCTTGCAACCATGCTGCATGACCCCCGGCTTCGCACCGCGAATACCGCACTTGCCGCTTATGAAATGGCCGGACCACCACTGGCTGCGCGGATTGCGCAAAACGCGCTGGAGCGTCTGCGGGCGCAATCGGATCAGATCAGCTTTGACGTGGTGATTATCGACCGCGCCGGCACGATCATCGCGCGGGCCGGGGCATGACGCTGTTATTGCTGGCAGGGACAGGTGATGCGCGGCGCATCGCGGAAAAACTGCAGGATGTTGATGTCGTTGCCTCAATCGCTGGTGCGACACGCATGCCAGAGCCGTTGCCGATCCGCACGCGCATGGGTGGTTTTGGGGGGGAAGAGGGGTTTCGGCGCTATCTTGACGCGGCCGGGATCACTGCCGTCCTTGACGCGACGCACCCCTATGCCCACCGCATCACCATGCGCACAGCCCGCATCTGCAAAGCCGAGGCGATACCTTATCTGCAGTTCCTGCGACCGGGCTGGACACCAGAGCCGGGCGACAATTGGACGGACATCCAGAAAGAGGAAGATGCAATAGCTCATATCCCAAAGGGCGCAACTGTTTTTCTGGGAACGGGGCGCCAATCACTTGACCGATTTGCCAATCTTGTCGGGCGTTATGTGATCTGTCGCCAAATTGACCCACCGACCGGGCCGTTCCCGTTTGCGAAAGGTGAGTTTCTGGTCGGGCGCCCTCCGTTTTCGGTGGAAGATGAGGTGACACTTTTCAAAGATCGGGCTGTTGATTGGCTCATCGTCAAGAATGCAGGTGGTGCGGCAAGCCGAACCAAGCTGACTGCTGCCAATCATCTGCAAATCCCGGTGCTGATGCTGGCCCGCCCAACACCGGGAGATTGGCCCATTGCGACAACGATCGACGCAGCACTTGATTGGGTCAGGGCCCTGTGAACGAGCGGATTATCAGATCGGATGCCTGCGTTGCTGAAGGGGCGGCATGGCTTTGCGATGAGTTCCCGCCATTTGCCCAGGCGATGACCTATTTGCCACCGTTACCGTTGCGCCTGAAACCCGACGGATTTGCCCAGTTGCTCAGCGCGATTGTCAGCCAGCAGGTCAGCGTCGCCTCGGCAAGCGCGATCTGGGCGCGGCTTGAGACGGCTGGCATGACCGAACCACTTGCTGTGGCGCAGGCGACGGAGGATGATTTGCGCAGATTGGGGCTGAGCCGCCAAAAGGTGCGGTATGCCCATGCGCTTGCCGCAGCCGATATCGACTATGTCGGTTTGCGCAATTTACCTGCGACAGATGCGATCAGCACTTTGACACAGGTTCCCGGAATCGGGACATGGACGGCTGAGATTTATGCGATGTTTTCACTGGGGCGTGCGGATGTTTTTGCGCCTGGCGACCTTGCGTTGCAGGAGGCAGCAAAACTGATCTTTGATCTGCCAGCGCGCCCGACTGAAAAAGCACTGCGCGTGATGGCGAAAGAGTGGTCACCCTGGCGGTCGGTTGCAGCCCGGATCATGTGGGCCTACTACAAACACGAAAAACAACGGGAAGGTATCCGATGACACGCGCGTTAGAGGCACAAAGGCGAGAGCCCGCATCCGGTGAGGCACGGTCATGCGTGGTCTTTCTGCATGGATATGGCGCGAATGCGGCTGATCTGATCGGTCTTGCCGATCCCTTGGGCGAACATATGCCTGATACATTGTTTATCGCCCCTGATGCGCCGGAGGCCTGTGCGGGTGCGCCGATGGGTTTTCAGTGGTTTCCCATTCCTTGGATTGATGGATCAAGCGAGGAAGAGAGCCGCGCCGGACTTGACCGGGCGGCCGCCGATCTTGACGCGTTTCTTGACGGTGTGATGGTGGATGAAGACCTTTTGCCTGAACAGGTCATGGTTCTGGGGTTTTCCCAAGGTACGATGATGGCGCTGCATGTCGTGCCACGGCGTGAGGATCCAATAGCCGGGATTGTTGCCTTTTCGGGGCGCCTTCTCGATCCGGAATTACTTGCTGATGAGGTGGTCAGCCGCCCGCCAGTTTTGCTGATCCACGGTGATCACGATGATGTGGTGCCACCGCAATCGCTGCCGCAAGCGGCCGAAGCACTGCAGAATGCCGGTTGGAAGGAGGTTTACGCGCATATCATGAAGGGAACCGGTCACGGTATCGCACCTGATGGCCTTCAGGTTGCATTGGCATTTATGCGTGATAGGCTAGGGTTGTCTTAAATATTGTGCTTTTACGCATGTTCGGTAGCGGGTGCATCGGTTATGAAGGTTCAAGTCCGGATGATTAGGTCCGGTTTCAGACGGCGACGATTTTATTTCAAATGTCCGTGGGACGTTAACAAATTGGTTAGGAATTTTGAATGATAACACATGCAATCTTGTGCCGTTTTCTAAGTGAGTTTGTTTAATGGTTCCATTACAAAGCCTTCCGCCCATTGCGCCAAAAGTTTCAAAACATCGGGTCCTTTATCTGCTGGTTCTACTCGCGTCGGCAACAGCGCTTAGTCTTGTTGCCCAGCGTCTTGGCCCCGATCCGTTGATCGTGAATGTGATCATGTTGGGTATCGTGGCACTGTTATTGATCACAATTCCAGTATCCATCCTGATCAAACTGCGGCGGAACGGCCAGCGAATGCACGAAATCGCGCAGGTTGATGGTGTCACTGGTGTGACCAACCAGCAGACCTTTCTGCAGCGGTTCACGCGTGCATTGCCGCAAAGTGGCGTTTTGCTGATGCTTGACGTTGATCACTTCAAAAAAGTGAACGACGTCGATGGGCCGCGTGCTGCGCATTTATGTCTGATGGCGCTGGCGCAACGTTGTCGCGAAATCACCCGGACAACAGATATCGTCGGTCGCCTGGACGGCGCGGTTTTCGGCATATATTTGCCTGGCGCGCCGCTTGAACGGGGGCGTCATATTGCGGAGGAATTGAGCAAGGGTGTGCATGTAGTCACCCCAAATGGTATTCTTCATGCAACGGTATCCGTCGGTGTTGTGGTGGCGGATGGTGGCACACCGCTGGACAGGCTGATGAAAACCGTTGAACAGGCGCTTGATCTGGCCAAGTTGCGCGGGCCCGCGCATGTCACATTGCGTGATGTCGCGATGGCGTGACAGTTGCCGGCAATTTGCACATTTTTTGCCGCATATTGTGGGGGTTGTCACAAATCTGACGCGATATATAGTCCACGATTAAGTGAATAGCGGGAACGCCGCTTTGGGCTAAGTTCCCGCACCGAGCAGTGTGGAAAACGGACGATGTCGCAAGCAGATTTCAGGGCTGATTTTGTCAGAGAACCGGGTGCGCTGAAACACTTTCCCGCGCTGGTGCTGAATGCGGATTACAGGCCGCTCTCATACTACCCCTTATCGCTCTGGCCATGGCAGGAAGCGGTCAAGGCGGCGTGGTTGGACCGGGTCGATATCGTCAGCGAATACGATGAAGTTGTGCGGAGCCCATCGACAATAATCCGCATTCCATCGGTAGTGGTGTTGAAAGACTATGTTCGGCCGCAAAAGAAGGTGGCGTTCACGCGGTTTAACCTGTTCCTGCGGGATGAGTTTTGTTGCCAATATTGCGGTGCAAAGGGCGATCTGACCTTTGACCACGTTGTGCCGCGCGCCAGCGGCGGTGTCACAAGCTGGGAAAACGTCGTTGCCGCCTGTTCGCCTTGCAATTTGCGCAAGGGGTCGCGGTCGCTAAAGCAATCGGGAATGAGCCTGTCCAAACCACCGCGGCAGCCGGTACCCGAACAATTGCACAATGTCGGTCGGAAATTCCCGCCGAACCATTTGCACGAAAGCTGGGTTGATTTCCTTTATTGGGACGCAGAGTTGGACGCATAGGTCCGACAGGCGCTAGACTTGCCTGACGCTGCGGGTTAGGAAAGCGGCGTTAGCGCTAACGTCACTGCCTCTGATCGGAAATACCCATGGTCTCACGTGTCATCCCTGTCGAAACATTTGATCTGGTGATTTTTGGGGGCACGGGCGATCTGGCCCGCCGCAAGATTCTGCCGGGCCTGTTCCGGCGCTTTCGATCGGGTCAAATGCCCGCTGGATCACGTGTGATCGGTGCGGCGCGTTCGGATCTGGATAATGCTGGATACCGCGAAATGATTGCCGCAGCCGTTGCGGAGTTCGGTGGCGAAGAAAAGAATGACAGCAAGGCGTTAGCGGCCTTTCTTGAATGTCTGGATTATGTTGCGATCGACGCGCGGGGTGAAGGCGGTTGGCAAGCATTGTCGCAACTGGTCCGGCAGGATGTGGTGCAAGCCTTCTATTTCTCAGTTGCACCGTCGCTGTTTGGTGATCTGGCCGAGCGGCTGCACATGCACAAGATTGCCAACGCGCAGTCGCGGATTGTTGTGGAAAAACCCTTTGGCCGTGATTTGGAAAGCGCGCGCGCGCTTAACAAGACGCTGGCCGCGCATTTTGACGAAGGTCAAATCTACCGGATTGATCACTATCTGGGCAAGGAAACGGTGCAGAACCTGATGGCGGTCCGGTTCGGCAATGTGCTGTTTGAACCGCTTTGGAATAATCACTACGTCGACCATATTCAGATCACCGTCGCTGAAACCGTGGGCGTCGGCGGGCGCGGCGCCTATTACGACAAATCCGGCGCTATGCGTGATATGGTGCAGAACCACCTGATGCAGCTTCTATGTCTGATCGCGATGGAGCCGCCCAGCCAGTTTGAGGCAGATGCGGTGCGTGATGAAAAGCTGAAAGTTATCAGGGCATTGCAGCCGATAGATTACCACCACCTGGTGCGCGGCCAATATGATGCAGGGCCCGATGGGCCCAGCTACCGCGAAGATGCCGAAAACCCGCGGAGTTTTACCGAAAGCTTTGTCGCGATGCGCTGTCACATCGCCAATTGGCGGTGGGCGGGCGTACCATTCTATTTGCGCACAGGTAAGCGGATGAAAGCCCGATCATCCGAAATTGCCGTGGTGTTCAAGGATCTTGGACATACGATTTTCGAAGGTGATGAGGCGCGCCACCGCAATATCCTGTCGATCCGGCTGCAGCCAAACGAGGGTATGGATTTGCAAGTCACGATCAAAGAGCCGGGGCCAGGCGGGATGCGTCTGATCGATGTGCCGCTGGATATGACCTTTGCCGAAGCCTTGGGCGACGATGCCGAAGAGGTAACTGATGCCTATGAGCGCCTGATCATGGATGTGATCCGTGGTAACCAGACGTTGTTCATGCGGGGAGACGAGGTAGAGGCCGCCTGGGCCTGGACCGATCCGCTCATCGAAGGCTGGGAGGCGCGCAATGACGTGCCCAAGCATTATGACGCTGGCTCTGCCGGGCCGGAAGATGCGATGATGTTGTTGCACCGAGACGATCGTAAATGGCGTGAAATCAAGGGCTGATGCCCTGATTTGTTTTCCCCAATGGCGAGGTTTTCAAAGGACCAACAGATGAATGTGATCGAATATCCAGACGCTGAAATGATGATGATGGATCTGGCTGATACATTGGCGGGAGAGCTGAAGAATTGCCTGTTGGTCCACGAACATGCGTCATTTGCTGTTCCGGGCGGGACCACGCCGGGGCCGATTTTTGACAGCCTGTGCGCTGTTGATCTTGATTGGGCGCGGGTGCATGTGATGCTGACAGATGAACGCTGGGTGCCGGAAACATCGGAGCGGTCCAATACGCGGTTGTTGCGCGAGCGATTGCTGATCGAACGTGCCGCGGCGGCGCAATATATCCCGCTTTATGCGGATGCGGATACACCAGAGGAAAAGCTGCCCGAATTGGCCGCGGCGTTGACACCTGAATTGCCGATTTCGGTCATGTTGCTGGGGATGGGGGCGGATATGCACACAGCCTCGATCTTTCCAGGTGCGGACCAGCTTGATCTGGCGCTGAACGGGGATGATCGTCTGGTTGCGATGCGCGCACCCGGCGCGCCCGAGCCGCGGATCACCTTGTCGGCGAAAGTGATCAATGCGGCGATGTCGCGCCATATGGTGATTGTTGGCGCGGAAAAACGCGCCGCCCTCGAACGCGCGCGCGGCCTTGCGCCAGAACAAGCACCTGTCGCGGCGATACTAAACGGAACCCAGGTGCATTGGGCGGAGCGGTGAGCATGTGGGATGAGTTGCGGGCGCATCACAAAAAGGTAGCTGACAGGCGATTTGAGACCTTGGTCGACAATGCGCGCGCCGCTGCGTTCTCGGCCCAGACCGGCGATATGCTGCTGGACTATGCCAAGACCAATATAGATGACGATGCGCGCGCTCTCCTGATTGAACTTCTGGAGAAGGCGGGCGTTGCGGGCAAGCGTGATGCGATGTTTGCAGGGCAGCCAATCAACGAAACAGAGGGGCGTGCGGTTTTGCATACCGCACTTCGTAACCTCGATGGCGGTCCCGTAACGGTCGACGGTGTCGATGTGATGCCCGGCGTTCTGGACACGCTGGCGCGGATGGCCGATTTTGCAAACCGCGTGCGCGATGGACGTTTTGTGGGGCAGGGAGGCAAGATTACCGACGTGGTCAATATCGGCATCGGCGGATCGGACCTCGGCCCCGCGATGGCGGTCAAGGCGCTGGCACCCTATCATGACGGTCCGCGCTGCCACTTTGTCAGCAACGTTGACCCTGCCGATATCGCGGGTGTGCTGCGTCAATGCGATCCGGCGACAACGCTTGTGATTGTAGCATCAAAGACCTTTACCACGATTGAGACGATGACGAATGCGCGGACCGCGCTGGCCTGGATGGGGCAGAGCGTCAAAAATCCCGGTGCGCAGTTTGCAGCGCTTTCCACGGCTGCCGACAAGACGGCAGATTTTGGGATTGACCCGTCGCGCGTGTTTGGTTTCGAGGATTGGGTCGGCGGGCGCTATTCCATGTGGGGGCCGATCGGCCTGGCGCTGATGATTGCGATCGGTCCTGATGCGTTTCGGGCCTTCCTGCGCGGCGGGCAGGCGATGGATCAGCATTTTTGCGCAGCGGATTGGGATGAAAACCTGCCTGCTTTGCTGGCGCTGGTCGGCATCTGGCACAATCAGATTTGCGGTTATGCGACCCGTGCGGTTTTGCCTTATGATAACCTTCTCAGTCGGTTACCGGCCTATCTTCAACAGTTGGAGATGGAAAGTAACGGCAAAGGTGTCAGCATGGATGGGGGTGATTTGCCCGTCAATAGCGGCCCCGTTGTCTGGGGCGAGCCGGGCACGAATGGCCAACACGCATTTTATCAGCTGATCCATCAGGGCACGCGGGTGATCCCGTGCGAGTTTCTGGTGGCGGCGCGTGGCCATGACGACGACTTGCATCATCAACATCAGCTGCTTGTCGCGAATTGCCTTGCGCAGTCAGAGGCTTTGATGCGTGGTCGTGATCTGGACACTGCGCGCGGGAAGATCGCCGACAAGTTTGATGGGGCGGAGTTGGAACGCCAAGCGCGGCACCGGGTATTTCCCGGAAATCGCCCGTCCATCACAATTGCCTATCCGCAACTGACCCCCTTTGTCTTGGGTCAGATCATCGCGCTTTATGAACATCGCGTTTTTGTCGAAGGCATTGTTCTTGGGATTAACTCTTATGATCAATGGGGTGTGGAACTTGGCAAGGAACTGGCCACTGCCCTGCAACCTGTTGTGGAAGGCGCGCAACATATTGATGGAAAAGACGGTTCAACCGCAGCGCTTGTCGGTTTTTTGCAGCGGAACGGAGTGTAAGCATTAAGAGTGGCGCAACAACGTATTCAACAAGGTAACTGTTATGATCGCAACGATGGCGACCTATGCGATAACGGTGATCATCGTCGTCGCAATGGTCATTGAGGCTCGCACGGGCAAGATTCCGAACTGGTTGACGCTCATCCCACCGGTCTTGTTTGCTCTCGTTGCCTTCACGGCGTCTGATTTGACACCGATCTGGTGGCAACTTGCCTTCGCGGCAGCGGTTTTTGCCTTTGGCCTGTTTCTTTTTTCATCACGTGGCTTTGGCGCAGGTGCCGTGAAATTCATGGGTGGCGTGGCCTTGTTCATGCCCGTCGTGAACGGGTTTATCATCGCACCCGTCTTCATCGTTGCGATGCTTGTTTGTACATTTGCTGTCGTGCAGATCCGGAAAATTGCGGGATCCGAAGACAGCGCATGGCATGTCCTCGCAAATCCGGTCATTCCGATGAGCCTGCCCATTGGCATCACTGCCCTTGGGGCGCTGTTTTTGCTTTAGATCGCGGCGGTGACGATGATTTCAACGTGAAAGTCGGGCGTGGCGAGCTTTGCTTCGCCGGTCCAGCGCGCAGGTGCATGACCATCGGGCACCCACGCATCCCAGGCGGCATTCATTTCGGCAAATTGGGTGCCGATATCCGATAGCCAGATTTGCGCCGTCAGCAGCTTTGTTTTGTCGGTGCCCGCTTCAGCGAGAAGTGCATCAATTTTGCCAAGAATATCATTCGTTTGGTCGGTGATGCTCGCGCCTGGGATACCCACCTGACCAGCTAGATAGGCGATGCTGTTGTGAACGACCAATTGGCTCATCCGAGCGCTGATATGCTTGCGGGTAATGTCTGGCATCGCTGGTCTCACAGTCCTTGAATTGCGGTGGAGCGGGTAACGGGAATCGAACCCGTAACTGAAGCTTGGGAAGCTTTCGTGATACCTTTTCACCATACCCGCGAGCCGGGTTTGGAGATACGCCCAGCGGCGCGTGGCGTCAATGTATGTTTTGCGTACAGAAGCCGTACAGAACCTGTACGTACAATCGGACCTGCGCGGGTTTCACCCACCCTACGTTTCCCCACCCTTTGTCAGGCGCGTCGTCTGCGGCTGCGGCGGTCGCCGCCCTGGTTATGGTTGATCTCTGGTATTGTCACGATGCTGTGCAGGATCGGGAACGGGTCTACCGCGTTCGGCATGGCGGAGGCATTGACGAAATGTTCCTGAAAGCGGGGTTCGATTGCGGTTTCGATCTTGTGGATCTTGTGGACCACCTCTTCGATGTCGCGGCGGGCATCGGTGTTCAGAAGTGCGATCCGAGCGCCTGTGCCAGCGGCATTCCCCGCACTGGTCACTTTTTCCAGCGGCGCGTCGGGGATCATGCCCAGCACCATGGCGTGTTTCGGGCTGATATGGGCACCAAAGGCGCCGGCGAGCACGACACGGTCGACATTGTCCACGCCGAATTTGTCCATCAAGAGCCGCGCGCCAGAATAAAGGGCGGCTTTGGCCATCTGGATTTGCCGAATATCGGTGTTGGTCACCGTGATCTTGGGGCCGCCATCGGCGGTGCCGTCGTAAAGGAGGTAGCTGTTGGTGCGCCCGTCCTGAAAACAATTGGGAGAGCCTGTTTGTTCGGCTGACCCGATCAGGCCGGGTCCATCGACGATGCCGGCCATGCGCATTTCGGCAATCACCTCAATGATGCCAGAGCCGCAGATGCCGGTGATGCCGGTCTGGGCGATAGCGGCGTCAAAGCCGTCTTCATCGGACCACAGCTCTGAGCCGATCACCTGAAAGCGCGGGGTTTTGGTCACAGGGTCGATCTCAACATGTTCGATGGCACCGGGTGCCGCGCGCTGGCCGCTGCTGATCTGCGCGCCCTCAAAAGCGGGGCCAGTGGGCGAGGAGCAGGCGAGGACCTTTTCGCGGTTTCCCAGAATGATTTCCGCGTTTGTTCCCACATCCACAACCAGCACAAGGTCTTCGGATTTGTCGGGGGCCTCGGACAGGGCGACAGCGGCCGCATCCGCGCCCACATGGCCTGCGATACAGGGCAGGATATAGACGCGAGAGGCGGCGTGCAGGTTCAGGTCCAACTCGCTGGCGCGCAGCGATATCGCCTCGGATGTGGCGAGCGCAAAGGGGGCCTGGCCCAGTTCATAGGCATCGATACCAAGGAACAGATGATGCATGACCGGGTTGCAGACGAAAACTGCATCCACGATCAAGTTGCGATCAATTTCCGCCTCTGATGCGATTTGGACGAAAAGTGCGTTCATGCCTTCGCGCACCGCTGTGGTCATTTCGTCGGACCCGGACGGGTTCATCATGCCATAGCTGACCCGGCTCATCAGATCCTCACCAAACCGGATTTGCGGGTTCATGATGCCCGACGACGCGATGACCTGGCCCGAGCGCAGATCGCAGAGATGGGCGGCAATGGTGGTGGAGCCAAGATCGACAGCCAGGCCATAGATCGTGCCTTCGTAGAAGCCCGGCCAGATTTCGATGATGCGCGGGCTAAAGACCGCATCACCCAGATGCACAGCGACGGTGACTTTCCATTCGCCCTTGCGCAGTGCTGGCTGCATTTTTTTCAGCACGCCAAGATCCGCCTCCAGATCGGGCAGGTCCCAGTCGCGGCGCAGTGCGCTGACCAAACGTTCCAGATCGCCGGACGGGTCGTGCATGTCCGGTTCGGCCACTTCGACATAGTAGAGGCGGGTGGAGGGGTTCATCACGATCTCGCGCGCCTCGGCCCGTTTACGCACGACCTGTTTGTGGACCTGGCTTTCAGCGGGCACGTCGATGACGATGTCGGATTGGATTGTCGCCTGACAGCCCAGGCGGCGCCCCTTTTTCAGGCCGCGCTTTTCGTCATAGCGTGCCTCGACACTGTTCCATTCCGACAGGGCGGTGTCAGCCACGGTGACACCATGCTTGGGGAATTCCCCATAAGACGGCGTGATCTGGCATTTCGAACAGATACCGCGCCCGCCACACACGCTGTCAAGGTCGACGCCCAATTGCCGCGCTGCGGTCAGAACAGGTGTGCCCACCGGGAAGTGCCCCCGCTTGCCCGACGGGGTGAAGATGACAAGAGGATCGTTCGACATGGTATACGCCTGATTGGTCTTGGCCCGAATGTATCCTGCACGGGCCAGAGTAAAAGGCCCGTATCCGTCATAATGAATATGCAGAGCGGCATCGCAGTTTGCCCTTTCGGCCCATGGCGTTCCATGCGATAGCGACGTGCCAAGTGATGCCAGCATGGGGGACCCGGTTATGCAGATTCGCGAGGCGCTTACCTTTGATGATGTTTTGCTGGTGCCGGGGGCGTCCAGCGTGCTGCCATCCACAGCCGATACGCGCACGAAGGTGACGCGGTCGATTTCGATGAATATCCCCCTGCTTTCCAGCGCGATGGACACGGTGACCGAGGGGCGCATGGCCATCGCCATGGCGCAGGCCGGTGGGATCGGCGTTGTTCACAAGAACCTCACTGTGGATGAACAGGCCAAAGAAATCCGCCGGGTAAAGCGCTTTGTCTCTGGCACCGTCTATAATCCGGTGACCTTGCGCCCTGATCAGACCCTGGCCGATGCCAAGGCGTTGATGGAACGCTATCGGATCACCGGGTTTCCGGTTGTGGGTGAGGGTGGCAAGGTTGTTGGGATCGTCACCAACCGCGATATGCGGTTCGCCTCGGATGACGATACGCCCGTCAGTGTCATGATGACGTCGGAAAATCTGGCCGTGCTGACGGAACCCGCCGATCTGGATGAGGCGCGGTCGCTGATGCAGGCGCGCCGGATCGAAAAGCTGCTGATCACCGACGGGCAAGGCAAGCTGACCGGATTGCTGACGCTCAAAGACAGTGAGCAGGCGGTGCTGAACCCGATGGCCTGCAAAGACGCGTTGGGCCGCTTACGTGTTGCGGCGGCCTCTGGTGTGGGTGATGCGGGCTTTGAACGGGCCGAGGCGTTGGTGGATGCGGGTGTGGACATGATTGTGATCGATACCGCCCATGGTCACTCCGAAGGTGTGGCCAAGGCGGTGGAGCGGGCCAAGATGCTATCGAATGAAGTACAGATTGTGGCTGGCAACATCGCGACAGGTGAAGCGGCGCGTGCGTTGATCGGTGCGGGCGCAGATGCGGTGAAGGTGGGCATTGGACCCGGGTCGATCTGTACGACACGGATGGTCGCCGGTGTCGGTGTACCGCAGCTCACCGCGATTATGGATTGCGCAGACGGGGCAGGGGACGTGCCCGTGATCGCCGATGGCGGGATCAAGTTTTCAGGTGATTTCGCCAAGGCGATTGCAGCTGGTGCGTCTTGTGCCATGGTCGGGTCGATGATCGCAGGCACTGACGAGAGCCCCGGCGAGGTGATCCTGTATCAAGGCCGGTCATTCAAATCCTATCGTGGCATGGGCAGTATCGGTGCAATGGCGAGCGGGTCGGCGGACCGGTATTTCCAGAAAGAGGCGGCAAGCGACAAGCTGGTGCCCGAAGGGATCGAGGGCCAGGTGCCTTACAAAGGCTCTGCCCATGCGGTGGTGCATCAGTTGGTGGGCGGTTTGCGGGCGGCAATGGGCTATACCGGCTGCGCCACGATTGCGGAAATGCGCAAGAATTGCGAATTCGTGAAAATCACCGGCGCGGGTCTGAAGGAAAGCCATGTCCATGACGTGCAAATCACCCGCGAAAGCCCCAATTATCGGGTTGGCTAGCCGATGACACCCGGTGCCCGTGTGGCCGCAGCGATTGGGATCATTGATCAGATCAAATCTGGCGTTGCGGCAGAGAAGGCACTGACGGCATGGGCGCGAGCCAGCCGGTTTGCCGGGTCAAAGGACCGGGCGGCTGTGCGCGATCATGTTTTTGACGTGTTGCGGGCAAAACGGTCGCTGGGTGATGGCGACGGCAGGTCATTGATGATGCGGCTCTTGGTGCGTGATGATCACGATCTTGATGCGTATTTTCACGGACAGGGCCATGCGCCAAGCCCGCTGACTGCCGAAGAAAGGATGGCCAGCAAAGCGCCTTTGCAACTTTCTGAGGCAGCCGCGCATGATTTGCCGGATTGGCTGTGGCCACTTTGGGTTGAAAGCCTTGGCGATGCGGCCAAAGAGGCAGCCTTGACGCTGCAAACACGGGCGGATGTGTTTTTGCGCGTCAACATGCGGCGTGCAAGCGTCGCGCAAGTTACTTCGGCACTTGCGGCGGAGGATATCGCTGTCGCACCCCACGAGGACATCAAAGGATGTCTGCGGGTCACACAGAATGCCCGACGGGTCAAAGCATCAACGCCATTCGCTGATGGGCTAGTGGAATTGCAGGATGCGGCATCCCAATTCGCCGTTCAGGCGGTCCCTGTTGAACAGGGTGCGCGTGTGCTGGATTATTGCGCGGGTGGTGGCGGCAAGGCGCTGGCCTTTGCCGATCTTCATGATGCGGCGGTTTTTGCGCATGACATTGCACCTAAGCGCATGGCTGATCTGCCGGTTCGCGCGGCGCGCGCGAAGGTTGATGTTACTTGCGTTGCAACCGCCGATTTGCCGCGACAGGCGCCGTTTGACGTGGTGTTTTGCGATGCCCCTTGCAGCGGCAGCGGGACATGGCGGCGCACGCCTGACGCGAAATGGCAGCTTACCCCAGATCGCTTGGCCACTTTGCAAAAGATGCAGGCGCAGGTGTTGGATCAGGCTGCACCTTTGGTGGCGCCCGGTGGCAGGCTGATCTATGCGACCTGTTCTGTGCTGCGCGCGGAAAACGAGGCAGTTATCGCCCGGTTTGTTGACAAAAGCCGGGATTGGCAGATCGATACGCAATTTCGGCTTTTACCGGGATCCAGCGGTGATGGTTTTTTTCTATGCAACATGGTACAAAAATGACAACAACCTAAGATTGTTGTTCTGCGCGGATTTGATCATGCTTAAGCATTGGTTAATCCTTGGCGCGTAAATGCGATTTGATCGTGTAACTAGGGTGCATCGTGCCAAAGGACCAAACGCTGACCATTCCTGAAAAGCCATCCGTCGCGGTAGAACCGCCGCTTGGGATCGTCTTTGCCGCATCAGGGCTTTGCTTTGCACTCGCCTATATCGTCGATGCGATATTGCTGCAGTACAGTTTGCTGATCTGCGGGGCGACATTGATGTTTTTGTCGATTGGGCTGACCTTGCGCCGTTGGTTGATTGGCAAGGATAGTTTGCGATTGGATACAACCGTGCGGCAATTGATGTCGCATGACGCAGATAACGTCTTTCTGACTGATGCCGGGGGACGGATCGCCTTTGCCAACAAGGCTGCAGCTGCCCGGTTTGGCCCTTGCGACGCCAAACCGCTTGCCGCGGTCCTTAGCGATATGTTGGCCAACCCTGATCCTGTCTTGCAACGGCTTTCGTTGCGTGTGGCTGAAGGTGGGGCAAGCAAAGAAGATATCGTCACGCGACAAGGGCATTTTCGGTTGAGCGTTTCGTCGGTTGGTGAGGATCGTCTGTTATGGCGTCTGGATGATCTGGGTGAATTGAATGGAAACAGCGGCTCGGCCTCCGACGCGGCACCTTTGCCGGCGTTGCATGCCGGGCCAAACGGCACGATTATGCGGGTCAATGACGCTGCGCGGTCATTTTTGGGCCGGCGCCCGAAAACGCTAAGCGAAGTCTTTGATGACCTGCCGTTGCGTTCGGGACAGTCCCATATGGTCGCGACGGCCGAAGGCCGCAAACCAGCCTTGGTTGCCGAAATTGAAGGGCAGGGCGGCAGCCGCGACATCTATATCATGTCAGGTGCGAATGGTGCAGATGCCCCCCGCCTGATCGAGGCGGGCTGGGACGCGATTGAAGATTTGCCCGTGCCGCTGTTGAAGATTGCCGCCGATGGGTTGGTCCTGGCCTCAAACCGGGAAGCGCGGCAATTGCTGCATCTTGAAACGACGCAAGGGCGGCGCATGGCCGAGATGCTTGATGGACTGGGCCGTCCGATCAATGATTGGCTGCGCGAGGCATCCGAAGGGCGTGGCGGTCAGGCATCGCAATTTCTGCGGGGGCGCGGCGACAATCAGGATACGTTCGTGCAGGTCACACTGAATATCGCGGGTGGTGCTGCCGACCCGCATCTGATTGCAGTGCTGAATGATGTCACCGAGCTGAAAACGCTAGAAGCGCAGTTTGTTCAAAGCCAAAAGATGCAAGCCATCGGGCAGCTTGCCGGTGGTGTTGCGCATGACTTTAACAATCTGCTGACCGCGATTTCGGGCCATTGTGATCTTTTGCTGCTACGCCATGATGAAGGTGATCAGAACTACGGTGATTTGATCCAAATACACCAAAATGCAAATCGCGCAGCCAGCCTTGTTGGTCAACTACTGGCGTTTTCGCGCAAGCAGAACTTGCAGCCTGAAATCATCGATCTACGCGATACCTTGTCTGATCTGACGCATCTTCTGAACCGGTTGGTGGGTGAAAAGGTGACATTGTCATTGCACCACGATCCCGCACTTGCACAGATCAAGGCGGACAAACGTCAGCTGGAACAGGTTTTGATGAACCTTGTCGTGAATGCACGTGATGCGATGCAGGGGGCGGGCGATATCAAGGTGGTGACCGAAAATCTTTCACTGAAGACGCAGATGGTGAAGGACCGGGCAGAGGTGCCGCCGGGTGATTACGTTGTGGTGAAGGTGATCGACGAGGGGCACGGCATCCCGCCCGAGAAGTTGCAAAAGATCTTCGAACCCTTCTGGACCACCAAGCGTCCGGGCGAGGGTACCGGACTGGGATTGTCGACCGCCTACGGTATCGTCAAACAGACGGGTGGGTTCATCTTTGCGGAAAGCGAAGCGGGCAAGGGCACGCAGTTTTCGCTGCTTTTCCCCAGCCACCGTATGCCTGTGGCCGAGCCTGTCCCGATGGCCCAAAGCGATGGCAAGATGATGAATGTCAATGGCGATGGCGTGGTTTTGCTGGTCGAGGATGAAGCGCCCGTGCGCGCCTTTGCGTCACGTGCATTGCGTCTGCGCGGTTACACGGTTTTGGAGGCTGATTGTGCCGAGGCGGCGCTTGATCTGCTGAATGATGATGCGCTGCAGGTCGACATATTTGTCACCGATGTGATCATGCCGGGGATGGATGGGCCGACCTGGGTGCGCCAGGCATTAAAAGACCGCCCCGATACGCGGGTGGTCTTTGTTTCGGGTTATGCCGAAGATGCATTTGGCGACGATCAAACCCGCATTCCCAATTCAGTCTTTTTGCCAAAACCGTTTTCTTTGAATGCGTTAACGCAGACCGTTCATGGACAATTGCATTAGGCGGCGCGTTTAGGCACCAAGCGCCACAAGATGCGCGGCTGATCCGGTAAGTGCCGCGTAATCGTCTTCGACGACATGAACGGCAAAGTTGCTCATGAACCCTGCGAACCGCCCCTTGTCGCGGAATGCATCAGCAAAGCCGAAATTGCCAAGATGCGGTGCAAAGGCGCGCGCGACGCCACCCACAAGATAAACACCGCCAAAGGGCAACTGGATCAGTGACAGATTGCCACAAACGGTGCCAAGAATGCGTGTGAACAGGCGCGCTGCCTCAACCGCGCGCGTGTCACTACCATCGGCACAGGCGGTCATGATATCCTTTGCGGCGGCCTCGCGCGGGTCATGCGCCTCTTGTCCCAAAAATGCGTAAACTCGCTCCAATCCGCGGCCTGAAAGCACGTCTTCGACTGCGGGGAAACCATGTGCAGTTGATACGAATTGACACAACCGCAACTCCATTTCGTTGCGGATGGGCAGATTGGCATGCCCGCTTTCGGAAGGTGGCACAACGCGACCGCTTTCAAGATCGAAAACGGGTGCCGCATTGAAACCTGTACCAATGCCAACCATGAGCCGGGCTGCATTCGGTTGGCCCGAAGGACCGGGCAAAATGGTCCGGATGTTTTGCGCGTCGATATACCCAAGGGCATGACCCTGGGCCTGCAGATCGTTTAGAATAGCGACCGTTTCCGCACGGGTCGCACGGGTTAGCGTATCTTTGTCGATGGTCCAATCAAGATTGGTCATGCTGGCGCGGCTGTCGCGCACGGGGCCGGCCACGGCAACGCAGGCGGCTTTGGGGTCGACGCCGTTCTCGTCGCTGATGTACTGGCGCAGCACGGATTCGAGGCCTGGAAAAGCAGCATTGCTATACCGCCTGATCGTGCCATCCACGATTGCGCGCCCATGGGCAAGGGCCACACGTGTATTGGTGCCACCGATATCGGCGACGAGGGAATACAGATTGTCGGGATGGGCCATGATCTTCCTAACGCGCAATGGCGGATTTGAGCGCGTGATAAGACGCTTTCGGGGTGCGCTTCAAGGTCTCGAAATCCACATGGATCATGCCGAACCGCTTTTCATACCCAAAGGCCCATTCGTAATTGTCCAGAAGCGACCAATAAAAGAACCCTTGGACATTGGCACCGTCCGCGATGGCACGATGCGCGGCCATGACATGGTCTGAGACGAATTGCACCCTTTCCGGGTCATAGACTGCGCCATTTTCAACGCTGTCATCCCAGGCCATACCGTTTTCGGTGACGTAGATCGGCATGTCGCCCACATAGTCACGTGCAAGGCGGATCAGGAACGTGTAAAGACCGTCTGGATAAATCTCCCACCCCATCTGGGTTTTGGCGCCAGGACCCTCTTCACCCTGGATATGCGGCCAGACCGTGCTTTCATCTGCATGCACCTTATGGCGGGTGTAGTAATTCACGCCCAGAAAATCCATGGGCTGGCTGATCAGGGCCATGTCATTTTCCCATCCATCGGGCATATGAGGGGCAAAGCCTTCCAGCGCTTCGGCCGGGTAGGCGCCATTGATGATTGCCTCGATAAACCAGCGGTTAAAGATTGCGTCGGTGCGTGCGGCGGCTTGAGCGGCAGCGGGGCTGTCATCCTTTGCTTCGGTATGATCGAAATTCAGCACGATGCCGCAATTCTTCATACCCTTGTCGCGAAGCCGGGAGAGCGCGATACCGTGCGCCAGCAGAATATGATGCATCGCGCGGGACGCGGCGCGGATGTCGCGCAGGCCAGGCGCATGATGTCCCAGAAAATGGGACAGATAGGCAACGCACCAGGGTTCGTTAATCGTGGCAATGGATGTGACCCGGTCGCCGATGCGGTCGGTGATCACATTTGTAAAATCCCCAAAACGTTCGCAAGTATCGCGATTGGTCCAGCCGCCTTTATCGGCCAGGGCAGAGGGCAATTCCCAATGATAAAGTGTCTGAAAGGGCTGCAAACCGCGTTCCAACATCGCATCAACCAGCTTGTCGTAAAAATCGAGACCCGCAGGATTGATCGTCTTGCCGTCGGGCATGACCCGCGCCCAGGACGTCGAAAAACGATAGGCATCAAGCCCCGCATCGCGCATGAGATCCAGATCTTCTTCAAACCGGTGATAATGATCGCAGGCCAGTGCGCCATTTTCGGCGCGCACCACATTGCCGGGACCTGCGGCGAATGTATCCCAATGGGTGGACCCCGCACCGCCAAATTTGTGCCCTTCGATCTGGTAAGCAGCCGTGGCGGCCCCGAAAAGAAACCCATCGGGGAAATCACTTCGTTTGAATTCCATGTTAGTCCTTATCTGGCGCGGGGCCTGTGGATTGGCCAACCATCAGTTCAGCTTCGAGAAGTTGGTGTTGCAGTCCGTCTTGGGGATTGGCGACCCGATCCAGCAGCATTGCCGCCAAACGCCGCCCTGCATCCCGTACCGAAGAGCGGGTGGCCGTAAAGATCGGCACATCGCCTCCGTTTTGCAGATAGGACAGGGCGTCGTCATGGGTCACGACGGAGATGTCTTGTCCCATGCGCAAACCGCGTTCTTCAATTGCACGACGTGCCCCCAACGCGCTGATCAATGAAGAACACAGGATTGCTGTCGGGGGTGTTTTGCTATCCAGCATGTCGGCGGCAGACCGATAGCCGAAAATCTCGGTCATCTCGCCTGATCGCATCAGTGCCGGATCGATCGGCAGGTGACGTTCTGTCAGCGCTGCGGCATATCCTTCACGCCGCCGATGGGCGAAGTCCATGACCTCTAGCCCGTTGATCAGTGCGATGCGCCGATGCCCCAAGTCATACAGAAACGCGGTCGCGCGGGAAAAGGCGCTGCGGTTATTCACGTCCAGCCACGTGTAGGGCAGGGTGCAGCCAGAGGCGCGGCCATGCACGGCAAAGGGCAGACCAAGGTCGTGCAGCAGTGCGATCCGCTGATCGTTCATCCGAGGCCCGTGGACGATCACACCGTCCACTGCCCGGCGCGATTTTAGACCGCGATAGACCTGTTCTTCATCCTCATCAGCAACAATCGACAGGATCATTTCGTAGCCGTGACGGGCATAGGTTTCGCCAGCGCCAGCGATGAAATCGCCGAAAATCGGGTTCACCATCTCGTGCTTGGTCGACAAAGGGATCACATGCCCGATCGCCAATGCCTTACCCGTCGCAAGCCCTTTGGCGCGGGTACTGGGGCGATAGTTGAAGGCTTTCGCGGCTTGCTCGACGCGGGCGCGTGTTGCCGGGCTGACCTCTGGATAGCCGTTCAGCGCACGGCTGACCGTCGTTTGGCTAAGTCCCAGATTTTGTGAGAGTTCCTTGAGGTTCATAGGGTCTTCAGGCCGTCCAAAGCGCTTTCATTTTTGGGGATCAGAACAGTCTTGAAAACGTTGTCAGCGTACCCCGTAATCGTTTCAGTAAACCGCCATTTTGTAAAATCCAAGCGTTTTTTCGGGCACATTGCCGTGTTGACAGGGGCGAAAAGTTGCTCGACTGTAGGTCATCCAAAGCGCTTTGAGAATGATTCCTCTGCGCCGGATGCTGAAAACCGCACGGGCAACGTGCACATATCAAGTCACGCATCTTCAGGGGTGCGATTGGGAGGACGTTCAATGAAAACGAAACTGTATGCCAGCGTGGCAGCGGTTGCTTTAACTGCGAGTGCGGTTCAGGCTGACGGGCATCTTGCATTCACGCCGGGCGAGGGTGATTTTAGCTGGGACAGCTACACCGCATGGGCAGAAAGCGCCCCTGATCTAAGTGGCCAGTCGGTCACTGTCTTTGGCCCCTGGCTTGCCCCTGAAGACGACATCTTCCGTTCTGCAATTGCGTATTTCGCCGATGCGACCGGCGCAAACATCACTTATACCGGCTCTGACGGGTTTGAGCAGCAGATTGTGATCGACGCTGAGGCCGGTTCTGCACCCAATGTCGCCGTTTTCCCGCAGCCTGGTCTGGCCGCGACGATGGCCTCGCAAGGTTTGCTGACTCCCCTGGGCGACGACATGGCGTCCTGGGTTGCAGACAATTATGCGGCCGGTCAGTCCTGGGTTGATCTGGGGACTTATGCCGACGCATCCGGCGACGACCAGTTCTATGGCTTCTTTTACAATGTAAACGTCAAGTCGCTGGTCTGGTATAGCCCTGAGAACTTTGAAGATGCGGGTTACGAAGTGCCCGAAACGATGGAAGATCTGATCGCATTGTCCGAACAGATCATTGCAGATGGAGAAACACCCTGGTGTATCGGTCTGGGGTCAGGTCCTGCGACGGGCTGGCCTGCGACAGACTGGGTCGAAGATATCATGCTGCGCACCCAGACACCTGAAACCTATGACCAATGGGTCACGAATGAGATCCCGTTCAACGATCCCAAGGTGATTGAAGCGGTTGAAACCTTCGGCATGTTCGCCAAGAACGATGACATGGTCGCTGGTGGGTCCGCTGCGGTGGGGTCGACCGATTTCCGCGACAGCCCAACGGGTCTCTTCTCATCTCCGCCACAATGCTACATGCACCGTCAAGCGTCGTTCGCTACCGCGTTCTTCCCAGATGACGTGGTGCCGGGTGAAGATGCCGACTTCTTCTACTTCCCGTCTTTCGCTGAAAAGGATCTGGGTAACCCGGTTCTGGGCGGTGGCACATTGATGGCCGTCACCGATGCCTCTGATGCCACAATGGAGTTCATGAAGTTCCTGCAACTGCCCATCGCGCACGAGGTGATGATGGCGCAGACCGGATTCCTGACACCGCATGCGGGTGTGAACCTGGACACCTACAAGGATGACATCCTGCGCGGGCAGGGGGAAATTCTGTTGAACGCAACCACCTTCCGCTTTGACGCATCCGACCTGATGCCAGGCGCTGTGGGTGCGGGCACGTTCTGGACTGGCATGGTCGATTATGTCGGCGGCGCCGAAGCAGAGGATGTGACCACAGCAATCCAGAACAGCTGGGACGCATTGAAGTAAGCGGGGCTGCACAAGCGAAAACGCTTGATTTGACACCGGCACGGACGGACAATCGTCCGTGCCAATAAGCGGTTGCAACCGCGTTACATCGCCACGGGGAGGAGACCATGCATCCTGCATTGCTTGGACTGGTCACGATTATTGTGGGTGTCGGTGGCTGCGTCGGATACTTTTACGGCGCCAACCTATTCCTGGACAAAGTGCTGTTTCCGGCCAAAGGGCCGCATGCGGGGCGGAACATCAACCGCGCCAATATGATCCGGCCTTGGGTCTTTCTGTTCCCGGCGATCTTTGCGCTGGGTCTGTATCTGGCTTATCCGGTTTTTGCCACGCTACGATTGAGCTTTCTTGAGCGGTTGCCGGGCAACGAATACGCCTTTGTCGGGTTTGAGAATTACACCCAGATGTTTGCAGAGCCGAAATTCGTTGAGGCGATGTGGAACAACGTGCTTTGGCTGATTGTGGTGCCTGCGGCGGCGACGGGGTTTGGTCTACTGGCAGCCCAACTGACCGACCGGTTGAGCTGGGGGAACATCGCGAAATCCATCGTGTTTATGCCGATGGCGATTTCGTTTGTTGGGGCTGCAGTGATCTTCAAACTGGTTTATGAGGCCCGCCCGGAGGATGTGGCGCAGATCGGTATCCTGAACCATCTCTACCTGCTCTTTGGCGGCACGGAGCCGCAGCAATGGCTGCAAATCCCGTTCTGGAACAACTTCTTTCTAATGATCGTGCTGATCTGGATCCAGACCGGCTTTGCCATGGTGATCCTGTCAGCGGCCTTGCGCGGCATCCCGGAAGAGACGGTTGAGGCGGCGATTATCGATGGGGCCAACCCGTTCCAGATCTTCTTCAAAATCAAGATCCCGCAGATCATGTCGACCATCGTTGTGGTCTGGACAACGATTACGATTGCGACGTTGAAAGTGTTCGACATCGTCTTCGCAATGACCAACGGCCAGTGGGAAACGCAAGTTCTGGCCAACTACATGTATGACAAGCTGTTCCGCGCAAATGACTGGGGCATGGGATCGGCTGCGGCCATGATCATCATGCTCATGGTGACGCCGATCCTGGTTTGGAACGTCTATAACGCCCGGAAGGAGATGCGCTGATGGATGCGATGGCTGGACAAAAGCCCATTGTGGTATGGGCGCTGAATATCTCGGTCGTGTTGCTGGTCCTTTTGTGGCTGTTCCCGACGCTGGGTCTGTTTGTGTCGTCCTTCCGGACGGGTGATCAGATCACTGCGTCTGGTTGGTGGTCATCGCTGTTTCCGGCGGAACAGACCCTGCAGATCCGGGCGGCTGATCCGGATGATTTCCGGGTGGACACTGGCAATGGTGTGTTTGTTGTCGAGGGCAATATTTTCGGCGATGAGGTGTTCGAGGGCGAGATCAGTGGCTGGTCCACATCAAGCCGACGTTTGGGAGAGAACGCCCCCGGTGACACGTTCGATATGGGAGATGGCGAGAGCTTTACGCTGAACGCGGACGGCTCTTACATCTGGCAAGGCAACGATGATCAAATAAGTGGCCGCGCGCAACGTGTGTTCATTGATGCAACGACGCCGCCGGATTTCACTTTGGAAAATTACAGCTTTGTGCTGTTTGACGAAAACAACTCCGAAGGGATGGCAAAGGCGTTTTTCAACACGCTTACGGTGGTGATACCGGCGACCATCATACCGATCCTGATCGCAGCTTTCGCGGCCTATGCGTTGGCCTGGATGGACTTTCCGGGGCGGGCGCTGTTGATTGCAGCGGTCGTGGGGCTTTTGGTTGTACCGTTGCAATTGGCGCTGATCCCGCTTTTGTCGCTGCACAATGCGATCGGGATCGGCAAAGGCTATCTTGGGGTTTGGCTGGCCCATACCGGATTTGGCCTGCCGCTGGCTATCTATCTATTGCGAAACTATATGGTCGGCTTGCCACGTGACATCATCGAAAATGCCAAAGTGGATGGCGCGACGGATTTCCAGATCTTTACCAAGATCATTCTGCCGCTGTCATTCCCGGCTTTGGCGTCCTTTGCGATCTTCCAGTTCCTGTGGACGTGGAACGACCTGCTTGTGGCGCTGGTGTTCCTGATTGATGCATCGGGTCAGACGACTGTGATGACAAAGCAGATTGTGGAACTGTTGGGGACGCGCGGCGGTGATTGGGAAATCCTTGCAACTTCGGCTTTCGTGTCGATTGCGGTGCCGCTTTTGGTGTTCTTTGCGATGCAGAAATATCTCGTCCGCGGCCTGCTCGCAGGGTCAGTAAAGTAGCTAATGCAGCCGCCCCGGATGCACTCCGGGGCGCGCCATAACAGGAAAAATGGCGATGAACACAAACCTGGCTACAACGCCCGAAATGGCCATCGACAAGGATTGGTGGCGCGGTGCGGTGATCTATCAGATTTACCCGCGGAGCTTTCAGGACAGTAATGGGGACGGCGTGGGGGACCTGTTGGGGATCGTCCAACGGCTGCCATACATCGCCTCGCTGGGGGTCGATGCGATCTGGATTTCGCCCTTCTTCATGTCGCCGATGAAGGATTTCGGGTATGACGTCAGCGATTATTGCGACGTTGATCCGATGTTCGGATCGCTCGCCGATTTCGACGCGGTGGTGGAAACAGCGCATCGGCTGGGCATTCGGGTGATGATCGACCTGGTGTTCAGCCATACCAGCGATCAGCATCCGTGGTTCGCTGAAAGCCGGGCCAACAAGACCAATGATAAGGCGAACTGGTATGTGTGGGCTGATCCGAAGCCCGATGGCACGCCGCCCAACAACTGGCTGTCGATCTTCGGTGGCTCTGGCTGGCAATGGGATGCGCGGCGCGAACAGTATTATCTGCATAACTTCCTGGTTTCGCAGCCTGATCTGAACTTCCATGAACCGGCAGTGCAAGACGCGCTGTTGGATGTCGCCCGCTTCTGGCTGAACCGGGGCTGTGATGGTTTCAGGCTCGATACGATCAACTTCTACATGCATGACGCCGAGCTACGCGATAACCCTGCTTTGCCGCCTGAAAAGCGCAATGCGACCATCGCCCCTTCGGTGAACCCCTACAACCACCAGGAACACCTTTACGACAAGAACCATCCCGACAACATCAAGTTCCTTGCCCGCCTGCGCGAAGTCATGGAACCCTATGGTGCTGCCGCTGTCGGCGAAGTGGGTGATGCGCAACTGGGGCTTGAGATCATGGGCCAGTATACCGCTGGCGATGATCTGATGCAGATGTGCTATGCGTTCGAATTTCTGGCCAAAGATCAGCCCACTGCGGACCGGATCGTGCATGTCATGAAACGCGTCGATGACGTGGCCGCTGATGGCTGGGCCTGCTGGGCCTTCTCGAACCACGACGTGATGCGACATGCATCCCGCTGGGACCTGCCACCCGCCGCGCAACGGATGTTTGCGACACTCATTATGTGCCTGCGTGGCTCCGTTTGCCTCTATCAGGGTGAAGAATTGGGTCTGCCCGAAGCAGACGTGGCGTTCGAAGATCTGCAGGACCCGTATGGCATTGAATTCTGGCCGGAATTCAAGGGCCGCGACGGCTGCCGCACGCCAATGGTCTGGGAGCCGAGCAACCAGAACGGTGGTTTTTCCGCCTGCAAACCCTGGCTACCCGTCGCGTCGGAGCATCTGCACCTGTCGGTCGCGGCGCAAGAGGACGAACCGGGCGCCTTGTTGCACCACTATCGCAAGGCCATTGCATTTCGTCATTCGCACCCCGCAGTCAGCGTGGGCGATCATGATGGAGTGAAGGCCAAGGGTGACGTTGTTTACTTCACCCGCACCGAAGGCAACCAGACGATTTTCTGCGCTTTTAACGTGAGCGAAACACCATCCGATTTCGACCTGCCCGCAGGGAACTGGACACCGATTGGTCCAGAACTGGGCAGCGCACATACATCTGCAGACGGGAGACTGCATCTTGGGCCGTGGCAGGTATGCCTCGCGCTCAGGTCATGAATATCAGGGGAGTGAGACATGGCTGATCTGAAACTAACGGATGTCGCCAAGACCTATGGCGGCACGGTTGATGTTCTGAAAAACATCAACCTGGATATCAAACAGGGTGAGCTGATCGTCTTTGTTGGCCCGTCTGGCTGCGGGAAATCCACGCTTTTGCGGATGATTGCTGGGCTGGAAAAGATCACCGGCGGGACGCTGGAAATCGACGGTACATTGGTCAACGACGTCCCCCCAGCGCAGCGCGGGATTGCGATGGTGTTCCAGTCTTACGCGCTTTACCCGCATATGACGGTGAAGGACAACATGTCCTTTGCGCTAAAGCTCGCGAAGAAATCGCAGGCCGAAATTGATGAGGCCGTGGGCAAGGCTGCGAAGATCCTGCAGCTTGACGACTATCTTGATCGCTTGCCAAAGGCGCTGTCGGGTGGACAAAGGCAGCGGGTCGCTATTGGGCGGTCCATCGTGCGCGACCCAAAGGTCTATCTGTTTGACGAGCCACTCTCCAACCTGGACGCGGCCTTGCGTGTCGCCACCCGGATCGAAATTGCGCAACTCAAAGAATCCATGCCCGAAAGCACGATGATCTACGTGACACACGATCAGGTCGAGGCGATGACACTGGCCAGCCGGATCGTGGTGCTGGCCAATAAAGGCATCGCGCAAGTGGGTACGCCGCTTGAGCTTTATGAGCGGCCAGAGAATGAATTTGTCGCCCAATTCATTGGCTCGCCTGCCATGAACCTGCTGGCGGGCGAGATTGTTGAAACGGGCGAGCAGACAACCGTGAAGCTGGATGGCGGCGCGGTGGCGCATTCGGCGGTGCCAACCCAGGCCTCTGACATGGGATTAAAGGTCAATATCGGTGTCCGGCCTGAGGATATGATCCTAACGGAAAGCGACGATTATCTGTTCTCGGACACGGTCAGCATCGTTGAGGCGCTGGGTGAGGTCACACAAATCTATTTTGAGCCGCCGAGCAGCGATCACGACACTGATACCGTCATCGCCAAACTTGCCGGTATTCATAAGGATATTCGCGGCAAGACCCTGCGCTTTACCGCTGATCCGGCCAAGGTGCAGATATTCCACAACGGGCATTCGCTATATTACCGTTAACGATGAAGGTGCCCGAAAATACTCTGAAAACTGCCTTGCAAGCGGGTCGTCTGCAACATGGGTTATGGCTGACATCAGCATCGCCCGTGCTAGCCGAAATTGCGGGCAATGCGGGCTTTGACTGGTGCCTGATTGATGGGGAACACGGGCCGAACACCATATCTGACATGTTGCCACAATTGCAGGCACTTGCGATCAGCGGCACACCTGCAGTGGTGCGTATCGCGAATGCGGACGTTTGGATGGTCAAGCAGGTGCTTGACCTGGGGTGTCAGACTGTCTTGGTACCGATGGTTGATGATGCGGCCAAGGCGGCAGAGATGGCGCGGGCGATGCGTTATCCCCCCGATGGCATCCGGGGGATGGGGGCGGTGCTGGCACGCGCTTCGGGCTTTGGGTCCATTGCGGATTATCCCCACAGTGCCAATGCACAGATGTGTCTGCTGGTGCAGGCGGAGAGTGCAAAAGCCGTTAAGAACATTGATGAAATCGCCGCGACCGACGGCGTCGATGGCGTGTTTGTCGGGCCCGCGGATTTGTCTGCTGATATGGGATATCCGGGCCAGCCGGATCACCCAGAGGTCGAAGAGGCGATTGATCATCTTATCGCGCGCACGGTTGCGGCAGGCAAGAGCGCGGGGATCATCACGTTTGATGAAAGCCGCTTTGCCGAATATGCTAAAAAAGGTGTGACATTTCTTGGCGTTGGCGGGGATTTGGCCGTTCTTCGTCATGCTTTGGACCGCCTTCGGACCATCACAAAGGATGCAGCACGTTAACCCGGTCCTGTGGTCAGGAACGCTTCGGTTTCTTTGTCTGCAGGGTAAAATAGCTCCAGCCGCAGATCATCCAGTGTTTCGTCGTTGACCGAACTGAACGCTGCAATCATGCCAAAAAGCGATAGTCGCACATCGCCAAATCGATAGATCGTTGGAATGGCCGGCCCGTCCGGCACGCTATCGGGCAGAGGCTGGTGGGACAGGTACTCGGCGGTAGTTTCCAAGCGGTGCAAGCCCCCCGCCGCTGCACTTTCCGCGCGCAGGCGCCGGGCACTGGCATGTGCGACGACAGGCCAGTTTTCAACTAATTGCGGCATTGCGGGATTGGTGATCAGATCAAGCAGGCTGTCGCCTGCGCCAATTCCCAAGCCGGCGAACAACTTGGCTGCAGGTGCATTTAGCCGATGGATTGTCCAATCGCGATCCAGTGCCATGCCAGGGTAAGGTGCGTGCCTGTCAAGTGTCCAAGCGACGGCACTTGCCACTGGGGCCATTGCATCAGCATCAAGCCGGGTACGCGGATAACGCGGGGCAAAGCCTGCTGCTAGCAACATGCGATTGACTGCCGCCAGCGGCAATTCGAGCACGCGACCCAGATGAGCGATCATCTCGCGGCTGGGGCGGGACCGCCCGGTTTCAAGAAACGAAATGTGGCGTGCGCTGACATTGGCAGCCATCGCCAGATTTAGCTGGCTAAGCCGACGAACCTGCCGCCAGTCGCGTAATTGCCTTGGAAAATCGGTCATACGAAAGCATAGCGCAGTGATTTCACTGGCGCACTTACCTTCAAAGTAATTGTTTTCAAGCCTTCGCGGCGGGCAAGAGGGGCATGTTCCACAAAAAGGAGGACGACATGTCAGAACTTCAATCTGCCCTTCGGCGCAATGGCTTGATCCTTGTGGGGATCGGTGTGGTTTTCGCGTTGGCGGTGATCCCGGCCTTTCATCCCGCGGCTTGGTTGTTCCTACAATTGGCTTATTGGCCGATGGCGGAAGTTCCAGCTGCATTGGTACCCCCGGCGGGGGTTCTTGTCGCCATTTCGGCAGGCCTGACCGTTGGGATTGGGGCGCTGATGTGGGGGATTGGCACGCATGTCGCCCCAGTTTCGGCTGAAGCCGCCCGCCGTGTGACCACTTTGACGGGATGGAGTTGGTTTGCCGTTGACAGCACCGCGTCTGTTCTTGCCGGCGCGCCGATGAATGTGGCGCTTAACGTGATCTTTCTTTTTCTGATCCTGCAAGCCGCCCGCGCTGGCCTTGCCGCTGAACGGTCAACCGCATAGCAGCTAGGCCCGTCGACGGCGGCCGCGCCGTTCGCGCCCTTCGCCTGGCTTCGCCGGGGCGCGGTTGAATTTGATCCATTCAGCCCCGCCTTCGTCGTTGTTGGTCAGGAAATTGGCGGCGCGGATCGCTTCCATCTCCTTGCCTGCGCGGGGCTTGGTGGAGCCCATGCCGAAGAGTGTGACAAAGGTTTCGTCATCCATGCCGTCGGGCAGGATCACACCGGCGGCTTCCACTTCGGCTCGTTTCTCGGCGATTTTTGTCGGCCCGACAGGCAGGGCGACCGGGTTCATGATGGCGCTCGTCATGCCTGCCGTCATGGCCATGGGCAGGAAAGCGTTATTGATGCCATGCCGGTTGGGCAGGCCAAAGCTGATATTGGAGGCACCGCAGGTCGTGTTCACGCCCAGTTCCTCACGCAGGCGGCGGACAAGGGTAAAAACCTGCAGCCCAGCGGTGCCCATCGCGCCAATCGGCATCACCAGTGGATCAACCACGATGTCATGTGCGGGGATGCCGAAATCAGCGGCCCGTTCCACGATCTTTTTGGCCACGGCAAAGCGAACATCGGGGTCTTCGCTGATGCCTGTATCGTCGTTGGAAATCGCCACGACGGGCACGTTGTATTTCTTGACCAGCGGCAGAACCAGTTCAAGCCGTTCCTCTTCCCCCGTGACAGAGTTCAGCAATGGGCGGCCTTCTGCCGCGGCCAGTCCGTTTTCCAGGGCGCCCGGCACAGAGCTGTCAATGCAGAGCGGGCAATCCGTCACCGCCTGCACCCGTTCGACCATCTCTTTCATCAAGGGAGGCTCGACAAAGTTGTTGTCGGCATAGCGCGGGTCTTCGGCCATCTTGTTCGAAAACACAGCGCCCGAATTGATATCGAGGATATTGGCGCCAGCTGCGACCTGCGCTAGTGCATCCGCCTCGACCCGGCTGAAATCACCCTGCTCCAACTCTGCAGCAAGGACCTTGCGGCCTGTCGGGTTGATCCGTTCCCCGATCACGCAGAACGGTTCATCAAATCCGATGATTGCGGTCTTGGTTTTGGATTCGACGATGGTGCGGGTCATATTGGAGCTTTCAGACTTGAGAGGCGGGAACGGCAGAGGCGCCGCCATTGGCGATGGCCCAATTGGCATTGGTTTTGATGCCGCCAAGCGGGAAGAAATGGACATTTGTGATGTTGAAGTCCGGGTTGGCGGCTTTGTGGGCGGCAAGGTCGGTCAGCACATCGGTGGGCTCATAGGGCAAGAGCAGTTTGGATACATCCATCGCGCGCTTTTGCAGCACTTTCAGCGAGGGACCGACGCCGCAAGCGATGGCGAATTTGATCAGGGTTTGCAGCTTGGCAGGGCCTGCAATGCCGATATGGATGGGCAGGGTGATCCCGGCCTCTTTCAGCGCATCGGCCCAGGCGATGATGGGCTTGGCGTCAAAGGCAAATTGGGTGGCGATAGCCAGGTCTGCATCGGTTGTTTCGCTGAATTTCTGTTTCCAGCGCAGCGCGTCCATGACGTTTTTGTCAGAACCGTCTTTGTCGATATCCTTATTGCCCTCCGGGTGGCCTGCGACATGCAGACGCTTGAATCCGGCCTTGTCGAAAAGACCTGTCTGCATCAGTTGCATCGAGGAATGAAAATCGCCGTGGGGCTTTGCCACGCCACCAGCGAGCAGCAGCGCCTGTTTGACCCCTGCTTCGCCCTGATAGCGGGCGATCCAGTCGGCGAGTGTCGCCTGATCCTTGACGATCCGCGCGGGGAAATGGGGCATGACTTGAAAGCCATCCGTCGCCAGACGCTTTGCAGTTGCAACCATATCTTCGATCGGAGTGCCCTCGATATGGGCGATATAGACGCGGGTGCCGGCGGGAAGAAGATCGCGGAAATCATCCACTTTTTCAGCCGTGCGCGGCATCACCTCGATGGAGTAGTCTTTCAGAAGCGCCTCAACCTCTGGGTTGACCGTGGTACCAGGCGTTTCCTTGGATTTGCGGAACGAGAGCAGGGACATGACAACCTCCGAAAGGCGGGTGGGAAAGAGGGATGGCGTTTTCAAGCCCAGCCATCATTGGCGATCAGGGTCTTGATGCGATCTTGGTCAAATTCGGTGTTAAGGCGGGCAACTGTGGCCTCTGCCGCCTCGGTGTCAGAGCCTTCCACCGGGATCGGGTCAGCCTTGCGGAAGCCAGCCATATAATCATCTGATTCCGCAGCGCCCGATTTCATCGCTGCCCGATCAATTGCTTGTTCAAACCGTTCGGGCAGGGGCAGCTTGGTACCACGCCGCCCGCGGCCCACGATGACCTGCGCGGGGATATCGCGCCAATAAACGATGGTGACGTCGGGCATGTGATTCCCCTTTGCTCCTCTTGTCCTCGTTCTATCACCGGTTTGTCCTCTCCAATGCCGAATTTCGACATCATGAGGTTTCACAGCGACCGCCGCTTGCTAACCCATTGCCATGGCAGAGGACTAGGGCCGCGCGCGGTGAAATTGTTCATGTCGAATATGTGGGGTTTTCACATAGGCGTTCACAAGACTTGTGCGGAGGCAAATCCCGTCCTAGCTTAGGTTTAACTTGAAATGGAGGGCGTGAAAGATGGCGCCCAAGCGTCCCAAAGGTGCGGGCGCGTTTCCCAAAGCGGTCGAGACCCCCGCGCCAACCCCGCCTGATCCGGCGCAGCTTTATGCAGCATTGGATTTGGGCACAAATAGCTGTCGGATGTTGATTGCCCAACCCAAGGGCAGTCAATTTCATGTTGTGGACAGCTTTTCCAAATCCGTGCAACTGGGCCATGGCCTTGAAAGTACGGGGAAATTGTCGCGGGCTTCGATGAACCGAACCATCTCTGCGATGCGGATCTGCCGGGATAAACTGAAACGCCACGGCGTCAAGCGGATGCGCCTGGTCGCGACCGAGGCGTGTAGGCGTGCGCTGAACGGGGACAATTTCGTTTCGCAGGTTCGCCGCGAAACGGGGCTGGAGCTTGAGATCATCAAGCCTGAGGAAGAGGCGCGGCTGGCTGTGATTTCGTGCGCGCCTTTGGTCAGCGTGAATACCGAGCAATTGCTGGTTGTCGATATCGGAGGCGGTTCGACCGAGCTTGTGTGGATTGACCTGACAAATGTGCCCAAACGCGAACGTCCGCGTGCGATCATGCGGCTGCATGCAGGTTTTAAATCCGATCCCGGCCCGTTCGCCGCCGCCAAGGTGGTGGATTGGATTTCCGTACCCCTGGGTGTGGCCACGTTGCGTGATCAGTTTTCGGATGTCGAAGACGATGCCGCTCGCTTTGCCCTGATGAGCTGGTTTTTTGAGGAGAATTTGGAAGAATTCTCGCCCTATGCCGCCGAACAAGCGCGCGAAGGGTTTCAGATCATTGGCACCAGTGGCACGGTCACGACCGTTGCAGCCAGCTTTCTAGGGCTGAAACGCTATGACCGGACCAAAGTGGATGGTTTGCGCATGACCTCTGATCAGATCGACACGGTGATCCGCGATTATCTGGCGCTGGGTCCCGCAGGGCGGCGCAATGATCCGCGCATTGGCAAGGACCGGCAGGCACTGATCATGTCAGGGTCAGCGATCCTGCAGGCGCTGATGCGGCTTTGGCCAACGGACCGGCTGTCGGTCGCCGATCGGGGCCTGCGTGAGGGGTTGCTTTACGCGCAGATGTCAGCAGACGGGGTCTTGGAAGACACGCCGTTTTAGGGGATAGGCACCGGATGGCCAAAAAACCCAAAAACACCTCAGGACGCGGTCAGCGTGATCTGACTGTAAAGGTGCGTACCGCGCGCGGACGCAAGCTGAGTTCGACCAAATGGCTGCAGCGGCAGTTGAACGATCCGTACGTAAAGCGGGCCCGCACGGATGGGTACCGGGGCAGGGCGGCTTACAAGATATTGGAACTGGACGATAAATACCGGTTTCTTATGCCCGGAGCGCGGGTTGTAGACCTTGGCTGTGCGCCCGGAGGCTGGTGTCAGGTGGCAGTCAAGCGCGTGAACGCCTTGGGCGAGCGGACCAGCAAGGCGCAGGGCTTTGTGCTGGGGATCGACTTGCAAGAGGTTGAACCGATTGCGGGGGCCGAAATCCACCAACTTGACTTTATGGAAGACGACGCGGACGCAAAAGTCCGCGAATGGCTGGGTGGCACGGCCGATGTTGTGATGTCTGACATGGCCGCAAGCGCGTCGGGCCACAAACAGACTGACCATCTGCGGATCATCGCGTTATGTGAGGCCGCCGCCTATTTCGCGTTTGATGTGTTGGAGGACGGCGGGACGTTTGTGGCCAAGGTTCTGGCAGGCGGGGCCGAGGGCGATCTGCAAAAGTTGCTCAAACAGCGCTTTGCGAAAGTTGCCAATGTAAAACCACCCGCGTCGCGGTCGGATAGTTCGGAGAAATTTGTGGTGGCAACAGGATTTAAGGGCAACCCGAATTAGGGAGAGGCAAACAAGATTATGCGAATAATCTTGGCAAAAGTCTTCGAAGACTTTTGGCGTGAGAGCCACGTTATGCCAAAACGACCCTTGTGTTCCAATCCGCGCAGCGGTTCACAAGCGCCTCCGACGGTACCCGGTCTGTCACAAATTGATCAACCTGCGCCAGCGAGGCAATTTTGACCGGTGCCTTGCGGCTGAATTTCGTGCTATCGGCGACCAGAACGGTTGATCGCGCGGCCTTGATCACCTGTTGGCTGACCCGAACCTCTTCGGGGTCAAAGTCGAGCAAGTCGCCGCTCAGGTCGATAGCGGACGCACCAATCACCGCAATGTCGACTTTGAAACGATCAATCGCGAGCGCGGCAAGATCACCCACCAACCCGCCATCGGACCGGCGCAAACTGCCGCCCGCGACAACAACGTCGCAGGTCGGGTTGCCTGCAAGAATGTTCGCAACGTTCAGATTGTTTGTGACCACCATTAGATTACGATGATGATGAAGTGCATGCGCCACAGCTTCGGTTGTCGTGCCAATGTTCAAAAACAGCGATGCATTGTCGGGGATCAACTGGGAGGTACGCCGTGCGATCCTTATCTTGGCCTCGCGGTTTGAGGCCCGCCGGTCACCATAGCCGATATTGCGAACACCAGAGGGTAAAACGGCCCCACCGTGGACCCGTTCCAGCACCCCCGCCGCGCATAAGTGACGCAGGTCGCGCCGGATCGTCTGAACAGCGACGCCGAGCTTTGTGGCAAGGTCTGCGGCCAACACCTTACCATCGGCTTGCGCGCGGGCGCGGATATGTCGGTGCCGATCATATGTTTCCATATGTTCGTTTTGCTGGATAAGCGAACGCACCACAAGAGAAAGCAACTGAAAATATTGCACCTTTCTCATTCGGGCTCTTTCATACGAACACAATTACGAACATCTCTTGCGCTTATCTGTAACCGTCGTAAGACCTGCGCAAACAGATGGGGCAAGGTATGCAGCAGGATTTCGACGTCTTCATTATTGGTGGTGGCATCAATGGCTGCGGTATCGCACGTGATGCGGCGGGGCGGGGGTTGAAGGTTGGTCTGGCCGAGATGAATGATCTGGCATGGGCGACATCCTCGGCCTCGACCAAGCTGTTCCATGGCGGCTTGCGCTATTTGGAGTTTTTCGAGTTCGGTTTGGTCCGCAAGGCGCTGATTGAACGCGAGGTCCTGTTGCGCAACATGCCGCATATCTCGTGGCCGATGCGGTTTGTGCTGCCTTATCACCCAGATATGCGGTTTGAAAACGATACGCCGACGTCAAAACTGTTGACCAAGGTGATGCCGTGGATGAAGGGGCGCAGGCCCGCCTGGCTGATCCGGCTTGGGCTGTTTATGTACGATAATCTGGGTGGGCGGCAGATATTGCCGGGCACCTGGACGGTGGATTTGACGACAAAACCGGTCGGCAAGCCGCTCAAAAACAAATTCAAACGCGCATACGAATATTCTGATTGCTGGATTGAGGATTCGCGGTTGGTGGTTTTGAACGCACGTGATGCGCAAGACCGTGGTGCCAGGATCATGACCCGGACGAAGGTCATCAGCGCCACGCGCGCCGCCAATCATTGGGAAATCGTCACCGAGGTGGGCGATGAACAGACGACCTACACCGCGCGCGCGCTGGTCAATGCGGGCGGGCCATGGGTAGAGAACGTGGTGCGCGAGGTTGCGCGGTTGAACACGTCCGAAGGTGTCCGGCTGGTTCGTGGTAGCCATATCGTCACGAAGAAACTCTTCGACCATGACAAGAGCTATTTTTTTCAGGGTGAAGACGGGCGGATCATCTTTGCCATCCCCTATGAGACCGATTTCACCCTCATCGGCACGACAGATGCCGAACATGAAGACCTGCACACACGACCCCACGCGACGGACGAAGAGCAAGATTATCTTTGTGCCTTCGCCTCACAGTATTTCGATAAGCCAGTGACCCGCGACGACATCGTCTGGACCTATTCGGGCGTGCGCCCGCTTTATGACGATGGCGCGAAATCGGCGACGGCGGCGACGCGCGACTATGTGTTGTCACTGGACAACAACGGCGCGCCGCTTCTCAATATATTCGGCGGCAAGATCACGACCTATCGGAAACTTGCCGAAAACGCGCTGAAAAAGCTGACCCCGTTGATCGGGGGGGATGCGCCATGGACGGACCGCGCGCCACTGCCTGGCGGCGATTTCCCGGTCAGTCAGCGCGATAAACTGGTGCAGGATTTGCAGGCGGCCTATCCGTTTCTTGATGAGAGATGGGCGCTGCGGCTGATCAAGGGCTACGGCACGGATGCTGTGAACATCCTGGGCACCGCCAAATCCGCCGCTGATCTGGGTCAGGATTTTGGTGCCACTCTGACCGAGGCCGAGGTCAAGTGGCTGATCGCGAAGGAATATGCCCAGACCGCCGAAGATGTGGTCTGGCGTCGGTCGAAACTGGGCCTGCGCATGACGCCTGATCAAATCGCGGCCCTTGACGCCTACATGCCGGCTTGAAACAAAACGAAAAAAGACGGGGGGAGACATGACCTATATTCTGGCCATTGATCAGGGCACGACATCAAGTCGCGCGATCATCTTTGACGCGCAAATGCAGATCAAAGCGATTGCGCAAGAAGAGTTCACCCAGCATTTTCCCCAGTCCGGCTGGGTCGAACATGATGTGTCCGACATCTGGTCGTCTGTTGCGGCAACCTGCCGGGGCGCGCTGGAAAAGGCCGGGATCACCGCCACTGACGTTGCCGCCATCGGCATCACAAACCAGCGTGAGACGACAATTGTCTGGGACAAGACGACGGGCGCTCCCGTCCACAATGCGATCGTCTGGCAAGACAGGCGGACCGCCCCGTTCTGCGATGAACTGCGTAAAGAGGGGTTCGAACCAACCATTACCCAGAAAACCGGGCTGCTTGCCGACCCATATTTTTCCGGGACCAAGGTGCATTACATCCTCAACAATGTGGAGGGCGCGCGGGCGAAGGCCGATGCGGGTGATCTGCTCTTTGGCACGGTCGATTGCTACCTGATTTGGAAGCTAACCGGTGGCAAGGTCCACGCGACGGACGCAACAAACGCCGCCCGCACGATGCTTTATGACATTCGGAAGGGGGGATGGAGCACCACGATCTGCACCCGTTTCGGCATCCCGATGAGCATGCTGCCCGAAGTCCGCGATTGCGCCGCCGACTTTGGCACCACCCGCGCTGATCTCTTCGGCAAGGAACTCCCTATTCTTGGGGTGGCAGGGGATCAGCAGGCTGCAACGATTGGACAGGCCTGTTTTCAACCCGGCATGTTGAAATCGACCTATGGAACGGGATGCTTTGCACTTCTGAATACCGGTGACACGCTGGTGGAAAGTGGCAAACGTCTGCTGGGCACAGTCGCTTATCAGTTTGACGGGAAACCAACCTATGCCTTGGAAGGCTCGATCTTCATCGCCGGTGCCGTGGTGCAATGGCTGCGCGACGGTCTGAAGATTATCCGCGAGGCCAGCGAAACGCAGCCCTTGGCCGAAAAGGCGGATCAGGGGCAAGAGCTTTACATGGTCCCCGCCTTCACCGGCCTCGGCGCGCCCTATTGGGACGCAGAGGCGCGGGGTGCGATCTACGGCCTAACCCGCAATTCCGGCCCGGC
>JBCBDL010000009.1:0-49474 GCA_038529695.1 Pseudomonadota bacterium | reverse complement strand
GGAACCATGCTGTTTTCTGCGGTTGATCAGGATCAAGCACAGTGACAGGCACATTCCAAGACGCCACCCGCTCTTTAACCAGCGCATGCACACCGGCGGTCGTGGGGATGACAAATTGCGCGTCAGGCACGGCCTTCGCAATCCGCGCCACAGCCGCGCCGAAGCGATCAGCAAGCCGCGACACCTCGCCCTTCCGGCTGCCCGGCAGCACAAGAACGACTGTGCCCTGCCCCAACCCTGCAGCCTCAGCCGCATCAGTCACAGGCTCTGCCACAACCGGATGGCCGACAAAGTCGCATTCCATCCCCGCCGCTTCCATGTAAGGCGGCTCAAACGGAAACAGCGCCAGCACATGATCAACATGCGCTGCCATCTTCTGCGCGCGTCCCGGGCGCCAGGCCCAGACCGTCGGCGCCACGTAATGGACCGTGCGGATATCGCTCGCGGCCCTCACGAGCCGGGCCACACGCAGGCAGAAATCCGGGCTGTCGATGGTGATCAGGATATCCGGCTGTGTTTCAAGGATCGCCGTCGCCATCTCTCTGATCCGCGCCTTCAGCGCCCGGTATTTCGGCAGGATCTCAGCTAGGCCCATCACGCTCAACTCATCCATCGGAAAGCGACTGACCAGCCCCTCGGCCTGCATCAGCGGGCCACCAACACCGTCAAACGTCACATCCGGGCGCAACTGTTTGAGGCCCGCCATCAGGGCTGCGCCCAGTTTGTCGCCCGACGGCTCGCCTGCGATGACAAAGATCTTCATGCGCCACCTTTAGGACGTACCCACAGGAAGAGTCCTCCGGTGTTTAACGTGCTGATAACCACCTCACGATGCAGCACCATCACACCGCCCGCCTCAATCACGATACCCACCAGCCCGATATCAGCCGCCGCTGCGACAGTCTGCGGCCCGATCACGGGTAGGTCGGCACGACGGTCCTGCCCCGGTTTCGGCGCTTTGAACAGGATCGCGCCGCGCACGCCGTCTAGTGCCCCAGCCGGTCCGCTCAACCATTCACCAGCGGACCCCAGCAAATCACCGACCCCGTCCGCAATACCCCAAAGCGGATCATCCGTTGGCGCAAAACGTGCGAGCATCGCATCGGTGCCATCCTGGCCCTCGCGCGCCAAAACGCGGCCACCCCGCACAAGGCAGGATTGCCCGACATCGCGCTGGCCCATATCCGCGACGGTCAATTCGCCAAGGGTGGCGTCCTGCGGCGTCCTTTCAGGGTCAATCGGGTTTCGCGTGAGCGTTCCGACCTCTGGCAAAAGATCGGGCGCGATCTCATGCGCCGCGACAACCGCAAAACCCGCCTCTTCAAAAATCGCAATCACGGTGCGCAACGCCCCATCATCGCCTTGCGCAATTGCCGCCGCGATGCGCGGCACTAGTGGCAATGTGGCCGCATCGATCTGCCCTTGATCAATCTCCGGACGCTGCACCGCACCAGCCATACAGACTTCAGTGACGCCGCGCGCTCGCAGCTCTTGCAGGAAGCTGCCCAAATGCTCGATCCGGAATGTCACATCGGGCGTGACGCTGGGTGTGAAACCGGCCAAAGCGCACACCAGAGGACGCTCTGGCAATCGCGCGATCAAGGCCGCTGGCAAATCCCCGGTCCCAGCGATCAGCGCCAGCATCAGCCGCCCGGTGTCAGGATGTTGCGGTCGGTATCGCCCAGAATGAACTCCACCATCTGCTGGACAAAGGCGCTGTCGCTTTCGTCAGACAACCTATTGGCGCGGTCCTGAAATGTCCCTTCGCCATCCTTGAGCATCTGAAACGCAGCGCGCAGCGCAGTAATATCGGCCCGGCCCACACCTTTGCGCTTCAACCCGACAAGGTTCAACCCGTCAAGCACGCCGCGCGGTCCCTGGACCAGCCCGTGCGGCAACACATCCTTGGTCACCATGGTGACTGCCCCAATGATGGCACCCTGCCCGATGCGGACGAATTGATGCACGCCGCAAAGCCCGCCGATGATCACATCATCTTCGATGATGCAATGGCCCGCGACAGCAGATGAATTGACCACAATCACACGATCACCGATCTGCACATCATGTGCGATATGGCAACCGGCCATAAATAATCCGTCATCGCCAATACGCGTTTCGCCGCCGCCACCGGCGGTGCCCGTATTCATCGTGACATGTTCGCGAATACGATTTCGCGCGCCGATCCGCAGCGTGGTCTTTTCACCGTCGAACTTCAAATCCTGGGGAATCTCACCGATCACAGCAAAGGAATAAACCTCGCAATCGTCACCGATATGCGTATCGCCCGTCACGACCACATGGCTTTTCAACGTCACGCGCGCGCCCAAGACAACGTCGGGCCCGACGATACAAAACGGCCCGATCACGCAGTCCGGGCCGATCCGCGCACCCTCTTCAATCACGGCGGAGGGGTGGATCTGCGCCATCAGCCCTGCATATCCATCATCGCGGTGAACTCCGCTTCCGCCGCCATTTCGCCACCCACGCTGGCCACACCTTTGAACCGCCAGACTTTGCCGCCGGGCTTGCCGCGCGTGGTTTCGACATGCATTTCAAGCACATCGCCGGGCACGACTTTGCGGCGGAATTTGCAGCCGTCGATGGCCATGAAATAAACGAGCAGATTGCCATCCGTCAGGCCAAGCGATGCCCCCACCATCACCGCTGTCGTCTGGGCCATCGCCTCAACAATCGTGACACCCGGCATGATTGGATTACCGGGAAAATGGCCCTGAAAATGCGGCTCGTTCATGGTGACATTCTTGATGCCGACAGCCGATGTCGTGCCATTGATGCTATGCACCTTGTCGACCAGCAGAAACGGATAACGGTGCGGCAAAATCTTTTGGATCAGTTGGATATCGGCTTCGGTCACCGGGTCGGACATGAGGCAGTAATTCCTTGTTATTTCTGCGGTTCTGCGCCCGCCCCTTCAACCACTAGCAAGCCGATGCCGTGCGGGCAAGCATCCGCTAGCGCGTGCCGTCCCCCAAAGCCGCATCAATTCGGACGATCAGATCGTCGGTGATATTGGCCGCACGCACCGACAAGATGACACTGCGCTGATCCATCACCATCAGTGCGCCACGCTCCAACATCACATCCACGATCACACCTTGTACACGCTCTTCAAACTCTGCCCGCGCAGCGGCACTCGCTGTTTGCAACTCGCTGTTTTTGGCGTCACGCGCGCGACGAACCTCCTGGACTTTTTCATCAAACGCATCGGCCTCGGCCCGGAATTCTTCCGGTGTCATGCTCGGCCTGCGCAGTGTCAGGCTGCGTTCTTCTTGCGTTAATGTCTCGACGATCTGGTCATTTTCCGCCTGCACCTCGGCCGCCTGTTCGGCAAGATCGCGGGCAAGCCTGCGCCCATAAAGTGTTTCAAAATACAGCCGCTCACTATCGATGATCAGGATCTGCGGATTGTTTGGTTGTTGCGCACCAGCAGGCAAGGCCAACAAAAGCCAAACCAGAATGACGCGCAGTACAGTCATTAGAAACTGCTAGAGACCGTCAGATCAAAGGACCTGGGATTGTCGAAGTCCTGCACATCCAATGGCTCCGTAAAGTTGAACCGCAAAGGCCCGATCGGCGTGGTCCAAAAGATCGAGGCGCCAATCACAGTCCGGGCAATCGGGTCATCCGACAGCACGTTTGCGTCCCCCGTCTCACCCACGTCCCAGACTGATCCAACATCCAGAAACACCCCACCGGTAATCCCATACTCGGTCGGCAGACCCAATGGAAATTCCGCCTCAAAACGCGCGACAGCGAATGAGTTGCCACCAAGTGCATCATCGGTATCCGCATCACGCGGTCCGATCCCGCCCGGATCAAAGCCGCGCATGAGGCGGCTGTTCAAAAAGAAACGGTCGGTCACACGGCTGCTGCCCTCAATGTAGGACAGCACGCCACCTTCCAATGTCGCACGCAGCGTGACCTCTTCATTGAAAATCCGCGCCTCAGCCCCCGCCAAGGCTGTAGATTTGATAAACTGTGTATCACCCACGCCAAACTCCTGCCCGAACCGCAGCAGCACGCCAGCATTCGGGTTCAGACCGGTGCGGCGAGTGTCATAACTATAGCTATAACCAAGTGCATTGGTCGTTACTGCACCAATCTCGGCCTCGTCCTGAATAATCTGGCTCGCCGAGTCAGAAACATCCGAAATATCCGTATATTCCAGTGCATAGAAGACGGACAGGCGGCCATTTTCGCTCACCGGAAAGCGCAGTGATGGGCTGAACCGCAACGTCTCAGTATCGTAAAGCGCATTCTCGTTATTCGTCGTCCGATACGACAAATCCACACCAAAACGCAGATCGCGCCCCAGCAGATTGGGTTCCGCAAATCCAATACCGTAACGCTGGTTATTCTCGGCGGTCGAGATATCAAAGCTCAGCCGCTGCCCCCGCCCCCGGAAATTCCGCTCTCGGTATGACGCGATCAGACCAAAGCCCGTGTCACTGTTGAAATTTGCGCCGAACGACAATTCGCCGGTCGGCCCTTCGACCACATCGACATCGACGATGACCTGATTGGGGGATGTGCCTTCGCGCGTATCTACATCAACATTCTGGAAGAAGCCCAAGGCACGGATGCGCCGCGCGCTTTGGCGGATTTCACGCGGATTGAACGGGTCACCTTCGACCACGCGGAACTGATTGCGGATCACCCGATCCAGCGTCGTCCCGTTGCCCTCAATGTCGATCCGCTCGACAAAAATGCGCGGGCCGGGCACCATCACATATTCCACGTTCAACGACAAATCGCGGTCATTGCGGGTAATGCGCGGCTCAACCTGGACAAAGTTCAAACCGCGGCTCAGCGCCAGCCTTTCGATCCGGTCGACATCCGTATCCACGGGCACCGGCGAATAGGTCACACCGCGCCGCACCCGAACTGCACTTTCAAAATCCGCCGCATTCACACCCGGGATCTCACTGCGGACGGTCACGTTGGCAAATGTGAACCGCTGCCCTTCACGCAGATTGAATGTCACCAGATAAGCATCGCGTTCATTCGTCAGCGTCACATCGACATTCTGCACGACAAAATCAGCAAAACCGCGCGAGCGGTAAAAATCGGTCAGCAATTCACGGTCACGCGCGATCCGGTCGGGCGAATAGGTGTCGCGCGCGACCAAGGCGCGGAAAATCCCGGCCTGCTTGGTATCCAGCACGCGGCGCAAACGCTGATCCGAAAAGGTCCGATTGCCCAGAAACGACACCCGTTCAATCTCGGTCACCGCGGACTCGATCACTTCAAAAACAAGGTTCACCCTGTTATCGGGTAGCCGAATAATCCGCGGGGTAACAATGGCATTAATCCGACCCTGCTGTGCATAGGCTTGCGTGATTGTGGCCGTATCCGCCTCGGCCAGTGTTGGATTAAAGACGCGGCGCGGCTGCGACTGCAGGGCTGGCAAAAGCTGCGCATCGCGCAGACGCTCATTGCCTTCGATATTGATCAGATTGATCGTGGGGTATTCTGCCACTCGAATGACCAGACCACGTCCCCGGGGCAGTACCTCAACACTTTCGAAAAGTCCGGAATCGCGAATGCGCTGGCCGACATCGTTCAGCTCTGCCAGGCTCAGCGTGTCGCCGACATCAATCCCACCGAAGGTCAGGATTGTCCCATCGGCCACGCGTTGGTTCCCCTCAATCGTCACGTTGTTGACTGTGACAGTTTGCGCCTGAACGGCACTGGCCGCGCAAAATGTCACCAGTAGCGCAATCCAAAACCCCTGTAGAATGTTGCGGCTTAGCGCCTTGACCTGCTCGACTATTGTTTTCATTTTTCCGCCCGTCTCACGTCCCAGTCCCCGCCGGAGTAGCCGCTCCGCAGGGGGATGTCAAAACAGCAAACGCATCATATGCGGGTTTTGAAAACGGGAAGAAAACTTTGACCGACGATGATCCAGATTGCGCGAAATCGCACTGTCAACGGGCGCAGCCTAGGGACAAAGCACGGTATCGTTGAGAATTGTGAATGACATCAGCGACAGGATCAGCGCCAGACCAATAAACATGAATGCCTGAACGGCCCGTTCGTTTGGCTTGCGGCGTGCCACGGCCTCATAAGCATAGAACATCAGATGTCCGCCATCCAACACCGGGATCGGAAAAAGATTGATCAGGCCAACAGCCGCCGACAAAGCCCCAATGAACCAGATGAAACTCTGCGCGCCCTGTTCGGCCATCGACCCGCTGGTTTCGGCAATGCCGACCGGCCCCGAAAGATTGCAGGTCGAAATCTGGCCAAACAGAATATGCTTCAGTGCCGACAATGACGTTGTCACAGTATTCCAAAGACCATCCGCCCCCATCTGTATCGCCTCAAGCGGCCCGATGGCCTCGGTCTGTGCGTCAAAGAACAACTGTCCAGTTATCCCGATACGGTACACCGTTTCAAAGGTGCCGCCAGGGCGCGGCTCATCCGTGGCTCGTGGTTGCAACGTGACACTCAACTCTTCGCCGTCGCGCCACAAAGTCAGTTCAAGCGGCGCTCCCTCGGCGGCCAGCACCAGTTCCTGTAATTGCGGAAACGCAAAGATCGGTGCACCATTCACGGCGGTAATCACGTCCCCAACCTTAAGATCGGCGTCGTCAGCAGCTGACCGCGGGCTGACACTCGCAACCGCCGTGGGCATCAGGAACGGCCCTTCGGCAACAACGTCTCGTCCATCGCGCAACACGCGATACTCCAACCGTTCTTCCAGCGGCAACGCGTCAATCAGCATGCCTTCACGGTCGGGGTCGTCGAATGGAACACCGGCAATGTCGACAAACACATCACCCGGCTGCAGTTCTGTGGTGTAGCTTGGTGGTAAATCCCGCAGTTCGCCGAACGTAACGGGCGTCACCGCACGCCCCTGATACATGATCGACCCTGCAAAGATGGCAATTGCCAGGGCAAAGTTGAAGATCGGCCCCGCAGCAACCGTAGCCACCCGCGCCCAAAGCGGGGCCCCCAACATCGTGCGGCGCATATCCGCTTCACTGACCGTACCATCAGAGCCCACGCTCGCAGCATTCGCGTCGCCCAGAAACTTCACAAACCCACCCAACGGCAAAGCGGCAATCTGCCAATCGGTCCCACGTTTATCCTTGCGGCTGTAAATCACTGGACCAAAGCCAAGCGAAAACACCTCTGCATGGATTCCACACCAGCGCCCGACGATATAATGACCATATTCATGGATCGCGACGATGACCGACAAAGCGACGACGAAGGCCACGATCATAAAGGCGAAATTGCCGAACATCGGCACGAATTGCATCAGATCCAAAGCGTTATCCCAATTGGCTGATGGCCTCGCCCGCGCGAATACGAGCCAGCCGGTCTGTCTCAAGCACATTATCTAGGGTGATTGCGGCATTTTGCAGCCCATCCGCAGATGACATTTTGTCCAACGTCGCGGCAACCACCTTTGACATATCCAAAAACCCGATCTCGCCCGCGATAAAGCCATCAAGTGCGCGTTCCTTTGCGGCATTGAACACGGCGCCTGACAATCCACCCTCTTCCATCACGCGTTTCGCAATCCCAAGTGCTGGATAGCGCGCATCATCCGGCGCCTCGAAGGTCAGACTGCCGATCTGCGCCAGATCCAACCGTTCCACCGGCAAACCTTTTCGTTCCGGCCAATGCAGGGCATAGCCGATTGCATGGCGCATATCCGGCGGGCCCACATGCGCCATCAGCGCCCCGTCGTTGAAACCCACCATCGCATGGATCAGGCTTTCACGATGCACCAACACCTCGATCATATCGGGTGAGACGTTAAAGAACTCTTTTGTCTCAATTAGTTCCATGGCTTTGTTAAACATCGACGCGCTGTCGATGGTAATCCGCTGCCCCATATCCCAATTGGGGTGGCTCGATGCTTCGGCCAAGGTCGCCGTCGCCAGCTTCTCAATCGGCCAATCGCGAAACGCACCGCCGCTTGCGGTGATGATCACGCGCTCAACAGCCGCCATATGCTCGCCCACAAGCGCCTGAAAAACCGCCGAATGCTCGCTGTCGACCGGCAGCACAGTCGCCCCATGCGCTTTTGCCCGCCCCAAAAGCAACGGACCAGCCGTCACCAGCGATTCCTTGTTGGCCAGCGCCAGCGTCGTGCCATGTGCGAGCGCCTCCAAACCCGGCACGAGACCGGCAGCACCAACAATCGCCGACAATGCCCAATCAACAGGGCGTGATGCAGCCTCGGCAACCGCGTCCGGCCCTGCGGCCACCTCAACACCACTGCCTGCAAGCAGTGCCTTCAGATCATCATAGCATTCAGGATAACAGGTTATCGCCAGATCGGCCTTCAATCGGACCGCATCCTTGGCCAACTGTTCCAGATTGCGACCACCCGTCAACGCTACAACATCATAAGCCTGATCGTCGCGTGCAATCAGGTCAATCGCACTTTGCCCGACCGATCCCGTTGCCCCAAACAGCGTGATCCGCCTCAAAAGACAACCCCCGGCACATCCACGATATCAGCGACAAAGATCAGGAACAGCGACGCACCCAAAAGCGCATCAAACCGGTCAAACAGTCCGCCATGACCGGGGATCAGGGTCGAACTGTCTTTGACCCCCATCCGCCGCTTCAGGGCACTTTCCGCAATATCACCCATTTGTCCGGCAAAGCTCAGGATCATGGAAATCAGGATGACCCAGACCCCCGCATTGGTCAGCAGCGTAAAGATAAACCCGACAATGCCTGCCCCGATCCAGCCAGCGACCGTCCCGCTCCACGTCTTCTTGGGGCTGATCTTGGGCCAGAATTTCGGCCCACCAATGGACTTACCGGCAAAATACCCAAAGATATCCGTGACAATGACCACCGACATCAGCCAAAGCAGCCAGGTAAACCCATAATCCACCCGGAAATGGACAAGGCCCCAACCCGCCACCTGAATGCCCAACGCAAAGATAAAGAACGTCTTCGCTTCAGTCTTCAGCTGCGTGATCCCAATCAGCGGCACAACAAGAAACAGCAAGAAGCCCCAATTGCTGCCTTGGGCCAATTGCCCCGACATGACCGAGGCCGCCAATGCCGCCAGCAACATCCCCTTCGTGGGCTCGTTGGGCCGGATCATCATCCAGAGCTCCCAGATCATGACAGCGCTCACAAACACCACCATCATCTGGAACCACACACCGCCCAGGATTACACCCACAGCACCCACCACAACCATCGCCGCACTTGAGGCGATCCTGACGGTCAGATCATCCCACTTGGTTGGATTGGCAGGTGGCGGTGTCATTGTCAGGCCAGGATTGCCCCAAATCGCCGCTCGCGCCCGCCATAATTGGCCAGCACTTTCGCAAATTCCGCTGCCGTAAAGTCCGGCCACAACGTATCGATGAATTCATATTCCGCATAGGCCGATTGCCAGAGCAGAAAGTTCGAAATCCGCGCCTCACCACTGGTGCGGATCACAAGATCAGGATCCGGTAACACGTGGGTATCAAGGAACTTCGACAGCGTCTCTGCATCTACATCCTCATGGGTCAGCCGCCCCTGCTCAATCTCATAGGCCAGCCGCTTGGCCGCCCGCGTCACCTCATCCCGACCGCCATAATTCAACGCCACAGTCAGATGTACCCGGTCATTGTCCGCTGTGCGCAATTCCAGATCATCCATCAGTGTCACCAGCTTTTCATCCAGCCGGATTCGGTCGCCAATGAACCGCACGCAGACGCCACTTTCAAAAAGCTCCTGCGCTTCACGTTCCAGATATTTGCGGAACAAGCTCATCAGCCCGGCCACTTCCGTTTGCGTCCGCTTCCAGTTTTCAGTCGAAAAGGCGAATATCGTCAGATACTTCACACCCAGATCCGGGCAGGCCTTCACAATCTCGCGCACCCGCCGCGCACCCGCATGATGGCCAAACAAGCGCGGGCGCCCACGCTTTTGCGCCCAACGGCCATTGCCATCCATGATGATGGCCACATGGGCCGGGTTTGTCTTTGGGTCTGCATCCTTGGGCATGGGTGGCCCCTTTGCTAATTACGGCCTGTCAGACCTGCATGATCTCGGATTGTTTCGTCTCTAGCGTCTCGTCAACTTTGGCGATATGATCATCGGTCAATTCCTGAACGGCACTTTCCCAGAATTTCTGGTCATCCTCAGACAACCCATCGGCCTTGGCCTTCTTGATCTGATCCATGCCATCCTTGCGCAAGTTGCGGATCGAAACCCGCGCGCTTTCGGCATATTGCCCGGCAACCTTGCTCAGCTCCCGGCGTCGCTCTTCGTTCAGCTCTGGAATAGGAAGCATGATAATCGTGCCATTCATCTGAGGATTGATCCCCAACCCACTCTCACGAATGGCTTTTTCGACCTTGCCGACCAGCCCCTTGTCCCAGACATTGATCGTCACCATCCGGGGCTCCGGTACGTTCACCGTGCCAACCTGATTGATCGGGGTCATCGCGCCATAGGCATCCACCATCACAGGCTCCAGCATCGACCCCGACGCACGGCCTGTCCGCAATGACGCAAGTTCGGTACGCAGGTTAGAAATCGCGCCATCCATCCGGCGGGCCAAATCATCGGTATCAAGTTCAAAATCGTCAGACATCTTCTTGCTCTTCCTCGTGCGGGCTTTGCCCGGCTTTTGAACCTATTACGCGATGGCGCAGCACTTGTATAGGTCAGGATATCCGCAGATTTCGTGCAGATCCGCCATCTTCTTTTGTTCAAAAATACCGCCGCCGGAGGCACAGAAAATCACATGCGGCGAAGCCGCACATTTTTAATCCTCAACGATCGTATACGTCCCCTCACCCGCCATGATGCCCCGAAACCCGCCCGGCTCATCAAGCGAGAACACCACAATCGGCAGATCATTGTCGCGCGCCAGCGCAATCGCACTGGCATCCATAACCCCTAGCCGCTTTTGCAGCACCTCGTCATAGCCGATCTTATCAAGACGCACCGCATCATCGTGCTTCTTGGGATCTTTGTCGTAGACGCCATCCACATTCTTGCCCATCAGGATCGCCTCACAGGCCATCTCGCTCGCGCGCAAGGCGGCGGCTGTATCGGTCGTGAAATACGGGTTGCCCGTCCCGGCCGCAAAGATGCACACACGCTTCTTTTCCAAGTGTCGGACAGCCCGTCGCCGGATATAGGGCTCGGCCACCTCATTCATCGTAATCGCCGAAATCACCCGCGTATGAATGCCCAATTGCTCTAGCGCCGACTGCATCGCGAGCGCATTCATCACCGTGGCCAGCATCCCCATATAATCGGCTGTCGTCCGCTCCATCCCTTGCGCGGAGCCCTGCAGGCCCCGAAAGATGTTGCCACCGCCAATGACCATGCAAATCTCAACGCCCATGTCATGAACCGACTTCACCTCTTTGGCGACACGCGCGACGGTCGGCGGGTGCAGGCCAAAGGCCGTATCACCCATCAGCGCCTCCCCCGAAATCTTGAGCATCACACGTTTATACGTCGTGGTCTCGGTATCGGTCATGGCGTCCCCCTGATGCGCTTTGTTATTGGCGCGCAAAATGTCGGAAAAAGGGGCGGGGTTCAATGGCCGCTTGCTCATAATCCAAGGACCTTGCAGTAAGGGCACCATGATCAGGATATCCCCCCACCAACCCGTGCTGATTGCGGGTCCGACAGCATCGGGCAAATCGGCTTTGGCGCTGCGGATCGCCAAGACACAAGGCGGGGTCATCGTGAATGCGGATGCACTGCAAGTCTTTGATGGTTGGCGCATTTTAACAGCCCGTCCGGATGATGCAGACCTTGCCGAGGCGCCCCACGCACTTTACGGCCATGTCTCGTTCGATGCGGATTATTCGGTCGGTCACTGGGTGCGCGACGTCGCACCCTATCTTCACGATGGCAGACGCCCGATCATCGTCGGCGGCACGGGGCTGAACTTTCACGCGCTCACCCAAGGTCTGGCCGCGATACCGGCCACACCAGACGCGCTGCGCATCCATGCCAACACTCTGCCCCTGTCCGACTTGCTTGCCGCACTCGACCCTGAAACGATCGCACGGATCGACACCCAAAATCGCATGCGGGTGCAGCGCGCGTGGGAGGTCCTGCAAAACACGGGGCGCAGTCTTGCGGACTGGCAAGACGCAACCCCACCGCCGCTCCTACCGCTGGATCAAACCGTCGCCATCACGCTGGACGCGCCCAAAGACTGGTTGAACGAAAGGATTGCGCGGCGTTTTGATCTGATGCTCGCGCATGGCGCGCTCGACGAAGCCCGCGCCATGCGCCCGGACTGGAACCCAGACCATCTGTCATCCAAGGCCATCGGCGCGTCTCAACTCATTGCGTATCTGAGGGGCGAGCTGACATTGGACGAAGCGCGCGAAGCAGCCATTGTGGCATCGCGCCAATATGCCAAACGCCAGCGGACCTGGTTTCGCACCCGCCACAAGAACTGGCATAACCTGCCCATCGCAACGGCTGACATATCCGCAACACTGCGCTTTACCGATCACCCAGCCAATTGATTCCAAACGGCTTTCTGGCCAGACTTGTCAAAAATCAACATTGAGGCAAAGTTGATGACCATGATGAGCGACATCACCCCAGCGCTTGCGCTGGCCACGTTGACGTTTGGCGGTCCGGCATCGAAGTGGCGGACTGAAGCAATGCGCAGCCATGCCACCCCGCGCTTGATCCATATCACAAAGGGACAAGGGCGGATCACCGTCGCAGGGCTGACGGGCGGCTACGGCCCCAACAACCTGATCTACATTCCGGCAAACACGATCTATGGGCTCGAAGTTGGCCCCACCGTGTTCGGCCAGATCATGACATTGCCAGATGACAAAGACTGGCCCGACACGTCCTTTCACCTGCGCCTGCGCGACGTGGCACCGCAAAAAGAGCTACAAAGCTACATGGAAGCCATTGAACGTGAGCTGCAACCGGGCGGCGACCATCGTGCCGCGAATTGTCATCTCGGCCTGCTTGCCATCTTTGTAGAGCGACAGCTACAATCCCGCGACCCGGCAAGCATCGACAAGCGGCGCAGCTCCGCCGCCGGTCAGCTGGTCGAACGCTATACCGCGATGATTGCACTGCACTTCGCCTCTGATCGCAGCGTGGCCGATTATGCTGCGGCCCTCAACGTCACACCCACTCACTTAACCCGCGTATGCCAGCAGACATGCGGGCGTTCTGCCCTGAAACTGCTGAATGACAGGATCCATTTTGAAGCCTGCATCCTTTTGCGCGACACCCAAACGCCGGTCCAGGACATTGCCAAGCAGTTGGGCTTCAAGTCAGCGGCCTATTTTACGCGCAGTTTTCAGGAAAAAGCAGGACAAACGCCCTCGGTTTTTCGACGCGGGACCGGTACGGGAAAACGACGTTAAGCGTATCAATTTGCTGCAGCGCGGCACCAAAGCGCTTTGGGACGCAAGTGCCATGATGTCGCATTTCGCCCTATGAGATGTCGCTTTTAACAAATGTTTGACAAAAGCGTCGGTTGACCTGCGCCCGGAAAATGTGCGGAATGGTGCCGACGGAAGCCAGCCGCCACTGTCCGGGACGATCGGCGCTGAACTCCGACAATAAAAATGTGTCACAGGGAGAACAGAATGACGCAATCGCACAAACCAATCCATCCAGCCGCGTTGATGTATGCCGAAGAAGCCAAGGCCGGCAAACTCAGCCGCCGCGAGTTTCTGTCGCGCACGACAGCGCTGGGTGTGACGGCAAGCGCCGCATATGGCCTTTTAGGGATGACGGCCCCGGCCCATGCTGCGGGCCACGCCCAACAGGGCGGCACGATGCGCATGCAGATGGAGGTCCGCGCGCTCAAAGATCCACGCACCTATGACTGGACCCAGATCGCGTATTTCACCGCCGGCTGGTTGGAATACCTCGTTGAATACAATTCCGACGGCTCCTTTGAACCGATGCTGCTGGAAAGCTGGGAAGTGAACGAAGACGCCACTCAATACACCCTCAACGTCCGCCGCGGCGTGATGTGGAATGACGGCACCGAATTCACCGCCGAAGACGTCGCCCGCAATATCGAAGGCTGGTGTGACAAGACGGTCGAAGGCAATTCCATGGCCGGGCGCTTTGCCGTGCTGATCGACGCTGCCACCGATATGGCCATTGATGGCGGTATCGAAGTTGTCGACAGCCACACCGTGCGTCTCAACCTGCCCGCATCCGACATCTCGTTGATCGCAGGCATGTCCGATTACCCCGCGGCCATTGTGCCTGCAGGGTTCAACGCTGACGCGATGCTCGACAATCCGGTCGGCACCGGCCCATACATCCCCGAAAGCCTCGAGGTCGGCGTGAAAGGCGTGATCGTCCGGAACGAAGGCCACGAATGGTGGGGGTACGCCGAAGGCAAAGGCGCCTTCCTCGACCGGATCGAATATATCGACTACGGCACGGACCCATCTGCCTGGGTGGCCGCGGCAGCAGCAGACGAGGTCGACATGACCTACGAAACTGTCGGTGACTTTGTCGAAGTCTTCGAAGGCATCGGCTGGGAACGCTCCGAAGTCGCATCTGGTGCCACCATCGCCATTCGGCCCAATCAATTGGCCGAAGTGGATGGTGTGCAGCCTTATGCTGACAAACGTGTCCGTCAGGCCATCGCGATGGCCGTCGATAACGCCGTTTGTCTGGAACTAGGCTATTCTAGCCTGGGCGAAGTGGCACGCAACCAGCATGTGGGGCCAATGCACCCGGCCTGGGCCGACGTACCAGGTCTGCCATACGATCCGGCCAAGGCGATGGAACTGCTGACCGAGGCCGGCATGGCCGATTTCGAAATGGAAATCGTGTCTATCGACGATGACTGGCGCAAAAACACGACCGACGCAGTCGCAGCCCAATTGCGCGATGCCGGGTTCAACGTCAAACGCACCATCATTCCGGGTTCCACCTTCTGGAACGACTGGACGAAATATCCGTTCAGCTCGACCAACTGGAACCACCGGCCGCTCGATACGCAAATCCTGGGGCTCGCCTATCGCTCTGGCGAGGCGTGGAACGAATCCGGCTTTGCGAATGAAGAGTTCGACGCGCTTCTTGCCGAAGCCAACTCCATCGCCGATGCGGATGCGCGCCGCGAAACCATGGGTAAGCTGCAAGCCATCATGAGCGACGAAGGCGTGACGATCCAGCCTTACTGGCGCTCGCTCTACCGCCATGCCAAGCCGGGCTTTGTTGGCTGGGATATGCATATCGCGTACCTGCCGCAGATCTACAAGATCGCGCTGGCCGCCTAAAATCACAATCGGGCCGTTTCCACTTGGAAGCGGCCCTTTTCGCACCATGCACCGCTGCTAAACGGCGGGTGTGACCTGGGTCAACGTGCCCGAAAACGACCAACAGGGGTCTTGATGGGACTATTTATTCTGCGCCGCCTTGGGGTGATGATCCTCACGGCCTTATGCCTGACATTCATTGTCTTCTGGCTGACGAACCTTGCGCCCAATCTGGAAAAACTCGCCAAAACCCAGGGTAATGCAAGGATGAGCGATGACGCCGTGCAAACATGGCTCGCCAATCGCGGCTATTCGCAACCGCTGCCCGTCAAATACGGGCAATGGTTGGGCGTCGTGCCCGGTTACGTGATTGAAGGGACCGATGGTGAATGGCGGGGGCGTTGCGTCGATCCCGGCCAACCCGTGGCAGAGGCACCGCGCTTTTGCGGTATTCTGCAAGGCGATTGGGGCTTTTCGACAGTCGCCAAGGAAGATGTCAGCGAGGTGCTGCCCACCCGCCTCGCCAATACCGGCAAGCTGATGTTCTGGGTCATGGTCGTGATGGTCCCCGGCGCGCTGATCGTTGGCGTGCTGGCGGGCATGCGCGAAGGATCACGGACCGACCGCACACTGTCGACCGCATCCATCGTCTCAACCGCCACACCCGAATATGTCTCGGGTGTTGTCTTCATCGCTCTTTTCGCCACCTCCGCCTTTGGCATGCAATGGTTCAAAGGTTCCGCCAGCAGCGCGGTGCAAGACGCGACCTTTGAAAACTTCTTCCTGCCGGTCATTACCATCGCGCTTTACGGCATGGGCTACATCGCGCGGATGACACGCGCCTCCATGGCCGAGGTCATGACCGCGCAATATATCCGGACCGCACGGCTGAAAGGCGTGAGCTTCCCCAAGATCGTGCTGAAACACGCACTCCGTAATGCACTGATCGCCCCCTTCACGGTGATCATGCTCCAGATCCCATGGCTGCTAAATGGTGTGGTCATCGTTGAAACGCTTTTCACCTATCAGGGCTTTGGCTGGGAACTGGTCCGTGCGGCCTCTAACAACGATATCGAGATGCTGCTGGGCGTCTCCGTCATCTCCGTCTTCGTGGTGCTTCTGACACAGCTGATCTCTGACATCGGCTATGTCTTCCTGAACCCACGCATTCGTATTTCATAAAGGAGGTTTGGCACATGGACCCGCTTACCTGGACCGGCAGCCTTGGCACCATCCTCAACCCCATCTTCGGGATCTCAGTCATCCTGTTTCTCACCTCGGTCGTTGCCCAATCCGTCATGACCTTCTTTGCAGGCCCCGTGACCTTGCAAGCCAATCCCGATGGCACGCTACAATCACGCGGCGGACTGATCGGCATGCTTGAGACAACAAACAAATACCTGCTGATAGCCATTGCAGGATCGGCGCTCGCCTACATAATCATCCCCTTCTTCATGGGCTATGGTAATGCAGGTATCGTAGGCGAGATCGCCAAACGCTTTCTACCGGTCTGGATTGCACTTGTTGCGCTTTTCGCGGTCTCGATCAGGTACAAACGGCGGCTGGGTCTTTATGGCAAGCTCTTTGACAGCACAGTCGGCATGATCGGTTTTGCTTTGGTGATGTTTTGGGTATTCACGGCGTTTTTCTTCGGCGTCTTCGACTGGATCGCCACCCACGATTACCTCAGCCAGGTCTCAGGTCTGAAGAACAAGGGGCCCGGCATCCCCGTGCCCGAAGGGACCGAAGGCGTGCTACCGCACTACCTGCTTGGTGGTGACAATCTTGCCCGCGACGTCTTCAGCCGCATGGTGGCAGGCTCAACCTTCGTCATCGCCATTGCACCGCTGGCCACGCTTTTTGCGTTCATGGTCGGGATCACGTTGGGGCTGCCTGCAGGCTATTATGCAGGTCGGCTTGATACGATCCTGTCGTTCCTGGCAAACCTGATCCTCGCCTTTCCGGTCATCCTGCTTTTTTATCTGCTGGTGACGCCAGAAATCGTGCTGACTGGCATCCCGTCTTACATGGCGGCGTTCCTGTTCTTCTTTCCGATCATCTTTGCGTTCGTGCTCTTGAATTCGCGCTACTACACACAACCCGCGAAACGCACGGCGATTATGATACCTGTATTGGGTATCCTCGGCTGGCTTTACCTGTCGGTCATCAACCAGCGCGGTACGGTCATCAACTTCCTGCCGCCGTGGCTCGACGGGTTCGACATCACCGTTCTGGTCGTCTTCGTCTCGGTTGTCTTCGTGAACGCCCCCACCGTCTTCCGGATCGTGCGGGGCCTGACGTTGGATCTGCGCACACGCGACTATGTCGCCGCCGCCCAGACGCGTGGCGAAGGCCCATGGTACATCATGCTTTGGGAAATCCTGCCCAATGCGCGCGGACCGCTGATCGTCGATTTCTGCCTGCGCATCGGCTATACGACGATCCTTCTGGGGACCTTGGGCTTCTTCGGCCTCGGCCTGCCGCCCGAAAGCCCCGATTGGGGGTCAACGATCAATGAAGGGCGCAAACTCCTCCTCGTCTTCGCCCACCCGGCTTTGCCTCCGGCGCTTGCATTGATGAGCCTTGTGTTAGGTTTGAACCTCTTGGCTGACGGTCTGCGCGAAGAAAGTCTGAAAGACTGATGAGCGCCGCGCACCATACACACTGTACGTACAGGATCTGTACAGGTTCTGTACGCAATGAATACACCGCATTCGGAGGCAGCTAATGGCCACCCCAGACCCGTCCCAACCCATCCTTGAAATCGACAAATTGTCCATTTCCTTTTTCACCCGGCTCCGCGAAATCCCCGCTGTGATGGACTTCTCCGCCACTGTGATGCCCGGCGAGGCCCTCGGACTGGTTGGCGAATCCGGTTGCGGCAAATCCACCGTCGCGCTTGGCGTGATGCAGGATCTCGGCGTGAACGGCCGCATCGTCGGCGGCTCCATCAAGTTCAAGGGCGAAGACCTGTGCGAGATGTCGCCAGAACGCCTGCGCGACATCCGCGGCAGCGAAATTGCCATGATATATCAAGAGCCTATGGCGTCTTTGAACCCAGCGATGAAGATCGGCAAACAGCTGATGGAAGTCCCGATGATCCACGAAGGCATCGGCGAAAAAGAAGCCTACGCGCGGGCCCTTGAAGTCGTCACCGACGTCAAACTCCCCGACCCTGAACGCATGCTGAAAAGCTATCCCCACCAGCTCTCAGGCGGGCAGCAACAGCGCATCGTGATCGCGATGGCGCTGATGGCGAATCCGTCGCTTTTGATCCTTGATGAGCCCACCACAGCACTGGATGTCACGGTCGAGGCCGCCGTGGTCGAATTGGTCAAGGACCTCGGCAAAAAATACGGCACCAGCATGCTTTTTATCAGCCATAACTTGGGGTTAGTGCTGGAAACCTGCGACCGGATTTGCGTGATGTATTCCGGCGAAGCCGTCGAACGTGGCAGTATCGAAGACGTCTTTGACGAAATGCAGCACCCCTACACCCAAGCGCTCTTCCGGTCGATCCCACTACCCGGCGCAGACAAGAACGCGCGCCCCCTCGTCGCTATCCCCGGCAACTTTCCCCTGCCTCATGAACGACCCAATGGCTGCAATTTTGGCCCCCGCTGCGACTATTTCGAAGCCGGGCGTTGCGACGCGGGTTTCATCCCCATGGAGGCCGTTCCGGGCAATGACCGGCACCAGACGCGCTGTCTGAAATTCAAGGAAATCGACTGGAACGCCCCGCTGCAAGTCTCTGAAACAACAGAGAAACCTGAACCAGGGCCGGTTGTCCTGAAGATGGATAACCTCAAGAAATACTATGAGGTTGCGGCCAATGCCCTTTTCGGCGGCGGCGACAAAAAGGTCGTCAAAGCCAACGAGACCCTCAGCTTCGAAGCACGGGAAAGTGAGACACTCGCCATCGTCGGCGAGTCTGGCTGTGGCAAGTCCACTTTTGCCAAGGTTCTCATGGGGTTAGAGACCGCGACCGACGGACAAATTCTGCTGGATAACCGCTCCATCGGGGAAACCGCCATTGAAAACCGCGACACAAAAACTGTCGCCGACATCCAGATGGTATTCCAAAACCCCTTCGATACGCTGAACCCCTCCATGACGGTCGGGCGGCAGATTATCCGTGCGCTGGAAATCTTCGGCATCGGTGCCAACGACGCCGAGCGTAAAGACCGCATGCTGCAGCTTCTCGACCTCGTCAAACTGCCCCGCGCCTTTGCCGACCGGATGCCGCGCCAGCTATCCGGCGGGCAAAAGCAACGTGTTGGAATCGCGCGTGCTTTCGCCGGTGATGCGCGGATTGTGGTGGCAGATGAACCTGTCTCAGCCCTCGACGTCTCGGTCCAGGCGGCCGTGACCGATCTGCTCATGGAAATTCAGCGCGAGCATAAGACAACGCTGCTTTTCATCAGCCACGACCTGTCTATCGTGCGTTATCTCAGCGACCGGGTGATGGTCATGTATTTGGGCCATGTGGTGGAACTTGGGTCAACCGATCAGGTCTTTGCCCCGCCCTATCACCCTTATACCGAAGCGCTGCTATCGGCCGTGCCGATTGCTGATACGAGCGTGGAGAAGAAACACATCGTGCTGGAAGGTGATATCCCTTCGGCCATGAACCCGCCCACCGGCTGCCCGTTCCAGACGCGTTGCCGCTGGAAATCGAAAGTGGGTGACCTGTGCGAGCGCGAGGTGCCGCCCGTGCGCATTCTGGCGGATGGTCATCAAATCAAATGCCACCTGAGCGATCAGGACCTGACGGAGATGGAACCCGTCATCCAAATCGCGGCAGAGTGATCCTTAAGGCGAAGGTAATTCTTAACGACCCCAGATCACTTGCACATAATTTTGCGTCTCAGCGTATGGCGGAACGCCCTGATACTGCGTCACAGCACCCGGCCCCGCATTATAAGCGGCCAGCGCAAGACGCCACGTGCCAAATGTCTCATATTGCGCGCGCAGATATCGTGCACCACCGTCCAGGTTTTGCTGTGGGTTCAATGGATCAACGCCCAATGCGCGCGCGGTTGTGGGCATCAATTGCGCCAGCCCCAACGCCCCTTTGGACGAGCGCGCGGTGGGGTTCCAGCCGCTTTCCTGTTGGACAAGGCGCAAAAACAAATCCACGGGCACACCATGGCGGGTCGCAGCCTGACGTGCCTCAGCAAGATAGGGTCCGCGATATGAGCCGGTATACTGCGGTACGGCGTCAAAGCGATCATCACGCGGCGGCTGCAAACGCACCGAGTTTGCATATTGCTGCGATGCCCGCCCATCAAGGACCGCAGTCTGGCTTTGTAAAAGCCCCGTACGCGACATGGTTGAGACTTGTTCTTGCGCGCTGACGCTTGACGTTGAGAGCAGCAAAATGACGCTGCCGATTGTTCTGAAATGACGCATAGAAATGGTCTCCAGCCTTTCGACACGCTTTAACCTAGTGTTTTTGGGCCGAACAACCAAGCCCATAGACGCAGGAACCCTCTGTTAACCTTGTTTGGACAAATGTAGGTTAACGAAAACGCAATAAGAGGATTCGAAGTGGCATCATGGCCGGATCAGTAAACAAAGTCATACTAATCGGTAATCTCGGCGCGGATCCCGAGGTGCGTACATTCCAGAACGGTGGAAAAGTTGCCAATTTACGCATCGCGACGTCGGAGACCTGGAAAGATCGCAATACCGGCGAACGCCGCGAAAAGACGGAATGGCATTCCGTCGCGATCTTCTCAGAGGGTCTTGTCCGCGTGGCAGAGCAGTATCTGCGCAAGGGCTCCAAGGTTTACATCGAAGGAAAATTGCAAACCCGCAAATGGCAGGATCAATCCGGCCAGGACCGTTATTCGACCGAGGTTGTTTTGCAAGGGATCGGTAGCACATTGACCATGCTCGACAGCCGTGGTGAAGGCGGCGGTGGCGGCAACTACAGCGGTGGCGGAAGTGGTGGCTATGGCGGCGGCGGATATGGCGGAAATGACGGTGGCTACGGCGGCAGCGGCGGCGGTAACGCCCCGGCAGGTGGTGGCGACATGGATGATGAAATTCCCTTCTAGGCGCGCATGGACATCTCGCCCGAAGCTCAGGTTCTGATCATCAATGGCGTTATCCTCGCCATTGCTTATTTGGGCATCTATCCCGGTATTGCGGAAAAGACACTCAACCGGATCATGACGATTGATCTGGTCCTATCTGCTTTGGCGTTGACCACGGCGGGCGCACTTTTCTGGGGATCAGGTGTGGATTTCAGCCTGTTGTTTTTCAACACAAATTGGGCCGTCTTCACCATCATAACTCTGATGGTGATGGAGGTGCCACTCTTCCTGAATTTCGCCAAGAAATATGGAATCAACTTGTTTGACGATGGCCGCGATTAGCGCTGCATTAGCGCGTCCTGCAACAGTGACCGCACGGCCTCTTTTGGCACATCAGAGGTGATAAACGCATCACCTATCCCATGTGCCAAAATGAAACGCAGATTGCCGTCCAGCACCTTTTTGTCCTGCCCCATCAAATCCAGTAATCCATCTGCATCAGGCAAGTTGCCAGGGATATCGGCGATATCCACCTTCATCCCCATATCGCGCAGATGGGCCCGCACACGGCTCGGATCCTCTTGGCTGCAAAGTCCCAGACGCGACGACAATTCGAACGCCAGCGCGCAGCCGATCGCAACCCCTTCCCCATGCAAAAGCCGGTCGGAGTATCCAGTCGCGGCCTCAAGCGCATGGCAGAATGTATGGCCCAGGTTCAAAAGCGCCCGATCCCCCTGTTCGGTTTCGTCGCGCTGAACGATATCAGCCTTCATCTGACAAGAGCGCGTTACCGCCCGCACCCGTGCGTCCATATCGCCGGCAGCCAAGGCCGGGCCTGCGCCTTCCAACCAATCAAAGAATGCGGCATCCCCAAGCAACCCGTATTTGACGACTTCGCCGTAACCGGCCAGGAAATCACGGGCAGTCAGCGTACCCAAGAGCGCAGTATCGGCCAGCACAAGGCTGGGCTGATGAAATGCGCCGATCAGGTTTTTACCACTTGGGGAATTTATACCGGTCTTGCCACCGACAGAGCTGTCGACCTGCGCAAGCAGGCTGGTCGGTATCTGCACGAAACGCACGCCACGCCGCAAGATGGCAGCCGCGAAACCCGCCAGATCACCAATCACACCGCCGCCAAAGGCGACGACCACATCACCGCGTTCCACCTTTTGCGCCAAAAGCCATTCGACGCTGCGTTCAAGCTGCGCCCAGCATTTTGTCGCCTCGCCTGCGGGCAAGACCAATGCATCACTGGTCAACGCGCCAGCATTCAGAGAAGCTTGCAGGTCTGCCAAATGCAAGGCGGCTACGGTCTCATCCGTAATGATGCAAATGTGTTTGCGTCCCCCCATTGCGGCAATTTGGTCGCCCGCCCCTGCCAAAACACCTGGCCCGACCAGAATGTCGTAGGCGCGTCCGGGAAGATCCACGTGGACGGTAGCGGTCATTGTGCTTTCTCCAGAATATCGGCGCGTGAGGCGAGCATGTTGATCACGGATTGGGTCGTCTCTTCGATGCTTGCATCGCCGAGAACGGGCATGCGTAGACCGGCCTCGGCGTAGACGGGTGTGCGCTCGGCATAGATTTGAGCAAGCGTGGCCTGGGGGTCATCCGTGCGGAGCAAAGGGCGCGTATCTTTGTGGCGCACCCGCTCCCAAAGCGTGTCAAGATCAGCGTCCAACCAAAGTGCGACACCCATCTCGGCAATAGCTTCACGGTTGCGGGCGGCCAGAAAAGCGCCACCGCCGGTCGAAACAATCCCTGGCGGCCCCGACAGCAGGCGGCGCAGCACCTCAGCCTCACGTTCGCGAAAAAACGCCTCACCATCGCGCTGAAAGATTTCGCCGATTGTCAGTGCTGCGGCCTCTTCGATCGCGGCGTCACTGTCCACGAAAGAAACATTTAGACGTGCCGCTAGATTGCGTCCGATCGCTGTTTTGCCAGAGCCCATCATTCCCACCAGCACGATGGTGCGGCGCAGATGGTAATTTGGCCCCATAGTCATGCGGTTTTGCCCCCTGAATACGGCCAAGCTGTGCCGAACGCGAAAATTAATGAATGAATGCCGTGATCTTGCGCAAAAGGCCATATATAATGGCTTACAAAGGTGGCATTTAGACCACATATTGAGGCAGAATTGGAAGGCTGGGGCAGGTAATGTGGCGTCTCATTAAATTGCTGGTGTTTTTGGTTGCTTTGGCTGGGGTCTGTCTGGTCGCATATGCCTATGTCGGACCTGTTTTCTTTCCGGCTGACTTCGCAGCCCCGTCGCAAGAGGTGACCCGTCCTGTCACGCTGGAAACAAACTAGATTACTTACAGTCATGCTGTGTATGGCTGGCGGCGCGGTTTTTGCCGAAGATGATGCGCCGCTATCGGTCATTGATTGGCTGTCGGAAAGCGTTGAACGCTCGCGCGTGCTGGAAGCTCCGGTTGCTGGCACCGCCAGCACACCCGCAGTAACGGTAACACCGCTGGACCGCCCGTCAAAAGACCCGGTTGGTCTGCTGCCATCCGACGTCACTGGGTTGCCCCGCACCATCTGGTCGCAAAGCGATGAGGCGACGCTTGTGGCACTTGTCAGGGCCGAACGCGTCGAAACATTGCCTGCGATCCAGGATTTTCTGCGAGTGTTAATGCTGGCTGAGGCGGACCCACCCTTTGATGCAGGTCCGGAAGGCGCGCTGTTTCTGGCGCGTGTCGATAAATTGCTCGACCTCGGCGCGTTGGAGCCGGCGCAGTCTTTGATTGAACAGGCTGATCCTGACACAATTGCCCTGTTCCGCCGTTGGTTCGACGTGGCACTGCTCACAGGTAGCGAGGACAGCGTATGCGATGTGATGCGTGATACGCCGTCGGTTGCCCCCACCTATCCCGCCCGCATATTCTGTCTCGCACGCAACGGCGATTGGGCAGCAGCTGCGCTCACGCTGAATACAAATCGTGCGCTAGGTGATATCTCGGATCAGGAAGAAATGCTTTTGGCGCGCTTTCTTGACCCGGAATTGTCCGAAGGGAAGCCACCCCTTGATCCGCCTGCCCGTGTCAGCCCCTTGATGTTCCGCATGCATGAAGCGATTGGTGAGCCGCTGATCACGGCCAATCTGCCGCTTGCGTTTGCGCATGCCGACCTGCGGCCCACAACGGCCTGGAAATCACAGCTTGAAGCCGCTGAGCGTCTGGCCCGACATGGGGCAATCTCAGAAAACAGGTTGCAAAAGTTCTACACGGCGAACACACCCGCCGCATCTGGCGGCGTCTGGGATCGTGCAGAGGCCGTGCAGCAATTCGATGCTGCGCTGGCAGCAAGAGACCCCGTTGCGGTGATGCGCACCCTGCCTGCCGCTTGGGCCGCGATGCAAGAGGCGCGCACAGAAGTGCAATTTGCGAAACTTTATGCCGCAGAATTGCAAGAACTGCCGTTAAGCGGCGAGGCAGCAGAAATCGCGTTTGATGCCGGTCTGCTATCACCAAACTACGAATCCGTCGCTATTGCCGCGCAAGAGGCTGGGCTTGGCTATGATCCGTTTCTCATCGCACTGGCCCGTGGTGTGCCGCAACAGGTACGCGTCACGACATCACAAGAGATCGCGTTGCAGGCCGCTTTTAATGGTACACCGCCCTCTGCCCCGCTTCAGGCGCTCGTCGCAGACAACAAGCTAGGTGAAGCGCTGCTGCGCGCTGTCGCCCAATTCAATCAGGGCTATACCGGCGATATCCGTCTGGTTACCGATGCGCTGAGCCTGATGCGATCCGTTGGTCTGGAAGATGTTGCGCGTCGGGCGGCATTGCAATTGATGATACTGGATCGCAGCCCGTGACCGCAGATGCACCGCCCATGACCCGCTGGATACAGGTCTTTCTTGAGGCACAGGCCGCAGAATTGGATGCGGCCACCAACACACAACTGGCCTATGCCCGAGATCTGCAGAATTTTGCATCATGGCTTGCCGACAAATCCGGCCATTTCGCGACGGTATCGCGAGATCACATCGAAAACTATCTGATCGATTGTGAGCTTGAGGGGCTTGCCAAATCCACCCGCGCCAGGCGTCTTTCGGCCATCAAACAGCTTTATCGCTTTGCGTTTGAGGAGGGCTGGCGCGCCGACAATCCCGCAATCCAGATCAAGGGACCCGGGCGCGCAAAGCGCCTGCCCAAAACGTTGGATATTGCAGAGGTCGATGCACTTTTGGACGCGGCACGCAATTCGCCCAAGGAGAAGCTGCGCAATACGTGTCTGATGGAATTGCTGTATGCGACCGGCATGCGGGTCACGGAACTGGTCAGCCTGCCGGTCTCGGCTGCCCGTGGTGACCCGCGCATGCTGCTGGTCTGCGGTAAGGGTGGCAAGGAACGGCTGGTACCACTCTCACCCCCTGCCCGTGCGGCCTTGGCCACCTATCTCATCGCGCGCGATGCCGCGGAAGAGACCGCGCGGCAGCAAGGCCTGCCGCCGTCGAAATTTTTGTTCCCCTCACGCGCCAAATCAGGCCATCTGACGCGACATCGGTTCTTTGGGCTGATCAAGGAATTCGCTGTTAAGGGCGGCGTCTCTCCAGCAAAGGTGACGCCCCATACGCTGCGCCACGCCTTTGCAACCCATCTTTTGGCAGGCGGCGCTGATCTACGATCAATCCAGACAATGCTGGGCCATGCCGATGTGGCCACGACCGAGATTTATACACATGTTCTTGATGAACGGCTCAAAGAGCTGGTTTTGGAAAATCACCCGCTTGCAAAACCGGCCAAGACTTGAAGCTGCCCGGTCAAGAATACATAACGACAATGATATCGCGTGAAAGCATCTGATGGAAACCGCCCCACTCGACGCCGCATTTTGGGTTACCGCCGGCGCAATTTTGATCCTTCTTGTCCTGTCGGCCTTCTTTTCTGGCTCTGAGACCGCACTGACGGCGGCATCGCGCGGCAAGCTGCGGTCAAACGCAGACAAAGGGTCCAAGGGGGCGGAACGCGCGCTCAAGATCACCGAAGACAATGAGCGCCTGATCGGTTCGGTCCTGTTGGGCAATAACGTGGTCAACATCTTAGCCACGTCTTTGGCGACTGCGGTGCTGACCAAACTTTTTGGACAAAACGGGGTCGCGGCGGCAACCTTGATCATGACACTGCTTGTGTTGATCTTTGCAGAAGTATTGCCCAAGACATTCGCGATTACATATCCTGAATCGGTCGCATCCCGCGTCGCAGCGCCGATCGGGGCTGTCGTGCTGGTTTTTTCGCCCATCGTGGCGGCGGTCCGGTATCTTGTACGCGGCGTGCTTTATGTCTTCGGTGTGCGCACCGATCCAGACAGCAACATCCTTGCGGTCCGTGAAGAAATCGCCGGCGCCTTGCAACTGGGCCACTCCGAAGGGATCGTGGAAAAAGAAGACCGCGACCGGATCCTCGGAGCGCTCGATCTGAACGAACGCACGGTCGAAGAGATCATGTTGCACCGTTCCAGCATCGAAATGCTGGATGCCGCCCTCCCGCCACAAGATATTCTGGCGCAGATCCTCAAAAGCCCGTTCACACGGCTGCCTCTGTTTCGGGACGATCAGGAAAACATCGTCGGCGTGATCCATGCAAAGGATCTTTTGCGTGCGATGCATAAGTTGTTAGGGGGCGATACCCCGAATGCCCAAGGTTTGGCGGCATTTGACGTGATGAAGGTGGCCATGCCCGCCTATTTCGTGCCGGAGACCACAACACTTGACGACCAGATGCGCAACTTTCTGAAACGAAAGACGCATTTTGCGCTGGTCGTGGATGAATATGGCGGCTTGCAGGGGCTGATCACGTTGGAGGATATCCTCGAAGAGATCGTGGGCGAAATTGCCGATGAATTCGACGATCATGAAGAAGACCAGATCGCCGCGACCGAAGACGGTGCCTATATCGTGGATGGCGTGATGACGATCCGCGATCTGAACCGTGCCCATGACTGGAACCTGCCGGATGATGAGGCCAACACCATTGCCGGTCTCGTCATACACGAGGCCCAGATGATCCCTGTGGAAGGCCAGGTATTCTCGTTCCACGGGTTCCGGTTTGAGGTGCTCAGCAAAGCAGAAAACCGGATCGCGACGCTGAAGATCCGCAAGCTCTGACCTTGCCATTGGCTGACGTTGGGTCAATTGTCATCCCATTCACATGAAGAATGAGGACGATCATGACCTTACGCCATCTGTTCCCATCGTTTTTGTTGACCCTGTTTTTCGTCACACCTGGTGCCGCTCAGCAAGCCGCCGATGCTGTAGCGCCAGAAGAGGATACCGGTATTTCGGCTTTCGAAAACCTCGGTGATGCGGCACAGGATGCGCTGGCGGCCAAGACGGCCGGCGTGCCGGTCACGGCAGAGGAATGGATGGTCGTCGCTGCCAACCCCCTTGCGGTTGAGGCAGGTGCGGATGTTCTGGCAAATGGTGGAACCGCTGCCGACGCAATGGTCGCGGTACAAGCCGTGCTGGGTCTGGTCGAGCCACAATCGTCCGGCTTGGGCGGTGGCGCGTTCCTTGTCTGGTATGATGCCGCATCAGGTGAGATCACAACACTTGATGGTCGCGAAACGGCGCCACTGGCGGCAACGCCCACCCTCTTTCAGGATGAAAACGGCGAACGGCTTGGTTTCTTCGATGCCGTGGTCGGCGGACTGTCGGTTGGCACGCCGGGCACCCCAAAACTGATGGAGGACGCACACAGGCGGTGGGGTCGCGCCAATTGGGGCGAGTTGCTGGCACCAGCCATTGCGCTGGCCGAAGATGGCTTTGTCGTATCACCCCGTTTGTCCGCATCTGTCGCTAGCGATGCGGAGCGGCTGCAGCGGTTTCCGGCAACGGCGGCCTATTTCTTTCCAGATGGCGCACCCATTGCCGAAGGCAGCGTCTTGCAGAACCCGGATTATGCCGACACGCTGCGTCAGATTGCGACAAATGGCACGGATGCGTTCTACACCGGCCCGATTGCAGAGGATATCATCGCAACAATCCGCAATGCCGAAGGCAATCCTGGCGTCCTGTCAACGCTCGACCTTGCCCTTTACAATGTGATTGAACGTGATCCGGTCTGCGTCGATTTCCGGTCTTATGAGGTCTGCGGTATCGGTCCGCCTTCGTCCGGTGCGCTGACGGTCGGGCAGATCCTTGGGATCATGGACAACTTTGTCTTTGACGATCCCGAAGATGCGGATACCTGGCGGCTGATCGGTGATGCATCACGCCTCGCCTTTGCCGACCGGGGTCGCTACATGGCCGACAGTGACTTCGTCCCGATGCCAACCGAAGGTCTGGTTGATCCAGCTTATCTTGAAGAACGCGCTGGCCTGATTGAAGGCGACCGGACGGATGGATTCGTGGCACTGCCGGAGGTCAGCCCAGGCGCACCCGCTTGGGACCACGCGCAGGTTTGGGGCGATGATGTCAGTATCGAATTTCCCTCAACCTCGCATATCTCGATCGTGGACGGCTTTGGCAACGCATTGTCGATGACCACCACAATTGAAAACGGCTTTGGCTCACGCCTGTTTGTCCGCGGGTTCTTGTTGAACAACGAGCTAACTGATTTTTCCTTTGCAACGCATAACGATGGTTACCCCATTGCCAACAGGGTTGAACCGGGCAAACGCCCGCGTTCATCCATGTCCCCCACCATCGTGACCGAAGCTGGCGCGCCGGTGCTCGTCATCGGCAGCCCTGGTGGCAGCCGGATCATCGGCTATGTCGCCAAAACGATCATGGCCCACTTGGTCTGGGGCATGGATGTCCAACAAGCTGTCTCCATGCCGCATCTGGTCAACCGTTTTGGCACCTACGATATCGAGGAAGGCACTGATGCGGTAAGTTTTGCAATGCCGCTAACCGCGTTGGGATATGAAGTGAACATTCGCGGCCTGAATTCCGGCTTACATGCGATCGCAATTGGCGATCAGCTTCGCGGCGGTGCCGACCCACGCCGTGAAGGCATCGCGATTGGGGAGTAATCATCACACCCTCCCGACCACTTGATGCTGCACATTGGGTTGCATAAGGGTTAGATGCAATGCTGCAAGGGCTGATCGAACGGTCCGCTTCACCCCCCTCGTCGATGTTGGTCAGCATCGACAGACATCGATGCGGTACGGCGCTTGCGCGCCTGCTGCATTTTTCGCATGGGTCGTCTTGGACTTGTCGCGTTCCAGAGCTCGCTCGTGTTACGCGCCAGAAGGCAAGAAGCCGTCGTAACATTGCTGTTTTCTGACTTGTTCCTGACGCCCCCACGACTTGGACATAAAGGCGGATCGGCACTACTTGCACAAAATACGTGCGTGTTGCCCCGTTCTTGTGCAACCTTTGGCAAAACATCAATGATGAAAGATGGGCCTGTGCGTAAGGGACGACACTCCAGCATGTCTGTGATTTACGTTCGATCTGAAAAAAGAAAGAAAGCAACAAGGGATAACTTATGAAGACTTTTGTGACGTTTGCAGCTGCTGCGGTCGTAGCGGCATCCGCCGTTTGGGCAGATGGACATGCGACCGATGTGCCGTTCGCGCTGGATTGGAAGTTCGAAGGACCATCAGCGCCCTACTTCGCCGCCATTGATAACGGCCATTTTGAAGAAAATGGTTTGAACGTTGAAATCACTGCGGGCTCTGGGTCTTTGGACGCCATCCCAAAGGTCGCGACGGGCGCATTCCCGATCGGATTTGCGGACATCAATAGCCTGATCCGCTTTTTGGACCAGAACCCCGGCGCCCCGGTGACGGCGGTGATGATGGTTTATGACAAACCGCCCTTTGCCGTGATTGGTCGCCAGTCTTTGGGTGTATCCACACCAGCCGATCTGGAAGGCAAGGTGCTGGGCGCCCCACCACCCGACGGTGCCTGGGCGCAATTCCCCATTTTTGCATCACAAAACGATTTGGACATGGATGCAATCACGGTAGAGCCTGTCGGCTTTCCCACGCGTGAGCCGATGCTAGCCGAAGGCAATGTCGCGGCGATCACCGGCTTTTCGTTCAGCTCTTACCTCAACCTGGTGCGCCTTGGTGTGCCGGAGGACGACATCTCAACCCTACTGATGGCGGATTATGGGCTCGAACTTTATGGCAACGCAATCATCGTGAATACGGAGTTTGCGGAAGCGAACCCTGACGTGGTCACTGGCTTTCTGACGGCTGTCGCTGCGGGCTGGAAAGACGCGATTGCCGATCCGGCATCGGTGATCCCATCACTGATCGAACGCAACCCTGCTGCGGACGCGGCGCTGGAGCAACGTCGTTTAGAGCTCGCCATCAATGCCAATGTCGTCACGGACTACACAACAGCGAATGGTATGGGCATGATTGACGCTGCCCGCATGGCCGCGGCGATTGAGCAGATCAAGATCGTCTATGACTTCCAGGGCGAGCCCGATGCGAGCCTTTATTTTACGGATGCCTATTTGCCGGATGGCGGCTTTATGCTGAAGTAAACGAAAGACCGATGGGGGCGACACGCCCCCATCATTGCCAAAGGTTTTCATGTCTCCGCTCATCGAAATTAAGAACGTGCGCCACGCTTATGCGACGGCAGCTGGCCCCTTACCGGTGCTCAATGGTCTTGAAGTGACCGTGGAAGAGGGCGGGTTTTGCGCAGTTGTTGGCCCTTCGGGCTGCGGCAAGTCCACATTAACCCGCCTGATAGCAGGATTGATGCACCCCGATGAGGGCGAGGTTTGGTTGCACGGACAACTGGTCAAGGAACCGCGGTCAACGGTGGGTATGGCATTCCAGAACCCCGTACTGCTTGAATGGCGGACGATCCTGCAAAATGTGATGCTGCCGCTTGAGATCGTGCCGGGCGGGTTGAAAGGGCAAGCTGCAAAAGATCGCGCAAGGCACTTGTTGCGGCTGGTGGGTCTTGAAGGGTTTGAAGACAAACGCCCTTCCGAATTGTCAGGTGGGATGCGGCAGAGGGCCTCACTGTGTCGGGCCTTGGTGCATCAACCAGATGTGCTGATTTTGGATGAACCATTTGGCGCGCTGGATGCGTTTACGCGCGAGGATCTGTGGCAGACCATGCATGAGGTGAAGGAGAAAGAGCCATTTACAGCCGTTCTCATCACGCATGATTTGCGTGAGGCGATTTTTCTTGGCGATCAGGTGGTCGTTCTGTCAGGCCGCCCTGCACGAACACAATATGTTATGAACATTGAAAGGTCTGCGAAACCCACGCTTGATGACCTTTACACAGCCGAGGCGGCGGAACGGCTGGCCACCTTGCGGCATCAGATTGAAATCGCACAGGGGCGGGCCCCGCAGGAGACGGCGTCATGAACCCGACATTGCGCAAGATTGTCGTTCCTAGTGTTGCGATCATCATCTTCCTTGCGCTGTGGGAAGCGCTTGTATGGGTGATGGGATGGCCGAACTACAAAATGGCGTCGCCAAGCGATTTGATCCCCGCTTATGAGCGATATTGGACTCTGTTCCTGGTGATGGGCTGGCAGACATTGTGGCGGACCGTGCTTGGCCTGTTGCTGGCCATTGTTGTTGGCACCGCCATTGGCATGATCATGGGCTTTTCGCGGACCATGCGAGATGCGCTCTACCCACTTCTGGTCGGGTTCAACGCCATCCCAAAGGCAACTGTCGTGCCCATCGTTGCGCTAATGTTTGTTGGAGCGCATGATTTTAACACTGTCTTGATCGCTTTTATGATATCGTTCTTTCCAATCGCGGTTTCCGTTTCGATCGGTTTGTCGACGCTCGAACCTGAATACCGCGATATTCTGCGTTCGCTGGGGGCGTCGCAGACAACCATCTTCTGGAAAATCGCGCTACCCAAGACGTTGCCAGAATTCTTTGGTGCGCTGAAAGTATCGGTCACGCTTGCATTTATTGGCACGAACCTGATGGAAATCGTCAGCCCCCATGGGCGCGGCCTTGGCGCATTGTTTGACAGCGGCAAGACCAATTCCGACTATCCGCTGATGTTCGCGGTTCTCATCGCGCTCGCGGTCCTTGGGATCGTGCTCTACTACGTTGTTGTCGCGCTTGAACGTATCTTTGCGGGTTGGGCGGAACGCCAGCCTGGTTGAGCCACGACCACATTGAGACGGGAATTGCAGTGATCGCGACAAGGCTTTGATGTAGGCGCGCAAGCCGGCGTTTGGGTTTTCGACCTTTTCACCGCTCTCGCGACACGCGCCAAATGAGAATTCTGTCGCAAAAACCCACACCTCTTAAGCCTGCATTCCGGCACATTGAGCGGTATCGGTGCAGGCGTCGTTCCGTTTTGAATAGGATTGCGCGGGCCTGGTCAGCGCCCCTTGAACAGGCTACCCAGAATACCCCGGACCAAACGGCGACCCGTCGTACCCTTCAGCTCTTTGGCGACAACGGAGGCCAAGGCACTGCCAAACCCATCAGACGATGACCTGCTGGAGCGGCGCGAGGATGTGCGCGTGCTACCTTCATAACGACGTGCTGCTTTGTATTCGCGCTCTTTTTCCTCAAGCAGGGCTTCTGCTTTTTCAGCCTCTTCAGCGGCTGCGGCTGCGGCTTCGGCGCGTTTGCCTAACATCTCAAACGCACTTTCGCGGTCGGCAGTCTGGTCGTATTTGCCAGCCATATCTGATGCGGCCATGATCGCGTTGCGGGTAGGTTTATCAATGGGACCCAATTGTGAAGATGGCGGACGGATCAGCGTGCGTTCAACAATGGCCGGGATTCCTTTGGCATCCAGAAAAGATGTCACTGCTTCGCCTGTTCCAACTTCCTGAATGGCCTGTGCCGTTTCAAAGGCCGGGTTATCACGATAGGTCTCGGCGGCGGTTTTCAATTCCTTACGGTCCTTGGCTGTAAACGCGCGCAGCGCATGCTGCACACGGTTGCCCAACTGGCCCAGTACATCTTCGGGGATATCACCGGGGTTCTGGGTCACGAAGTAGACGCCAACCCCTTTGGACCTGATAAGCCGCGCGACCTGCTTTACTTTGTCGACAAGCGCTTTAGGCGCGTCGTCAAACAGCAAATGCGCCTCGTCAAAGAAGAACACCAGCTTGGGTTTATCGGGGTTGCCAACTTCAGGCAGTTCCTCAAAAAGTTCCGACAAAAGCCACAACAGAAATGTTGCATAAAGACGCGGGCTGCCCATCAGCTGATCGGCGGCCAGAACGTTGATCTCACCCCGTCCGTCACGGGTGCGCATCATATCAGACAGCTCTAGCGCGGGTTCACCAAAGAGCGCGTCACCGCCTTGGTTCTCCAGCACAAGCAGTTGCCGTTGAATCGCACCAACCGAAGAAGAGGCGACATTGCCATAGCGTAACGACAGATCCTTGGCATTCTGTCCGACCCAGACGAGGAGCGCGCGCAGATCTTTGAGATCAAGGAGCGGCAATCCCTCTTCATCAGCGACACGGAAGGCAACATTCAACACCCCTTCCTGGACCTCTGTCAATTCCATTAGGCGTGACAGCAAAAGTGGGCCCATCTCGGCCACGGTGGCGCGAATTGGATGGCCCTGCTCACCAAAAAGATCCCAGAATGTCACCGGGAAACTGTCATATTGAAGGTCAAGTCCGATTGTGTTCGCACGCTTGGCAAAGGCCTCATGCAGCTTGAAGTCTTCTGAACCCGCAACGGCAAGTCCTGATAGGTCCCCTTTCACATCCGACAAAAACACCGGAACGCCTGCGGCAGAGAACCCCTCTGCCATGATCTGTAGCGTCACGGTTTTTCCGGTACCGGTCGCGCCGGCAACAAGCCCGTGCCGATTGGCCTTGTCCAGCAGCAGCTTTTGCGGCGCGCCATAGGCGTCACCGCCGCCACCCATAAAGATGTGATCGCTCATGTGTTGGAGTCCCCATAGTATTTTCAATCAAAATACATTCTTAACCATTTCGTGCCAGTCTAAAGCCACGCCGGTCTGCCGCCGTTGCGCAGATTGGCATACTTCCTCCCTGTTAGACTTGCCGTGCCTTCGGGCACGGTTTTTTTTGGCGTCATCGTTGCCGCTTTCGTAACAGTTTTGTCAAAGATTCCCTGTTGACGGGCGCAAGGCCATTGCGTAGCTTTCTGCGCAATTAGTCGGCCAAGTCCGACAGGGAGAACATGAAGAAGGGTCCAATCGGGCCCTTTTTCTTGTTGATGGCCCCGCGAAATCGTGAGCAAGGAACCGCCAGATCAGCCTGTTTTGGCGCTGACACGGGCGGGTCCCCATGCTAGAGCGCGTTGCAAAGAACAAAGGACTTTATCGATGCGCAGTACCCTTCACCTCTTCATTTTGACAATGCTTTTGGCGCTTGGTGGCGTTGCCACGGCGCAAGAGACGACAGACGCGACCGAGGACGACGCAGCCGCTGGTGCACCTGCAGATCTGAGCCTTGGTGAACCGATTGGCCCACAGATCGGCCAACCTTACGTATTGCAAGAATTTGGTGATTGGGAGATGCGCTGCGTCAAGGCGCCCGAAGGCCAGAGTGACCCGTGCAATCTCTATCAATTGCTCGAAAATGACGAAGGCGTTGCGGTCGCCGAGTTTAACCTTTTCCGCCTACCGCCAGGTGCACGTGCCGCCGCCGGGGCGACAATTGTCGTTCCGTTAGAGACGTTGTTGACGCAACAACTGACGCTCGCGGTGGATGGCGCAAATGCCCGACGGTATCCGTTCACGTTTTGCAACGCGGCCGGATGTGTTGCTCGCCTTGGCTTTACCGAAGCTGAAGTACAGCAATTCAGGCGCGGAAATGTAGCGACGATCCGGCTGGTTCCAGCTGCAGACCCCAGCACAGAAGTTGTTTTGGATGTCTCGCTGACCGGTTTTACCGCTGGATTTGAAGGCACAATCACGGTCGAGGAATAAAGCGCAGCGCTAATGCTTGCGCAGTGCCAGAACGGCATTGAGGCCACCAAACGCAAAGGCGTTTGACAGTGCCACCTTCACATTCGCATCGCGGGCGACATTCGGCACGACATCAAGCGCGCATTCCGGATCTGGCTCCTCATACCCGATTGTGGGCGCGATCACTCCGTCTTTCAACGCCATGATACAGGCCAAAAGTTCAACCGCGCCGGTGCCGCCGATCAGATGCCCGTGCATGGATTTCGTCGATGAGATCATCAATGTATCTGCATGCGCGCCAAAAACATCCGCAACTGCGGCACATTCTGTTTTGTCATTCGCTGCCGTCCCCGTTCCATGGGCGTTGATGTAACCCACACTCTCTTTCGGCAGACGGGCATCTTTCAAAGCACCCGATATTGCCCTGGCGGCGCCCTGTTTTGACGGCATGACGATGTCGGCCGCATCCGATGACATCGCGAAACCTACCACCTCGCAAAGGATCTCGGCCCCGCGCGCCTTGGCATGTTCGTAGTCTTCAAAGACAAAAACACCTGCCCCCTCACCTTGAACCATGCCGCTCCGCGTTGCGGAAAAGGGCCGGCACGTATCTTTCGACATCACGCGCAGGCCTTCCCAGGCCTTGATCCCCCCAAAGCACAGCATCGCCTCGGACCCACCTGTCACCATCACTTTGGCCATGCCGCAACGCACCATGCTAAAAGCCTGCCCCATCGCATGATTGGACGAGGCGCAAGCGGTCGCCACGGTAAAGGACGGCCCGCGCAGGTTCCATTCCATTGACACATGGCTTGCCGCAGCGTTGTTCATCAGCTTGGGCACGATGAAAGGATGTACGCGGTTCTTTCCTGCCTCGTAAACGGCACGATAGTTTTCGTCTTGCGTGTTCAACCCACCCCCGGACGTGCCAAGCACCACGCCGGATTGGTCAGCCAATCCGCCTGTGAAATGCAGGCCAGATTGCCCAATGGCTTCACGCGCCGCTAGAAGCGTGAATTGCGTGAACCGGTCATAAAGCGCGATTTGCTGGCGGTTGAAATGCGCGGCCTCGTCATAGCCTTTGACCTGGCCACCAATCTGGATTGACAACCGGTCGACATCTGCAATCTCGAGCGGCCCAATCCCGCAATGCCCCTCGCGCATCGCAACATAGGTTGATGGCACATCTGCGCCCAGCGGATTGATCGTGCCTGCGCCGGTGATGACAACCCGGTGCATCTATTTGCCCTGCGCCGCCTTGAGCTGGGCCACAGCATCCACAATCGCGCCGATGGAGGAGACATCAAATTCGCTCGCGGTGGGATCATTGGCGTTGAACGGCACAGTAATATCGAATGTCTCTTCAATGGCAAAAATGCTCTCAACCAGCCCAAGGCTGTCCATGCCGATATCTTCGAGCGTTTGGTCGAGTGCAATATCAGAGGGTTCAAGCATGGCCTGTTCGGCAATGATTGCGATCACCTGATCTTTGATGCTCATCTACGTCCCCCCTATGCGTCCGTGTCGCGCAGGGATGTAGTCACTTTGCGCGTCGTTTGGAACAGGTGATCAGCGTTTTGCCAGATCGCGCAAAAGCCGCGGCAAACGGCGCAGCGCTTTGTAGCTGTCAATATGCGTCTGCATTTTTGTCGCTGGATAGCCCATCATCACGCGCCCGGCGGGCACATTTGACAAAACAACGCTACCCCCGCCCAGGACAACATCATCGCCAACTGTCAGATTGTCGGCGATACCGGCCTTGCCACCAACGACAACCCGATCACCGATCACTGTCGATCCGGCAATGCCCGCCTGCGCGCAAAGCAGGCAATGCGCGCCCACAATGACATTATGACCGACCTGCACAAGGTTATCGATCTTGGTCCCCGACCCCACGCGCGTCGCCCGGATCGTCCCCGCATCCACTGTTGAATTGGCCCCAATCTCCACATCATCGCCAATCTCGACCCCACCGAGCGAGTGAATGCGATGCCATGTCGGGTCATCGGGCGCTGTTAAGGGCGTGTTACCCAACGTTTCGCGGGCAATTTCGACATTCGCCGGAGCCACGCTGACAAAAGAGAACCCGTCAGCGCCGAGCGTCACATTTGGTTGCAGAATGACCCGCGCGCCGACAATCACGCCGCGCTGCACGCGAACACCAGGATGTATCTGACAATGCGCACCAATTGCCACATCCGGCCCGATAGTGACCTGATCGGCAATGATGGTGCCCGGACCGATGATCGCACCGGCACCAACAACGCTGAAAGCACCGATCGAGACATCTGCGCCAATCTGGGCCGAGCCGTCGATCAGCGCGTGGGGGCTGATGCCCTGCCCCGTGACCGGCTGATCGAGAAGCTGCGTCAGTTGTGCCATCGCCAGCCGCGCGCGCGGCGCGATGATCGCCGCATCAAGCCCCAGGGATTGCCAATCTGCGCCTGACCATACGATTGCGGCGCGCGCCCTGCCTTTGGCAAGTGCATCTGCGTAGGCAGGTGTCATCGCAAGAGCCAGATCATCCGGACCTGCGCCGGCAGGCTCTGCCGCGCCGCTGACAAAAAGATCAACAGCTCCAAAGGCGTCTGCCCCCAGCGCCGCAGCGATATCTTTTATGGAAAGTGCCATTCTGCCCCCGGATCAGACCCCGGTGCCAGATTTAGCCACCAACAGCGCGAACCACCACCCCTTCGCGTGCAAGCGCATTCCAGATCGTTCTATCACGGCCATAGACGTCCCGCCGATACTGCATTGGCCCTTCAGCCAGAGTAAAGGCGGTTCGATAAACAAGATGGACGGGAACAGGGTCGTTCAGATCCACGCGACGTTCGCGTCCGGTCCGCAACTCTGCCTGAAAGAACGCCTCTGGGTCTGAGGTCTGCGGCGCCAGCAATGTGTAAGCAAAATCAAAAGGATCAGCGAGCCGGATACATCCGTGGCTGTAGGCACGGGTCTCCCGACCAAACAGGCTTTTGGCAGGTGTGTCGTGCAAATAGATGTTGTAGCGGTTGGGGAACATGAACTTTACCAAACCCAGGGCGTTACCACGGCTTGGTGGTTGCCGCATCGAATATGGGAAATTGGTCCGGCTATAGCGGGTAAAATCCACAGCATTGCGGTCAACAACACGGCCGCGCGTATCGGTTATGATCAACTGACGAACCGCGTTCGGGTTACGTTGCAATTGCGGCAGATATTCCTTCGTGATGATAGAGCGCGGCACGTACCAACTTGGGTTGATGACCATGAACTCCATAACATCCGAAAACTCAGGACTTTCGCGGTCGTCTTCGCGGGCACCAATCACGGAACGGGTAGCGAAAGTGACTGTGTCATTGTCGATGATCTGGGCTGAGAAATCTGTTAGGTTAACCCAGATGTGCCGTTCGCCCTTGGGCCGGTTGATCCACCGCTCACGCTCCATCGCGACGACGACAGATTGCAGACGTTCGGCGACAGATCGGTTGATTTCGCGCAAGGTGCCGGGGCCAGCTGTTCCATCTGTGGCCAGCCCATGCGCCTGCTGAAAACGCTGCACAGCTGCAACAACGGTATCGTCGTAGGTCTGTGTATTTGTACGCTGCAGAAAGCCCATGGTGATCAGGCGGTTGCGCAGAGCGACAACACCAGCACCACTATCCCCACGCTCCAGTTTGTTGCCTGGCACGGTCGGACCCCAGCCGCCATCCGCCAGCAAGCGCTCCATCGCCATTTTTTGACGCATCAGACGCGTATATTCCGGGGAACTGGGTGGCAAAGACCGCAGAAATGCAGAAGGGTTTGACTGCGCAAATGCCTGGATTGTCTGAAGACGCGACCTGTAGGGAACCTGACGATGAATGCTGCTGACCACACGTGATGGGACAAGAATGCCAGTTTGCACGTCACGGGCATATTGCAGGAACAGGCGGCTCAACTCGACTTCAAGCTGACCCTGTTCAACAGGTGTTCGGGCGGCCTGCAACCGTGCCATCAGCGCATCAACATCATAGCGTTCTGCTGGCAGACCATGATCGCCCGCGGCGGCAAAGGCTGTCATCAGCGCGTTGCGGCGGCGGCGATCAGAACGTGTGCTCCAAATACCCTCAAAGTTCCGCGCACGGTAAAACGCGACAAGATCGTTATCTCGTGCAGCGGCCTGCGCTACAGATTGCCGAAATTCAGAGACTTGCGCTTGGGCTGGCGCAGCAAAGCCCATAAAAATAACGGCTGCGAAAAAAACCGGCAAAAAACGCTGAAAAAACAAATGACTTGGCAGACGAAAAAGTCGCATAACGACGAACCTTACTTGGATATCTTACAATGGTAACGCGGCAGAAGCAGTGAGGTGAGTATGAATATCCATACCTTGCCTCTGTCTATTCATAATCGGGTGAAGGCAAGATGCAGAACAAACGTGTTGCGCCGTTGCAGCCATGATCCCTGTCACGGTTTGAAAACCTTACCAATTCTGCGCAGAATCTCGCCGATTTGCCTGACGTTAACCGCCTATCTGGTAAAACAACTCTTGGTCAACGAATCGAAATGTGTCATAAACTTCACACATCTTGGGGGCTTATGGCAGAAATCCGCTGGATAGCGGGTAAAGATGGGCGACGGGACAGGCGCAATAGACATGATGAAAAAGACTTCCGCGGGTATCTCCCGGCGTGGCTTGTTGAGTGCTTTTGCAGCTTCAGCAGTTGCAGCGGCACCGACATATTCGAATGCTGCAGGTTTCTTGCGTGGCGCAGGTGATATTCGGCGCATTGGGATGCATTCAGGGCGGACGGGTGAGTATCTCGATACGATCTACTGGATCGAAGGGGAGTATATTGCTGAAGCCGTTCGCGAAATAAACGTCCATATGCGGGACTGGCGGACAGGTGAGGCCGTCCAGATGGACCTGCGCACTATTGATATCATGTCTGCCGCGCTCAATCTGATGGATACTGACGAGCCTTATCTTCTGCTGTCTGGCTACCGTTCCCCACAAACGAACAATATGCTGCGTTCTCGCTCGTCTGGTGTGGCGCGCAATTCGCTGCATATGCGCGGACAGGCCGCCGACCTGCGGCTGACCAGCCGAACGCCGACACAAATGGCAAATGCCGCGATTGCCTGTCGTGCCGGGGGTGTCGGTCGTTACAACGGATCAAACTTCGTCCATATGGATTGCGGCCCGATCCGAAGCTGGCGCGGTTAACCGCGTCTGTTCGACCCCTAAAACACCACCTTGTTGTTTCCATTCGATCAGAACAGCCTGGTCTCCAATGCTGCGGGCAGAAGGTAACTGCTTTTGTCCCACCAACGGCGGACCGCTGAGACGCTGCGTCCTTGTAGCCGCAAAGCGGTCTGGTCGTAGGACGGAATGTTTGTGATTTTGTGGACGCCGCGCTAGTCCAGCAGGATAGGCGATGGCCCACTTCGCAGATGTTCGCGTGCCGCGGCAACAACTGTCTCTGACAAACGTTCAAACATGGCTGCGCGCGATGCACTGCGCCAGACCAGACCGATCGTGCGCATCATCGAACTGCGTCGGAACGGGATCAACGTGACATTGCTGGCGCGCCCCTCGATCTCGGATTTTGCGTAAAGGCGCGGAAGACAGGCCACACCCATCCCCATCCCCACCATTTGGCGAAGCGCGTCCAAACTGGTGCCTTCATAGTCGCGTGCCAGAATTGCGCCCTGATGCTGGCAAAGAGCCGCAATCTGCGCATGCATCGCGTAATCGGGGCCGAGCGACAGCACAGTCTGGCCCGCCAATGTCGTCTCGTCGATCACATCATGCTGCGCCAGTTCATGATCGGACGACACGGCCAGCAGAAACGGTTCGCGAAACAACCGTTTCGCTGTCAGATCAGCACCTGGTTCAGGCAACTGCGTTAGGATCACGTCAAGCCCGCCTTCCAGCAAACCATTGCGTAGATCACGTGGGGGGCTTTCACGGATATAAAGCCGCAATTCAGGGTATTGGGCATGCAAATGATCAACAACGAATGGCAGAATATAGGGGCCAATTGTTGGCGTGGTACCCAGTCTGATCGTGCCCGCCATGCCCGATTGCAGACCCGCCGTCATATCGACGATGCCGCGCACCTCATCCACCACCCGTCGCGCGCGCGCCAGCACCTCGCGTCCTTCAGGCGTCAGGGTCACCGGCCCCCTGCCCCTTTCAACCAGCCGCACCGCCAGCAGGTCTTCAAGATTTCCGATCTGCAAGCTCAGTGACGGCTGGCTGATCCCAAGCATATCGGCAGCCTTGCGAAAGTGGCGCACTTCGGACAGCGCGATCAGATAGCGTAACTGACGAAGGCTGGGTAACCGGCTCATGAGTGATCATTCGATAGGTTTTTCCTATCAATTTCTTCAATATGATTGTCTTTCTTCTGTGTGACACATGCCTAATTACAAGTCTATACCGACGTTATTGAGGCAAAATATGTGCAGTTGGGCAAAGTCATCTGTGAGGACCTGCTTTCTTGATCTCTTGGTTGTCGCAAATGACCCGGGCACTATGTCGCAATCTTAAAGAAAACTCTTGCCGCCCGGAATAATCGAGTGACTGCATCAACATCGTCGCGCTGGGTAACCCCCGCTGGGCTGCTGCCCGTTGTCATCGCAAGCGCGCTATTTTTCTACTTTTCGCAAATGCTCCCGGTGATTTCCGGTGGGGACACGCTCCGCTTTGTTTGGACTTGGGTGCCAAGCCTGGGTGTGAATGTCAGCTTTTTGATTGACGGACTTAGCCTGACCTTTGCGTTGCTGATTACAGGGATTGGCGCGCTCGTGATGCTCTATTCGGCCCGTTATCTTGCGGGGCATGTGCATCAGGCACGGTTTTCGTTATTTTTGACCAGTTTCATGCTGGCCATGGTTGGTTTGGTTTTGTCAGATAACCTGCTGGGTTTATTTGTTTTCTGGGAACTCACGACGATCACATCGTATCTGCTGATCGGTTTCGGTCATGCTAGCAAGAAATCACGTCGTTCCGCATTACAGGCGTTGCTTGTGACCGGCATTGGGGGCCTGGCACTCCTGGCCGCGATTATCATCATCGGTAATGTTGCTGGCACGTTTGAATTGTCTGAAATTCGCGCGATGCCGGGGATTTTGACGGATCACACGCTTTATCTTCCGATTTTGATTTTGGTGCTGCTCGGCACGTTCACGAAATCAGCGCAAATCCCGTTTCATTTCTGGCTGCCCAATGCGATGGCAGCGCCGACGCCGGTCAGCGCCTATCTGCATTCGGCGACGATGGTTAAGGCGGGGGTTTATCTGATGGCGCGCATGCATCCCTCGCTGAGCGGGACAGATGTGTGGCTCTGGACGCTGACGATTGCGGGTGCGGTTACCATGGTGTTTGCGTCTGTCATGGCCCTGCGACAGACCGATCTGAAACTAGCGTTGGCCTATACGACATTGATGGCGCTGGGTGCGCTAACATTGCTGTTGGGCAACGACATTGCCTATACGATCACGGCGGCAGCGACCTTCCTGATTGTGCATTCGCTCTATAAAGCGGCACTGTTTCTTGTCGTTGGCATCTTGGATCATCAAACCGGGACGCGCGACGCCGATAAACTGTTCGGGTTGGCACCGGCCATGCCAATGACAGCGGCGGCAGCAGGGATTGCCGCCTTGTCGATGGCCGGTTTTCCGCCATTCCTCGGATTTATCGGGAAAGAACTGAAATATGCGGGTGCTATTGCCGTTGCATCAGAACCGATATTCGTGGCCGGATCGGTACTGATCGCCAGTGCGCTGATGGTCGCCATCGCGGGCATCGTCTCATTCCGGCCATTCTGGAGCAAGTCAGGCGACCCCTTGCCAAATATCAAAGAGGCGCCATGGCCGATGTTGGTCGGCCCCGTTATCCTTGCGGTGATGGGGGCCCTGTTCGGCATTTTCCCAGATCTTTTGGCAAGTAGCTTGGTCAACCCGACCGTCGCAGCGATCCTTGGTGATGCGGAAGAGGCCAAGCCGCTACAGCTATGGGCCGGTGTCAACCTGCCGCTTGCACTGAGCGTTGCAACCTTCGTGCTGGGTTTCACGATCTACTATTACAAAATCCAGCTGCGCAACATGCTGATCGATCTGGTCAACCGCAGCCCCAGCTTCGACAATGGATGGGACAATCTGCTGGCCGGGCTGTTGGCGATGTGCAAATGGCAGACGCGCCTGATCCAGACCGGTGTACTGCGCCGGTACATGTTCATCACATTTGCAACGGCGCTTGTTGCACTTGCGGGCACACTGGTCGTCAAGGATGTAGTGCTGCCCGCCTTGGACGTGCCTGATGTCACGATCGCAGATTGGTTGGTTTTCCTGCTGGTCCTGCTTGGCACGGCATTGACCGCTATCACAAGTTCCCGGATCGCGGCGATCGCGGGCTTGGGTGTCGTGGGGATCGGGATCGCGATGATCTTTATCCTCTACAGCGCGCCGGACGTCGCCATTACGCAGTTGCTGGTTGAAACATTGATTGTCGTGCTCTTCGCCGCTGCCGCCCTGAGGCTGCCCGGCATGGGGACAGAGCCGCTGCGCACGCGACCGTGGGATGCGCTGCTGGCCATCGGTCTGGGCGTGTCGACAACTGCCGTGCTGCTGGTGGTGACTGCGGGACCAATTGATCTGGAACTGACCGAGTTTTTCCAGACCGCCTCTTGGCCGCAGGCCTTTGGCCAGAACATCGTCAACGTGATCCTCGTCGATTTCCGCGCGCTTGATACATTCGGCGAGATCGCAGTGGTGCTGGTGGCCGCAATCAGCATCTACGCCCTTCTCAAAAGCAAACCAGAAAAGGACAACACATGAATTCCGTCATCCTGATTGCCGGGGCGCGGCTGCAGGTTGTCCTGCTTTTGGTGTTTTCCGCCTATATGCTGCTGCGCGGACACAATGCACCCGGTGGCGGCTTTATCGGCGGGCTGATCGCGGCAACGGGGTTTGTCGTTTATGCGATTGCCTGCGGGACCAAGGATGCCCGCGCCGCGCTGCGCTTCGATCCGGCAAGCATCGCGGGGTTGGGCCTGGGCATTGCCCTTTTGGCAGGTGTGATGGCCGCGATCTGGGGCGATGCGCTCTTTACTGGGCAATGGCTGTTTATCGGCGAGACTGAGGACGATAAGGGCCTGCCGCTCTCCACCGTGCTGGTCTTCGATATCGGCGTCTATATGGTTGTGCTGGGGTCGGTTCTATCCATCGTCTTTGCGCTGGAAGAGACAAGCTGATGGAGCAGTTACTGTCTGTGCTTATCGGCGTGCTGGTCGCAGCCTCAGTTTATCTGATGATGGGGCGCAACCTGCTGCGGTTCCTGTTTGGACTGATCCTTTTGTCAAACGCGGCGAACCTGACGATCTTTGTCGGCGGTCGTTTGACACCCGGCGCGCCGCCTCTCGTGCCTGATGGGTTGGACGCACCCGTAGGCGCCGTGGCAAACGCCCTGCCCCAGGCACTGGTTCTGACGGCGATCGTGATCGGCTTTGGCCTTTTCGCCTTTGCGCTGATCTTGGCTGTGCGCGCCTATTACAGCCTGGGCACGCTAAATACCGACGAGATGCGCGTCGCTGAACCGAAAGATCAGGCATGAGCTGGTATCTGACCCTTCCCCTGGTCATTCCGTTTATCACCGCCATCGTTGCCTTTTTGATGCGCAATGGCCCGAACGGGCGGTGGGTCTCTGTCCTCGGCTCAGCCGCGGGTTTGATCGCGGCAATCGCACTCATGCGCGTCGTGCTAGAACAAGGTGTGATCGCAGGGCAAATGGGCCAGTGGGCGGCGCCATTTGGCATCACGCTTGTCGCCGATTTGCTGTCGGCAGTGATGGTGCTGATTACCGCGATTACCGGGCTGGCTGTGGCGATCTATGCCCTTGGGGATGTCGCCGAACGGCATGAGCGTCTGGGCTACCATGCACTGTTCCAGATCCTTCTTGCCGGGGTGACGGGCGCGTTCCTGACGGGCGATCTGTTTAACCTCTATGTCTGGTTTGAGGTGATGTTGATCGCCTCCTTCGGGCTGTTGATCCTGAATGGCGACAAGGAACAGATCGACGGTGGCGTGAAATATGTGGCGCTGAACCTGATTTCGACCATTCTGTTTCTGACCGGTATCGGCCTGCTCTACGGGATGACCGGAACGCTGAACTTTGCCGATCTCGCGCAAAAGGTTGAAACGGTCGAAGATCAGGGCATGCTGACCGTTATCGCGATGATGTTCATGGTCGCTTTTGGGGTAAAGGCTGCGGTCTTCCCGCTGTTTTTTTGGCTGCCCGCAGCCTATCATACACCCAGTTTTTCAGTCTCAGCTGTGTTTGCAGGCCTCTTGACCAAGGTCGGCGTCTACGCCCTGATCCGCATGTTCACGATGGTTTTTGACCACGACATTGGCTACACGCACACGATCCTGTTGTGGGTCGCCTGCCTGACCATGGTCGTGGGGGTTTTGGGCGCTGCGGCGCAATCGGATTTCCGCAAGATCCTGTCATTCCACATCATCAGCCAGATCGGCTATATGATCCTTGGCCTTGCATTGATGACACCGCTCGCCATCGTGGGCGCGGTCTTTTATCTGGTCCACCATATCATTGTGAAGGCCAACCTGTTCCTGATTGCAGGCGTGGCAAAGCGCCTGACCGGTGGGACAGAGGTGTTTCAGATCGGCGGATTGTACAAATCTAGCCCATTCCTCGCTGTTCTCTTCCTGATCCCCGCCTTTTCGCTGGCCGGGTTTCCACCACTGTCGGGGTTCTGGGCGAAATACATCATCGTCAAGGCCACATTGGATATCGAGATGTGGTTTGTCGCCTTTATCGCGCTGGCGGTCGGGCTGATGACAATCTATTCAATGACCAAGATCTGGGCAGAGGCGTTTTGGAAAGACCACCCAGACGGACGCGATCCGGCACTTGCCACCCTGCCAGAGCGGACTGCCCTGCTGGTTCCAATCGCAGCACTGGCCGTCCTGACCATGGTGATCGGCCTGATGCCTGAACCCTTTGTCACCTTCGCCGAAGACGCCGCCGATCAATTGCTTGACCCAAGCGCATATATCACGACCGTACTGGGAGAGACGTTATGAATCTGTTTCTTCTGAACCTGTTACTGGCTGTCATCTGGGCCGCACTTTGGGGCAGCTTTACCTTTCTGCAGCTGACGATGGGCTACGCCATAGGTTTTGTGACGTTGTGGATCGCGCAACCGCTCTTTGGTGGTCACAATGGATACTATCTGCGCGCCTGGCGCATCCTGCGGCTGATCCTGTTCTTTATCTATGACCTCTGCGTTTCCAGCATTCGCGTCGCCTATGACGTGCTCACACCGAAGGATCTGAGCAATCCGGCGATCCTTGAAATGCCGCTCGACGTGAAATCGGATATTGAGATTCTGCTGGTGACAAACCTGATATCGCTGACGCCCGGCACGCTTAGCCTGGATGTGACGCCCGACCGCAAAACGCTGATCGTTCATGCCATGTTCGCCGATGACCCGGACGAGGTCATCGCAAGTCTAAAGTCCGGGATGGAACGGTTGGTCAAGGAGGTGTTTGAGGAATGACACTTGCAGAGTTTCTAATCCTATCCAAGGACATCACACTGATCATGGTTGTCGCGTCTTTGGCAATTGCATTTGTGCGGCTTGCCAAGGGTCCAACGCTTGCTGACCGCGTTGTCGCACTCGACATGATGACCGTCACCTTGATCGCCGTTTGCGGCGTTCTGGCCATTAGCGAAGGGGTCATTGCGCTCTTGGACGTTGCATTGGTCCTCGCACTCGTCGGGTTCCTCGCCACTGTCGCACTGGCCCGTTATGCAGAACGCCGTGATGCCAGCCGCAAGGAGGTTGCTGATGAGTGAGATCATCATCTCTGCATTCTTCCTGCTCGGCGGCTTTTTTGCGTTGATTGCCGCCATTGGCGTGCTGCGCCTGCCGGATGTGCTGACCCGCATGCATGCCTCAACCAAGGCAGGCACTTTGGGCAGCAGCCTGATCCTGATTGGTGGCGCGATATTCTACGGTGAGACCGAAGTGACGGTGCGCGTTGTGGCGATCATCCTGTTTCTGATGCTGACCGCGCCAATTGGCGCGCATATGCTGGGTCGTGCGGCTGCGCGCGACGACAAAACCAAGAAATAGACAACGACTGCCACTTGCGAATTGTCCGGTTTAAAAGGCAACATGAACCGTAGCAAGGGGACAACAGGCGTGAGCGACGCATTCGATCTAAACATTCGGCACGGCCAAATTGTTACCCCGGATGGCGTAATTTCAGGCGATCTGGCGGTCAAAGATGGGCAGATCGCGGCCATCGGCCCGAACTTGCCCGCCGCTAAGCGGGATATTGATGCGACGGGTAAATGGGTGATGCCCGGCGGGGTCGACCCGCATGCCCATATCGAACAGATGTCGGGCATGGGCCTGATGAATGCCGATACGTTTGAGACCGCCACACGCTCTGCCGCCATGGGGGGCACGACCAGCGTCATCTCATTCTCTGCGCAGGCCGAAGGGCAAAAGCTGTCGGATGCCATGGCCGATTACAGCGCGCGCGCAATACGCGGAGCGATGATCGACTATGCCTTTCACATGATCGTCTCTGACACAGATGTGCCTGATCTGGACGCCGATCTGGGCGCGTTGATCGATGCAGGCAATCGGTCGATCAAGGTGTTCACCACCTACAATATCCAACTGAACGATGCGCAGATTCTACGCGTGATGTCCGTTGCGCGTCAGCACGGCGCGCTGGTCTGTGTCCATGCCGAAAACGACGCGATCATCGCCAGGGCCAAGGCCGACCTGATCGCCGCAGGCAAGACCGACCCGCGCTATCACGCCGCCTCTCACCCCCGCATGGCCGAGATTGAGGCCGTGGAACGTATCTGCCATTTCGCCGAACATTTGGGCCAGCCTGTGATGCTGTTCCATATCTCCACGTCCGAAGGTGCCGCCGCTGTCCGCGCCGCACGCAAACGCGGCGCGCCTGTTTGGGCAGAAACCTGTCCGCATTACCTCTTCATGACCGAAGAGGTGCTGGACAAACCGGGGCTAGAGGGCGGCAAATGGATGTGTTCGCCCCCGCAACGGACAAAGGCGGATCAGGAGGCGCTTTGGGCGGCACTCGATCAAGGTGATCTGCAAATAGTATCATCCGACCATGCGCCCTATCGCTTCGATGAAACCGGCAAACTCTCAGCAGGACCCAATCCCGGCTTTCATGAAATCGCCAACGGCCTGCCGGGCTTGGAAACCCGCTTGCCGCTGATGTTTGATGCGACGGTCAGCCAAGGGCGCGGCGGGCCAGAGGCTTTCGCGCGGCTGACCGCAACTGCCCCCGCGCAACTTTACGGGCTGCCCGGAAAAGGCGCGTTAGCACCGGGTATGGATGCGGATATCGTACTTTGGGACCCTAACAAAACCGTCACCTATGCGGAAAACGACCTGCACGACAATGTCGGCTATAACCCTTGGGATGGCCGACAGGTCCAAGGCCGGCCGACAGATGTGTTCCTGCGGGGCATGCATCTGGTGGCAGACGGCCACTTTAACGGCACACCCGGTTGCGGGCGCAAGATCGACAGACCAGCCTTGGCCCTGAAACAAACAGCACCCGTTGCATAAGGACCGCAAATGCCCCCCGCACAGACTGACAACCAACTGGCCATTACGTTCTTTTACTACCGCGATCTGCCGCGCGCGATGCGGTTTTACGAAGACGTCATGGGCCTGCCGCTCGCCATTGACCAAGGATGGTGCAAGATCTACCGGATCTGCCCCGGCGCGCATGTAGGGCTGGTCGACGAAACCAAGGGGATGAATAAATGGGCACCGGTCAAACCTGTGCAGCTATGTATCCGGGTGCCGGATGTGGATGGGTGGTATCGCTATGCGCAGGAACAAAAGCTCGACGATTTGTCCGCGCTGTTCGTCAATGACGAAATCGGCATCCGTGCGTTTGTCTTCAACGATCCCGAAGGCTACCAAATTGAAATTCAGTCTGCGACGCGACCGGACGCATGACGCTGATTGTCATCAATCCCAATTCTTCGGAAACCGTCACGGCAGGCATCGAAAATGCAATTGATCCGTTACGGGCTTTCGGCACGCCAATCCGATGCCTGACACTGGCCGAAGGACCCGCCGGTATCGAAAACCAGCGTGAGGCTGACATGACCATCGCGCCGATGCTGGCACTCGCTGCAGCACAGTCAGACGCGTCCGGCTTTGTTATCGCCTGCTTCGGTGATCCCGGACTGCACGCACTGCGCGACCAGACCGCCCTGCCCGTTCTGGGCATTCAGGAAAGTGCGGTCATGACGGCGCTCACCCTTGGCCAGCGCTTTGGCGTCATCGCCATCTTACCCCAATCCATTCCCCGGCATCTGCGCGCCTTTGGAG